>DASSAD010000056.1:0-29476 GCA_035685725.1 Amycolatopsis sp. | reverse complement strand
GTCGAGGTCAGGAGAAGGAATGACTGCAGTGGCCATCCCGGGTCTGGACAAGGCGCCGACCTCGCACAGTGGAGTGCTTGCGTGGGTGCGAGAGGTCGCCGAGCTCACGACGCCCGATCGGGTGGTCTGGTGCGACGGCTCGGCGGCGGAGGCGGAGCGAATCAATTCCGAACTGGTCGAAGCCGGAACTTTCGTTCCCCTGCAAGCCAAACCGAGCTCGTACTGGGCGGCGTCGGACCCCAGTGACGTGGCGCGGGTCGAGGAGCGGACCTTCATCTGTCCGCAGCGCCAGGAGGACGCCGGGCCGACCAACAACTGGGTGCACCCGGACGAGATGAAGGCCACCATGACCGAGCTCTACCGGGGCTGCATGCGTGGTCGCACGATGTACGTCATCCCGTTCTGCATGGGCCCGCTCGGCTCGGACGACCCGAAGCTGGGCCTGGAGATCACCGATTTCGCCTATGTCGTCGCGTCGATGCGGGTGATGACCCGGATGGGGGCCGACGCGCTGGCCAAGTTCGTCGCCGAGGACGGCACGGAGCGCGCGTTCGTGCCGGCGTTGCACTCGGTGGGAAAGCCGCTGGAGTCGGGCGAGAAGGACGTTCCGTGGCCGTGTAACGACACCAAGTACATCTCGCACTTCCCGGAGACCCGCGAGATCTGGAGCTACGGGTCGGGCTACGGCGGCAACTCGCTGCTGGGCAAGAAGTGCTACTCGCTGCGCATCGGCTCGATCATCGCCCGCGACGAGGGCTGGCTCGCCGAGCACATGCTGATCCTCAAGCTCATTTCGCCGGAGAACAAGGCCTACTACATCGCCGCCGCGTTCCCGAGTGCCTGCGGCAAGACGAACCTGGCGATGCTGCAGCCGACGATTCCCGGCTGGCGCGCGGAAACGCTGGGTGACGACATCGCCTGGATGCGGTTCGGCGAGGACGGGCGTCTCTACGCCGTGAACCCCGAGTTCGGTTTCTTCGGTGTCGCGCCGGGGACCGACTGGCACACCAACCCGAACGCGATGCGCACGCTCGAGCAGGGCAATTCCGTGTTCACCAACGTCGCGCTGACCGACGACGGCGATGTCTGGTGGGAAGGCATGGAGGGCAAGCCCGAACACCTGACGTCGTGGAAGGGCAAGGACTGGACGCCGGAGTCGGACGAGCCGGCCGCGCACCCGAACTCGCGGTACTGCACGCCGATGTCGCAGTGCCCGATTCTCGCGCCGGAGTGGGACGACCCGAAGGGCGTGCCGATCTCGGCGATCCTCTTCGGCGGCCGGCGGGCCACCACGGTTCCGCTGGTGACCCAGTCCCGTGACTGGCAGCACGGCGTGTTCATGGGCGCCACGATGTCCTCGGAGAAGACCGCGGCGGCGGCCGGCAAGGTCGGCGAGGTGCGGCGTGACCCGATGGCGATGCTGCCGTTCATCGGTTACCACGCGGGTGACTACTTCCAGCACTGGATCAACACCGGCAAGAACGCCGACGCCGCGAAGCTGCCGAAGATCTTCTACGTGAACTGGTTCCGCCGTGGTGAGGACAAGCGCTTCCTGTGGCCGGGCTTCGGCGAGAACTCGCGGGTGCTGAAGTGGGTCGTGGAGCGGCTCGAAGGCCGTGCGGACGCGGTCGAGACTCCGATCGGTTTCGTGCCGCGCGCCGAGGACCTCGACACCGACGGCCTCGCCGGGCCGGCCGAGGACGTACAGGCCGCGCTCGAGGTCAAGGCCGCGGAATGGCGCCAGGAGATTCCGCTGATCGAGGAGTGGTTCGCCAAGATCGGTGACAAGGTTCCGTCCACTTTGCACGACGAGCTCGACGCACTGAAGTCCCGTCTCGCCTGATCGCGATCCGGAGCACCGGAAAAGCCCTGCCGACGACCTGTCGGCAGGGCTTTTCCGGTTGGCACGAAACGGGTTTTCGTCCCTTGCCGAGGAGCGGCGTTCCGCCTGCTCAGCCGGCCGGGATGCCGGTCACGGCGTCGCGGAGGGTTTCCAGGTGTAGACCCACCGCGTCCGCGACCGCGACGACGGTGAAGAACGCCGGCGTCGGAATCCGGCCCGTCTCGATCTTGCGCAGGGTTTCCACCGAGATGCCCGCCTCGGCGGCCACCTCGACCATGCTCCGCGCCCCCCGCGCCTCGCGGAGAACGGCGCCGAGCCGCTCGCCGCGCTCACGTTCGGCTTCGGTCAGCGGCACTCGCACCATGGCCCACAGTTTATCCAGTGGATTTGTCCCCAGCCTGTGGACAAAACTGTGCACAGGCTGGGGACTACCACGGGCTGTGACCAAAATGAAACCGCCAAACCGGCGACTTCGGCCATCGCCCGCGCGTCTGAAGGGAGTACCAGGCTTCGGAAGGAGGTCCGACATGTGGCTTGCCGGTTTCGCCATGCTCGTCCTCGCGATGGGCTATCTGCTGCTGGTCGTCGTGTCCGGCAAGTTCCGGACCAAGCGTCGCAAGGACCCGGGTGGAGCAGCGAAACTCGACGGGATCCGCCGCAGGAAGGGTTGAGCGCCGCGGCGCAGGCGGACCCGCCGGCGACCCGGGGAAGTCGGCTGCGACCGGTGCGAGCCTTCGTGCGCGCGGTCGCCGCGGGTAGTACTCCACAGTGTTGTCCACCGTTGTGCCGTCTTGTCGTAGGTCGGATCGGCCGGCTGCCGCAGTCCGGCAAATGCTGATCAAATCGAAACATCGGACAGCGGTGACGCGGGCGGTCCGAAGCCATAGGGTCTACCCGGCGTAAGAATCCGGAGTGAGGTTTGATGTCTGGCAAAGCTGCCGGCGGGGTGAGCGGGATACGGCTCAGCGCGTGGAACCTGCTGTTACTCGTGCCCTTGCTGATGTTGGTGACGCCCTGGTTCAACTTCGACAAGCCGAGGGTGTTCGGGCTGCCGTTCTTCTATTGGTTCCAGTTCCTGTTCGTGCCGGTCGGCGTCCTCTCGGTGGCCATCGTCTACGTGATGACCAGGCACAAGCGGGTGCCCACCGGGAAGCCGGACCGGCCTGCCCAGGAGAACCTGGATGAGGGGACCGGCCGGTGAAGACCGACATGATCATGGCGGCCGGTCCGGGCAGTACCCTGCAGTGGCCCGAGCTGACCATCTTCGTCCTGCTGTTCGTCCTGGTCAGCGTGCTGGGTTTCGTGGCGTCGCGGTGGAAGTCGGCCGGGTCGCTCGATCATCTGGACGAGTGGGGTCTGGGCGGACGCAGGTTCGGCTCGTGGGTCACGTGGTTCCTCGTCGGCGGCGACCTCTACACCGCCTACACGTTCGTGGCCGTCCCCGCGCTGGTGTTCGGTGCCGGAGCGCTCGGTTTCTACGCGTTGCCGTACACGGTCGTCCTGTATCCGATCGTCTTCCTGCCGGCGCTGCGACTGTGGTCGGTGTCCCGCTCGCGCGGGTACGTCACCCCGGCGGACTTCGTGCGCGGTCGGTTCGGCTCGCCCACACTGGCGCTGCTGATCGCGATCACCGGAATCGTCGCGACGATGCCCTACATCGCGCTGCAACTGGCCGGAATCGAAGCGGTGCTGCGCACGATGGGGGTCAACGGCGGCGGCCTCGTCGGACACCTGCCGCTGCTGATCGCCTTCGTCATCCTGGCGGTCTACACCTATCAGTCCGGGCTGCGGGCGCCCGCGCTGATCGCGTTCGTCAAGGACGGCCTGATCTATGTGGTCATCCTGGTCGCGGTGTTCTATCTGCCCGCCAAGTTCGGCGGCTGGTCGCACATCTTCGACGTCAGCCAGCAGAAGCTCGCCACGCCGGACCCCACGACACACAAGCCTTCGGGGTCGATCGTGCTGGGATCCACCAACCAGCTGCAGTACATCACGCTGGCGCTGGGCTCGGCGCTCGCGCTGTTCCTGTATCCGCACTCGGTGACCGGGGTGCTCGCTTCGCGCGGCCGTAACGTGATCAAGCGCAACATGATGGCGCTTCCCGCGTATTCGCTGCTCCTCGGCCTGCTCGCGCTGCTCGGCTACGTGGCGCTCACCGCCGGGGTCAAGCCGATCATCAACGCGGCCACGGGCAGCGCGGACTCCAACACGGTGGTGCCGGTGCTGTTCGACACCCAGTTCCCGGCCTGGTTCGCCGGTATCGCGTTCGCCGCGATCGGGATCGGCGCGCTGGTGCCGGCGGCGATCATGTCGATCGCCGCGGCGAACCTGTGGACCCGCAACATCTACAAGGAGTACCTGCGCAAGAACGCGACGCCCGCGCAGGAGGCGAAGCAGGCGAAGCTGGCCTCGCTGATCGTGAAGTTCGGGGCGGTCGCCTTCATTCTGTTCATCAACCCGCAGTTCTCCATCGACCTGCAGCTCATCGGTGGTGTGCTGATCCTGCAGACGCTGCCGGCGGTGGCGCTCGCGCTCTACACCCGCTGGCTGCACCGGTGGGGCCTGATCGCGGGCTGGGTGATCGGCATGGCGTGGGGGCTGGCGATGCTCTACGGCATCCCGAACCCCAAGACCGGCCGGGCACACTTCGGCGGGTCCGCGCTGCCGCTGGGCAACCTGTCGATCTTCGGCTGGCACCCGTTCGGGGGATCGCAACTCCAGATCTACCCTGGTTTCGTCGCGCTGGTCGCCAACCTCGTGGTGGCCGTCGTGGTCACCGTGATCGCGCGCGCCGCGAAGGTGCCCAACGGCACCGACGAGACCGTGCCGGGCGACTACCACGCCGACGAGCACGACGAGAACCTTCGCCCGGTGGGTGGTTCGCTGACTAGCGTGGAGGCATGAGTAGCCCGGTACCAGGCAGCGCGAGCGATCAGGTAAGCCGTTTTCCGGTCGTCGAGCTCGACGAGCTCCCGGAAGATCTCCGCGAACGCGTCGGGGCGATCGCGGAGAAGTCGGGCTTCGTGCCCAACATCTTCCGGGCGCTCGGCCACCGGCCGGCCGAACTGCGCGCGTTCCTCGACTATCACGACGCCTTGATGGAACGTCCCGAAGGTCTGAGCAAGGCCGAGCGGGAGCTTGTCGTGGTGGCGACCTCCGGCGCCAACCACTGCACCTACTGCGTGGTGGCGCACGGCGCGATCCTGCGCATCCGGGCCAAGGACCCGGAGCTGGCGGACCGGGTGTCGAGCAATCCGTGGCAGGTCGAGCTGGACAAGCGTGGCCGCGCCATCGTCGACCTCGCCCTGGCGCTCGCCCGGGATTCGGCGAAGTTCGGCGAGGCGGATCTCGCGGCGGCACGGGAGGCGGGTCTCACCGACGACGAGGTCTGGGACGTCGGTGCGATCACGGCGTTGTTCGCGATGTCGAACCGCCTGGCGCATTTCACCGCGCTCCGGCCGAATCCGGAGTTCTTCCTGATGGGCCGCCAGAAGCGCTAGGGAGGGCGGCGCGGTCCTACAGGGTGCGGCGCCAGATCTCGCCGACCAGGTCCTGTCCGAAACTGTGGTGGGGTTCCCGCTCGGTGAGCTCGAAGCCGGCCTGCTGATAGATGCGCCTGGCCGCGGTGAGGACGTCGTTGGTCCACAACTCCATCGCGGTGTAACCGTGCGCGCGGGCGAAGGTGAGACATTCGGTGACCAGACGCTTGCCGATTCCGCGTCCCCGGGCGGTCGGGTCGACGAGCAGCAGCCGCAGCTTCGCGGTCTTCTCGTCCGAGCCGGACACGCAGAACACACAGCCGACGGGTCGTCCGCCTGATTCGGCGATCCAGGCCGCTTCGCGCGCAGGCTGGTGGTTGTCGACGAAGTCGGCGACGATCCGGGCGACCAGCGCTTCGAAGGTGGAGTCCCAGGCGTACTCGCGGGCGTAGAGCTCACCATGCCGCTGGATCACCCAGCCATAGTCGCCGGGCCGCGGCGGGCGCAACACCAGGGTCGGGTCGCCCTCGCCCTCGTCGCCGCCGTCACCGCCGACGAGGGTGGTGATCAGCCGCATCGCGGCGAGGAGGCGATGCTGGTCGTGCTCGCTCAACCGTTCCAGAAGCGTGCCGATCTGGGTCACGGTCGCCGCCTCGATCGTGCCCTGTTCGGCCCGCCCGGTCTCGGTCAGCGTGATGACCTGGCGGCGCCCGTCGTCCGCGGAACGGTGGCGGGCCAGCAGGCCGCGTCGTTCCAGCTTGCCCAGCAGGCGGCTGGCGTACCCGGCGTCGAGGTCCAGACGTCGTCTGAGTTCAGTGACCTCGGTGACGCCTTCTTGTGCGAGTTCGTAGAGGACCCGGGCTTCGGTCAGGGAGTAGGCAGAGCCCACGAGTCCCTCGTCGAGCGCGCCGATCACGCCCGTGTAGAGCCGGTTGAAGGCCCTGACCTTGGCGACCCGGTCCGGTGCCGACTTGTTCATTGACCACCTCAACAACATCGTTGACGTAGTCAAAGATTATCGGATGTGACGGGGGTGATGCGAGAGGTGCGCGGGGAAACAATGGAAAACCCCGTGCTGCTGCCAGGTCGGGGGTCCGCCAGCATCACGGGGTCATCATGGGTATCGCCGCCTTGGCCGGCTGCGTTACACCCTCCATACTATGTGGTCTAGCTCACCCTGTCGGGTGAAATCTGGAGGCTGTGCTTCGCTCGGCCGCCCACGGGAAGGCCATCGCGGAATCTACAGGTTTCTAGCGTGAGCGCTAGAAACACCGAGACGGTTTAATCGTCGGCACGTCCGAGCAGGTAGTGCCCGAAGTGCGGGACCGTGAAGGCGATGTGCCCGCGCTCGGCCGAATACACCAGGCCTTTCTTCATCAGGCTGTCCCTGGCCGGCGAAAGGGACGAGGGTTTGCGGCCCAGGTAGACCGCGATGTCGGAGGTGCCCGCGCCCTCGTCCCGCCCCTGGGTCAGTTCGGCCATCGCCACCAGGTACTCCCGTTCCGCCGGGGTGGCCCGCTCGTAGCGCGAACCGAAGAAGCCCACGGCGAGTTCCTGCTCCGCCTCGGGTGCGGCCACCCGCACGTCCTGCATGGTGATCGGATCGGCTGGCGCGGCGTCCCAGGCCGCCTTCGCGTAGGCCTGGATGAAGTAGGGATAACCGCCCGAAGCGTCGAACAACGCGTCCAGCGCTTCGGGTTCGATGCCGGCCTCTTCCCGCTCGATGGGTACGGTCACCGCACGGTCGGCCTGGTTCCGGTCCAGCCGGTCGATCCGCGCGTAGGAGAAAAGCCGTTCCGAGTACGACTTCGACGCCGACAGCACTGCCGGCACGTGGGGTAGTCCCGCACCGACCACCACCAGCGGCGCGCCCGACTGGGAAAGCTCGTGGCAGGCGGCACACAGCGCCGAGACGTCGGGTGCCTTGAGGTCCTGGATCTCGTCGATGAGCAGCGCGGCGCCCGTCCCGACGTCCGCGGCCAGCTCGGCCACCTCGGTGAACAGCTCGACCAGGTCGATCTCGATGTCGCCCGAGTCCGCCCGGCCCTGCGCCGCCGGGACGTCGATCCCCGGCTGCCACCGATCGCGCAGCTTCGCGTCCGGCTTGTTCGCCTTGAGCGCGAACGCCTTGAGCACCCCCAGTACTTCCTCGACCCGGTCCGGGGCGCGATGCCGCACCGCGAGGTCGCGGATCGCCCGGTGCAGCGCGGCGGACAGGGGTCGCCGCAGGTCGGCGTCCGGCCGGGCTTCGATCTTGCCCGCGCCCCAGCCGTGCCGCACCGCCATCGACCGGAGTTCGCCGAGCAGCACGGTCTTGCCCACACCGCGCAGGCCGGTCAGTACCAGGCTGCGTTCGGGCCTGCCCCGCGCAACGCGTTGCAGCATCACCTCGAACGCGCTGATCTCGCGTTCCCGGCCCGCCAGTTCGGGCGGCCGCTGTCCGGCCCCCGGTGCGAAGGGATTGCGGATGGGGTCCATCGCTAGCACGCTATCGGCCTTTCTAGCGCACATCCGAGATTTGCCGAGAAAGCGCTATGGCGTGTCATGGCGTGTCATGGCGTGTCGCCGGCCGACGCCGGAGCAGGTGGATGCTCGGCTACCACTTTCTACGAGTGTCTAGTCTTCATCCAATATCGGGTTAGAGTGTGCTAGCCGTGTCGAGTGGGTACCGTTCGGCCATGCTTCTGCGACGATTGGCTCGCCCTCTGCTGTCCTCGATCTTCGTCTACGGCGGGATCAACGCGTTGCGTCAGGCGGAGGGGCATGCGGAGCTGGCGAAACCGTTCCTGGACAGCACGATCGGTCAGCGGCGGCTGCCGGAACAGGTCCCGACCGACCCGGTCACGCTGGTTCGGGCCGACGCGGTCGTCAAGATCGTGGCGGGCAGCGCGCTGGCGTTCGGCAAGCTGCCGCGGCTCTCCGCGCTCGCTCTGGCGGGCAGTCTCCTGCCGACCACCCTCGCCGGCCACGCCTTCTGGGCGGCGAAGGATGCGGGGGAACGGCAGGACCGGCTCATCCACTTCCTCAAGAACGCAGCGCTCGCCGGTGGCCTGCTGATCGCCGCCGCCGACACCGCGGGCAAACCGTCGCTGGGCCGGCGAGCGCACCGAGCGGCGAAAAAGGCTTCGAAGAAGGCTTCCCCGAGCTGACCTCTCCCGCCGGGCGTCATTTCTCCAGAATCGCGGTGACACCCTGGCCACCGGCCGCACAGATCGAAATCAGGCCTCGGCCGGAGCCCTTCTCGTGCAGGAGCTTCGCGAGCGTGGCCACGATCCGGCCGCCGGTCGCGGCGAAGGGGTGCCCGGCGGCCAGCGATGAGCCGTGCACGTTCAGCTTCGCACGGTCGATCGGGCCGGGCGGCGTGTCCAGACCAAGCCGTTCCTTGGCGAACGTGGCGTCCTCCCAGGCTTTCAGCGTCGCCAGCACCTGCGATGCGAACGCCTCGTGGATCTCGTAGAAGTCGAAGTCGGACAACGAAAGCCCGGTCTTGGCGAGCATCCGCGGAACCGCGTAGGCGGGCGCCATCAGCAGACCTTCGCCGCCGTGCACGTAGTCCACCGCGGCGGTCTGCGAGCAGGTCAGGTAGGCCAGCACGGGAAGGTTGCGTTCCGCCGCCCATTCCTCGGTCGCCAGGAGCACGGTCGACGCTCCGTCGGACAACGGCGTCGAGTTGCCGGCGGTCATCGTGCCCTCCGCGCCGCCGAACACCGGCTTCAGCTTGGCCAGCTTCTCCACCGTCGAGTCGGCGCGCAGATTCTGGTCGCGCTTCAGGCCCAGATATGGCGTCACCAGATCGTCGAAGAACCCGCTGTTGTACGCGGCGGCCAGCTGCCGGTGGCTGGCCGCGGCGAGTTCGTCCTGTTCGGAACGCGTGATTCCCCATTCCCGTGCGGTGATCGCGGCGTGCTCACCCATCGACAGGCCGGTGCGCGGCTCGGCGTTGCGCGGGATCTCCGGCACGAGCTGTCCCGGCCGTAGCTTCGCGAGCAACGCGAGCCGCTCGCCGAGAGACTTCGCCGCGTTCAGGCCGACCAGGATCCGCCGCAGGTCGTCGTTGAGCGCGAGCGGCGCGTCCGAAGCGGTGTCCACACCACCCGCGATCGCGGAGTCGAGTTGGCCGAGCGCGATCTTGTTGGCCACGTTGACGATGGCCTGCAGCCCGGTTCCGCAGGCCATCTGCACGTCCGACGCCGGTGTGTCCGGTGCCAGCCGGCTGCCCAGCACGCACTCTCGGGCCAGGTTGAAGTCGCGCGAATGCTTCAGCACCGCACCCGCCGCGACTTCGCCGATCCGCTCGCCCTGCAGCGCGAAACGGCTCACCAGTCCGTCCAGTGCCGCCGTGAACATGTCCTGATTGGACGCACGCGCGTACGGCCCGTTCGACCGGGCGAAGGGAATACGGTTACCGCCGATGATCGCCACCCTGCGGACGTCCATCTCTCCTCCTGCCGTCGCGAAGGGCCGCGACCGGTACCGCCGCGATTTGTGGAACCCATCGTCCAGTGTAACCTACTCGTGAGTAGGTATTCGGCGAGGAGGGACCCGATGGCCGACCGGTACCAGCAGTTCACCAGGACACCGCTGGGGCGGTTCCTGGTGCCCAGGCTGGGTCTGCCGAGCCCGGCGACGCTGCGTCGCCACCGGCCGGGACAACCGCCTCTGGCTGGTCCCGCGCTCGTGGGCGCCGCGCCCGGCGGGCGCCTGGAGAAGACCGTGCTCGCCCAGCTCCCGGCCGCGGGGATCGAAGTCGGCACCGACGCGGTGTCCTACGGAGCGCTCGTGTTCGACGCCACCGGGATCACCGGTCCGGAGCAGTTGCGCGAGGTGTACCGGTTCTTCCATCCCGTGATCCGCAAGGTCGCCCCGTCGGGCCGGGTGGTGGTACTCGGCACCCCGCCCGCGCAGGTCGGCGGCCATGCGCGGGTCGCACAGCGGGCGCTCGAAGGTTTCGTCCGCACGGTCGGCAAAGAGCTCAAACGCGGCGCGACCGCTCAGCTCGTCCACGTCGCGGCCGGCGCCGAACACGGCGCGGAATCGACGTTGCGATTCCTGCTGTCGGCCAGGTCGGCGTTCGTGGCCGGGCAGGTGATCCGGGTCGGCGAACAGGGCGTCTCGCACGTCCGGCCGCCCGAGGACTGGGAGAAACCCCTCGACGGGAAGATCGCGCTGGTCACCGGCGCGTCGCGCGGCATCGGCGCGGCGATCGCCGAGGTCTTCGCCCGCGACGGCGCGCACGTGGTCGCGCTGGACGTCCCCGCGCAAGGCGCCGAACTGTCCGAGGTCGCGAACCGGATCGCGGGCTCGGCACTGCAACTCGACATCACCGCGACCGACGCACCCGGCCGGCTCGCGGAATACCTCGCTCAGCGCCATGGTGGCGTCGACATCGTCGTGCACAACGCCGGAATCACCCGCGACCGGACGCTCGGCAACCTCACCGGCGACGACTGGGACGCGGTGCTCACCGTGAACCTGGCCGCGCCGCTGGCGATCAACGACAAGCTGTTGTCCGAACGGGTCCTGCGGGACAACGGACGGATCATCGGCGTGTCCTCGATCGCCGGCATCGCGGGCAACCTGGGCCAGGCGAACTACGCCGCGAGCAAGGCCGGTGTGCTCGGCATGGTCGAGGAAGGCGCCCGGAAGCTGGCCGACTACGGCGGCACGATCAACGCCGTCGCGCCGGGGTTCATCGAGACGAAGATGACCGCGCAGGTACCGGTATTCATCCGCGAAGCCGGTAGGCGCCTGTCCAGCCTTGGCCAGGGTGGGTTGCCCGTCGATGTCGCGGAAACCATCGCGTGGTTCGCGAACCCGGCCTCCGGCGCGGTCAACGGCAACGTGGTCCGCGTCTGCGGCCAGGCGCTGCTGGGGGCGTGATGACCGTCAAGGAACCGAGTGACCCGCCGTCGCTGGTCGCCTGTTATGCCAGGGCCTTGCTGCCGCACCGGCGTGCGCCGGAGGCGGCACTGCCGGACAGTGAATACGTCCGCACCGACATCGCGGTGGAACCCGGGCATTTGGCCGCCTACAACCAGGTGTGTGACTTCCGGCTGTCCGACGAGGTGCCGGGGACCTACCCGCACCTGCTGGTCTTCCCGCTGCAACTGGCGTTGATGACGGAAAGGGCTTTCCCGTTTCCGTTGCTGGGCATGGTGCACGTGGCGAACCGGATCACGCAGCACCGCCCGATCCGGCTGGGCGAGACGTATTCCGCCCGGGTGCGCACGGAAAACCTGCGGCCGCACGAGCAGGGGCACCAGTTCGATGTGCTCGGCGAACTGCTCACCGGGGACCGTCCGGTGTGGACAGAGATCAGCACCTACCTGTGGCGGGACGGCCGATCGGCGGGCTCGGCCCGCTCGCGTGGCCCGCAGCTCACCGCGCCCGCGCCGACCGCGGTCTGGCGCGTGCCCGGCGATATCGGCCGTCGCTACGCCCAGGTGTCCGGCGACCGGAATCCCATCCACCTTCACCCGCTGACCGCGCGGCTGTTCGGTTTCTCCTCGGCGATCGCGCACGGCGGGTGGACCGCGGCGCGAGCGCTGGCCGCGTTCGAAGGCAGACTTCCCGATGCCTACACGGTGGATGTGCGGTTCAAGGCTCCCGTGCTGCTGCCCGCGAAGACGGCGTTCACGTCTTGGCGCACCGGCACCGGCTGGGCCTTCGAACTGTGGGACGCGCGCCGCCCGCGGCCTCATCTGGTGGGCGTCGTCAAGGAAAGCGATGTCACCGGCCAGGTCACTGCGGCCGCCACACCTGGCCCTCGACCAGATCGTTGAAGCCCAGCCACACCAGGTTCATCAACCAGGAGGCGAGCACGCCGTCCGGGACGTCGGAGTGGTCGAGCCACCAGTCGGCGAGCGACTCCGCGGCGCCGACCAGCGCGACGGCGAGCGCGGGACCGGAGAACTCGGCCGCGGGGCCGAGCCCCTGCTTCGTGCCCGCGCTGACCACGAGGGACGAGACCAGATCGATCGCCCTGGCGCGCAGCGCGTCGACTTCCCCCGCGAACTGCCCGCCGACGGTCTGCGCCTGCCGGTGCAGCACCGTCCAGGCCTCCCGGTGGCCGGCGACGAACCGGTAGAACGCGCGGAGTCCATGCCACAGTTGCATGTCCGGGGTCAGCTCAGCGGCCAGGTCCGGCTGCACGCCGAGACGCACGGCCTCCAACAGCCGGGCGGCTTCCCGCTGGATGCACTTGGCGAAGAGATCTTCCTTGGCGCCGAGGTAGGCGTAGATCATCGGCTTGGACACGCCCGCCGCCTCGGAGACCTCGTCCATCGATGCCGAGTGGTAGCCATGCTGGGAGAACACGCGCACCGCGGCGTCCAGAATCTGTTGTTCCCGCACGGCCCTCGGCAACCGTCTCGACCGCGCAGGCGCGGGCTTCACATTGTCGGGCACCGGACCTCCTCTCCCGCGAAACGCTACCTCCCGCCGGAACGGGTGGAGAATCCTCACCCGAGGCGGGGCGCGTTTCGCCGGGAATCACCGTGATCTCGACGGTGATCTCGACGGTGCCCGGAGGTGGCCCGTGTCAACGCCTGACCAGCGTCGACGAGGACAGGTCGCGAAAGGACCGGGTGGCCGCGCGCGAAACCGCCGGCCCGGCAGGAAAAGCACGACCGGGCCGCCGGGGCACGCCGCTCAGCGGTTTTCGATGATCGGGTGGTGGGGAGAGTCCTCGGGCACGACCTCGCTGTCCACCACGATCACGCGGTTCGGCGAGTTCGCGGCCATCCGCCGCTCCGCCCGCCGCAGCCAGGCCCGGCGGATCACGCCGCGCGTCGGCGGAGCCAGCAGAAGCAGCCCGACGAGGTCACTGACGAAACCGGGCAGCATGATCAGCACACCGCCCAACGCGATCAGCATGCCGTTGGTGATCTCGTTGTGCGCCGGTCGCCCGGCCCGGGCCGTGGCCACGAACGCGCGGGCGGCCCGCGCGCCTTCCCGGCGGGCCAGCCATGATCCGAGTACCGCGCCGGCCAGCAGGAGCCCGAGCGTGCCGAACACACCGACGACCGAACTCACCGCCCAGACGGCGGCCACCTCGGCGACCACATAGAGCAGCAGCATGACAGCCATATCAAGTCAACGCACCACCCGCCCGATTTGCTCCCGCGGCACCGGGGTCGACGGCCTCGGCGTGCTCCCGGGCGGCATCCAGAAACCCGGTGACTTCGCGCGGCGTGGACAGCAGCACCTGTCTCGCGCCACGGCCGTGCTCGGCGAGGCGGGCCAGCACACGCGGCCGCGTGTCGCGGTGCCAGTGCCACATCCAGCGGAGGAAGGCCAGGTCGATCCGCTCGAAGCAGCCGGGCGCCTGACCGTCCCGGCCCCAGCCTCGCGCGGTCCGCACGGCCACCCGGAGCAGGCAGCGGCGGCGGGGGAAATCGAAGAAGACGATCGTATCGGCGGCGGGCAGCCGGAGGTCCAGGCTGCTGCTGTAGTTTCCGTCGATGATCCAGCGCTCGCCCGCGACCAGGGCGCACTGGGTGGCACGGAACTCGTCGTCGGGTGCGGGAACCCAGCCAGGCCGCCAGTAGTGCCGGTCGAGGTGGAAAACGGAAGGTCGAGGAGAGAACCGAGCCGCCGCGCGAAGGTCGACTTGCCCGCGCCGCTGCATCCGATCACGGCGACGCGTCGCATGCCGGTCAAGGTAGAGCGGCTCCGCTGCCCAGCGCCGGCGAATTACTCGAGCTGTCCCGCGGAGGCAATGTTCGCCACCGGGGAACAAGCGGAACGAAACCCCGCGTTGACCGCTTCGTGACGGCTAGGCAACGACAGGCCCGCGTGCGAGCTCCCGAACTTTCGGGCGACGGGTGGCTGAACACGGGTGGTAAGCAGATCGGGTTGGCCGAGCTCCGCGGCAAGATCGTGCTGATGGACTTCTGGACCTCGGGCTGCATCAACTGTCTGCACGTGCTCGACGAGCTGCGTCCGCTGGAAGCCGAGTTCGCGGAGGTACTGGTGACCATCGGCGTGCACTCGCCGAAGTTCCTCCACGAGGGCGAAGCCGTGGCGATCGAAGCGGCGGTGAGCCGGTACGGCGTGCATCACCCGGTGCTGAACGACCCCGACCTCCTCACCTGGCAGCAGTACGCGGTCAAGGCCTGGCCCACGCTGGTGATCGTGGACCCGCAGGGCTACATCGTGCATGTGGCCGCGGGTGAGGGCCACGCCGAGGCGCTGCGCCGGGTGATCGCGGAGCAGGTCGCCGAGCACGAGGCCAAGGGCACGCTGCGGCGCGGTAGCAGCCCCTACGTGCCGGTCGAGGAGCGGCCCACCGAGCTGCGCTTCCCTGGCAAGGCGGTGGCCACCGCGACCGGCCGCATCCTCGTCGCCGACACGGCGCACCATTCCGTCGTCGAATTCGCCGCCGACGGCGCGACGGTCGTCCGGCGCTTCGGCAGTGGCGAGCGGGGCTCGGCCGACGGGGCGTTCGACGTCGCGAGTTTCGCCGAGCCGTCCGGGCTGGCGCTGCTGCCCGAAGAGGTCGCCGAGCGCGCCGGCTATCACGTCGTGGTCGCCGACCGGGCCGGGCACCTGTTGCGCGGGATCGATCTCGCCACCGGCGAAGTGTCCACAGTGGCCGGTACCGGACGGCAGTGGCGCGACGGCGCGACCGGAGGCCTTGCCTCCGACGTCGATCTGACCAGCCCGTGGGACGTGGTCTGGTGGGACGCCGTGGACGGGGTCGTCGTCGCCATGGCGGGGAACCACACGCTCAGCCTTTTCGATCCGCGGCGCGGCACGGTTTCGCGGCTCGCCGGGACGACCGTCGAGGGGCTGCGCGACGGCGAACTCGCGGAAGCCTTCTTTGCCCAGACTTCGGGTCTCGCGGTCGACGGTGACCGATTGTGGCTCGTGGACGCCGAGACTTCGGCGCTGCGCTGGATCGCGGAGGGCAAGGTGCACACCGCGATCGGCACCGATCTTTTCTCCTTCGGCCATCGCGACGGCGATGCCGGAGACGCGCTGCTGCAGCATCCGCTCGGCGTCGCGGTGTTGCCGGACGGCACGATCGCCGTCGCCGACACCTACAACGGCGCGATTCGCGGCTATGACAGGGAAAGCGGCAAGGTCGCCACCATCGCCGAGCGGCTGGCCGAACCGTCCGGGCTGCTGGTGACCGAGGATGGCCTGTTCGTGGTCGAATCCGCCGCGCACCGGCTGCGCGTGCTGCCGCTCTCCGTCGACGCGGCCCAGCACGTCCGAGGTGCGGCGCACGCCGTGCGCCGGCCGCCGAGCGTGCTCGCACCCGGTGCCGTCCACCTGTCCGTGGTGTTCGAGCCGCCACCCGGCGAGAAGCTCGACGACCGGTACGGCCCGTCGACGCGGCTCGAGGTCAGTGCCTCACCGCCGGAGCTGCTCGTCGACGGTGGCGGCGCCGGCACCGCGCTGACCCGCATGATCACCTTGGCCGAGGGACATCTCGAAGGTGTCCTCCAGATCGTCGCGCAGGCGGCCAGCTGTGATGCCGGGGCCGAGCATCCCGCCTGCCGTGTCACGCGCCAGGACTGGGGCGTCCCGGTGCGCCTCGAATCCGGTGGTCCGGCCGAGCTCCGGCTCATTCTCGCCGGCGGCTGAGCCGCACTCCGGTGCCGGTTTCGCCGGACTGGTGACGGGGTGGGGGAATTTCGCCGAAATCCGCTGAAGCGTGAGGATTTTGAGTTCTGAGGCAAGCGTCGGGCGCCCGTGCGGGCACGTAGCATGGATCGGGTGTCGGATGCCACGAGTGTGCCGGTCGCCGGCGCCAAACTAGAGATTCAGATGCTGCACGACCGCGTCCTGGTCCGGCTGGCGCCGGAGGAAGGCGAACGGCGGAGCAGTGGCGGCATCGTGATTCCCGCGACGGCGCAGGTGGCGCGTCGTCTGGCCTGGGGCGATGTACTTGGTGTAGGCAGTAATGTGCGTAACGTGAAAGTCTCGGACCGAGTGCTCTTCAACCCGGAGGACGAACTCGAGGTCGAGGTGCAGGGCGAGGCGTTCCTGGTGATGCGGGAGCGGGACATCCACGCGGTCGCCTCCGAGCGGACCGAGCACGGGACGGGGTTGTACCTGTAGCGCTTGCGGGGAGGGGCAGGTGGCCGACGACCGACGCTGGCCGAATCGGGACCCGGACGATGTCCGGTCCACGGCACCGATCCCCGCGGACCATCCACCGCTGTCCACTGAATACCGCACCGGCGAAAACGAGCTGGCCGAGGAGATTCTCGCGGCCGGAACCGCACCCCACCGCGCGCTTTCGCCGGCGAAGCGGTTCGTCGGCCGGGTGCTGATGATCACCGGCGGCGTGCTCGCACTAGGTGTCGTGCTCTACACGATCGACCTGATGACTTCGGCCGGAGACGTGCCGCGCGGTGTCGTGGTATCCGATGTGGACGTGGGCGGGATGAGCCAGGCCGACGCCGAAGCGAAGCTGCGGCGGGAGCTGGCGTCGCGCCTCGCCCAACCGGTTCTCCTCAGCGCCGGTGACGTCCGGGCCACCCTCGACCCTCTGGCCTCGGGGCTCGGCGTGGACTGGCCGTCGACGCTGGCCCAGGCCGGCCACCAGCCGCTCGACCCGGTCGCCAGGGTCGAGTCCTTTTTCGTCAAGCGGCAGGTCGACGTCGTCACCAGGACCGATCAGAAGGCGTTGGAGCAAGCGGTTTCCCAGTTGGCCCAGACTCGTCTGAATCATCCGGCGACAGAGGGCGACATCGGGTTTCGCCCGATACCGGGCAGCGACGGCGGTGTCTCCGCGTTTGCGGTCGAACCACGCGACGGGCAGACACTCACGGACGTGACGGGCGCGGCGGATCTCATCAAGTCCCGCTGGCTCGACCGGACCTCGATTCAGCTGCCGGTCGACTACGCCCCCGTTCTGGCGACCTCACAGGGTGTGCACGCGACGCTCGACCAGTTCGTCACCCCGGCGATCTCGGGACCGGTCGCGTTGCACGGCGACGGCGCCGACGCGGTGCTCAAACCCTCCGGGATCGCGGCGGCGCTGCGGTTCGCGCCGCGCTCGGACGGAATGCTGCAGGCGAGTCTGGATCCGGCGACGCTGCAGCAGAGCCTTGCCCCCGAGCTGACGCCGACCGAGCGGGCGGGCAAGGACGCCCAGATCGTCTTCACGGGTGACGTGCCGGTCGTGCAGCCGTCCGAAGACGCCCGCAAGATCGACTGGTCCGCCACCTTCGCGCCGCTGACGGCGGTGCTGGTCGAACCGGACGGCCGAGACCTGACCGTCCGGTACCGCACGAGCCGGCCCCAGCTGACCACCGAGGACGCCGACGGCCTCGGGATCAGGGAGGTCGTCGGGGAGTTCACGACCGGCGGTCTTTCCGGCGCCGACGGCGTGAACGCGCGCACCCTCGCGAACAAGGTCAACGGCGCGGTGCTGCGGCCCGGTCAGACGTTCAGCCTCACCGACCGCACCGGTCCGTGGACGGCGGCGCAGGGTTACCTCCCCGCGCCCGTCAACGAGGACGGCACCGGTGCGCAGGTGATCGCCGGCGGCGTCTCCCAGCTCGCCACGACGTTGTACAACGCCGTGTACTGGGCAGGGCTGGCGGACGCCGGGCACAGCGAGCATGGCTACTACCTGGATCGCTACGTGCCGGGGCGAGACGCGAAATCGATGGCGGACGACGGATCCGCGGTCGATGTGCGGTTCATCGACAGCCTGACAAGCGGCGTCGCCATCCAGGCGTTCAGTACGGGCGACAGCCTGACGGTGCGGATCTGGGGAACCAGGCAGTACCGCGTGGAAGGTTTCACGAGCGGTTGGCGGGACATCGTCGCGCCGCCCGTTCAGCGGAGTTCCGGACCGTCTTGCCGGCCCTTCGCTGGTGAGCCCGGGTTTTCGGTCACCGACACCCGGATCCGCTACGACCTGGCCACGGGTGTCGAACTCGGCCGCGACACGAGAGACGTGAGCTACGCGCCGAAACCCGCGGTCAGCTGCACCTGACTCCGGCACACGACTCGTGGGCGGAAAGTGCGAGCGCCTCCCGAGAAAGCGGAAAACCCCTTGCCGGTGCGGGTGAAACCGGCAAGGGGCCCTCCCGGGTGTGGTCAGAAGGCCGTTTCCGGCACGTCCATCAGGTCGTTGTCGGCCGCGGTCACGATGGCTCGGCGAGCGGTCAACTCCGGCAGGACGGTCTTGGCGAAGAACGACGCGACCGCCACTTTGCCCTGGTAGAACGCCTGGTCCTTGGCCGAGGGCGCGCCGTCGAGCCCGGCGAGCGCGACTTCCGCCTGGCGCAGCAACTGCCAGCCGACCAGCAGGTCACCCGCCGACATGAGCAGCCGCACGGTGTGCTGGCCGACCTTGTAGAGCTGCTTCGGGTCCTCCTGCGACGTGCCCAGGTAGCCGATCATCGCGCCGAGCATGCCCTGTACGTCCTCGAGCGCCTGCTTGAGCAGCCCTCGCTCGTTCTTCAGTCGGCCGTTGCCCGCTTCGGACTCGATGAACCCGGCGATCTCGCCCGCCAGGTAGGCCAGGGCCTGGCCCTTGTCGCGGACGATCTTGCGGAAGAAGAAGTCCATCGACTGGATCGCCGTGGTGCCCTCGTACAGCGAGTCGATCTTCGCGTCGCGGATGTACTGCTCGATCGGATAATCCTGCAGGAATCCCGAGCCGCCGAGGATCTGCAACGACTGCACGAGCTGCTCGGTCGCGCGTTCCGAGCCGACTCCCTTCACGATCGGCAGCAGCAGGTCGTTGACCCGCTCGGCCAGCTCGATCGACTCTTCGGAAATCCCGTCGCCGGTGCCGATCCAGATCTGGTCCTGGAACGACGCCGTGTAGAGGTAAACCGCGCGCAGGCCTTCGGCGTAGGCCTTCTGCAGCATCAGCGATCGCCGAACGTCGGGGTGGTGGGCGATGGTGACCCGCGGGGCGGTCTTGTCCAGCATCTGCGTGAGATCGGGACCCTGCACGCGTTCCCGCGCGTACTCCAGCGCGTTGAGATATCCGGTGGACAGCGTCGCGATCGCCTTGGTGCCGACCATCATCCGGGCGTACTCGATGACCTGGAACATCTGCGCGATGCCGTCGTGCACGTCGCCGAGAAGCCAGCCCTGGGCGGGGACGCCGTGCTGACCGAAGGTCAGTTCACAGGTGGTGGAGACCTTGAGGCCCATCTTGTGCTCGACGTTGGTCACGAAGGCGCCGTTGCGCTCGCCGAGTTCGCCGGTCCGCGTGTCGAAGTGGAACTTGGGCACCAGGAACAGGGAAAGCCCCTTGGTGCCGGGTTTGGTCTCGACGCCAGGACCCTCGGGGCGGGCCAGCACCAGGTGCATGATGTTCTCGGTCAGGTCGTGCTCGGCCGAGGTGATGAACCGCTTCACGCCGTCCAGGTGCCAGGTGCCGTCTTCCTGCCGCATGGCCTTGGTGCGGCCGGCGCCGACGTCGGAACCGGCGTCGGGCTCGGTGAGCACCATGGTGGCGCCCCAGCCCCGGTCGATCGCGATCCGCGCCCAGCGCTGCTGCTCCTCGTTGCCGTTGCGGTCGAGGATTCCGGCGAAGCTCGGCCCGGCCATGTACATGAACAGTGCGGGGTTGGCGCCGAGGATGAGTTCGGCGGCGGCCCAGCTGACCGTGGGAGGCAGGCCGAAGCCGCCCAGCTCGTTCGTCAGGCCCAGCCGCCACCATTCGCCGTCCCACAAGGCCTTGAAGCTCTTCTTGAAGGATTCGGGCAGCGTGGCCGAGAAGGTCTTCGGGTCGTACACCGGGGGGTTGCGGTCCGCGTCGGCGAAGGATTCGGCGAGCGGTCCGACGGCGAGCGCGTTCAGTTCGGAGAGCACGCCGCGCGCGGTCTCCTCGTCCGATTCCGCCAGCACACCCTTGCCTAGCCGGTTTTGGACGCCTAGTACCTCGAACAGGTTAAATTCCAGATCCCGGACGTTGCTCTTGAAGTGGCCCATGTCGTCGCTCCGTGCTTGTTCGCGTGTCCGGCTGGGCAGCGATCCCCCTACTGGCCGGTAACATAAGACTATTACCTGACGGTAACCACGGCAAGCGAAATCTATTCGGGATCACCGCGAGCGGGCCGGCCGCCGGCGGGCGAAAACGCTCAAGGAGCGCGATATTCGGCCAAACCGGGCGCGCGTTCCGGGCTGTCGTCGGGCTGCGCGATCAGGATCCCGGCGCGGAACGCGATGGTCACGGCGTGTGTGCGGTCACGGGCCGACAGCTTGCGCAGGATGCTCTTCACATGGGTCCGCACGGTTTCCACCGACAGGTAGAGGATCTTCGCGATCGCCGCGTTCTCCAATCCCTCCGCGACGAGCTGGAGCACCTGGTACTCCCGGCGGGACAGCGGCATCCGCGGCCGCCGGGAGGAACCGGCGTCGGCCGGCCGCGGCCCCGGCCGGCTCGGCGGCACGGTGAGCGGGGTCAGCGCGGGATCGACATAGCGGCGGTCGAGATAGGCCCGGCGAATGGCGTCGATCAGCCGGCGCGGCTCCGCCGAACGCGGCACCACGGCGTGCGCGCCGAGCGAGAGGATGTTCGTCAGGAACGCCGCGGACCGGTGGACCTCGCGCAGCAGTTCGACGACCAGCAGCGCCGGGTCACCGCTGACCAGGAGCTTGGCCAGATGTCCGTGCGGGTCGAGTCCGGTGTCGAGGAGGATCACGTCCGGATGGATCTGTTCGGCCAGTTGCAGTGCCGCGTGCGGGTTCGACGCGAAACCGGCCCAGTGCATGCCCGGCGTGCGCTGGATGAGCGTGGACAGGCCGTCGCGATAGATCGGCACCGGATCGACCGCCGCGACCCCGAGGCTGCGGCCGGTGGGCGTGGCCGGGGGAGCCTTACCTGGATCATTACTGTGTGTCATCGCGACTCCGTCTCGGCGCGGTCGAACCTGGCCACGGCCCCGGCTCGGGCGGGTCATCCCCCTCGATGGCCCGCCCGCGGTTCCGCCGGGTCGCGAATCCGATCTCCCCTGCTGAGACCGGGTCAGGTGGGACACAACGTCCATTGTGTGTCCATTGTGTGACTAGTCCGCGCCGGGTGCGTGACGCGGGTCCTTCAAACCCGAATGAAGACTACTCTGTGTAGGTACTCTCGCGCAGCTCGGCGAAAACTCCGGCCAGTGTCGCCGGTGTCCAATGGGCATTGAGCCCGCTGGGATTGGGCAACACCCACACGCGGACGCCGCCGATCTTGTCCGGTTGGGGGCCCAGCACCGCCTTCCGGCGATCGAAGGCGGTGCGGTAGGCCGTGATGCCGACAACGGCCAGCGAACGCGGGCGATATTCGGCGACCCTTCGCGCCAGGGCGACGGCGCCCTCGCGGAGCTCGGCGCCGGTCAGCTCATCGGCCCGCGCCGTCGCCCTGGCCACCAGGTTCGTGATGCCGAGGCCGTAGCGGAGGAGTTCGGACTGTTCGCTCGGATCGAGCCTGCGCGGGGTGAACCCGCCGGCGTGCAGCGCGGGCCAGAACCGGTTGCCCGGCCGGGCGAAGTGGAATCCGGTGGCGCCGGAGTAGAGACCGGGATTGATGCCGCAGAAGAGGACCCGCAGATCCGGTGCCAGGACGTCCGGGATGGTCGCGTTTTTCGCGGCCGCGAGGGCGGCCCGGCTCGGTGCGGGCTTCCGGCGCGACGCGGAGGTGTCCATGAGCAGCCGAATTCTACCGATGGGGAGGCAGGGAGCGACGATCGGCCGTGGTCGCCAGTCGCACCTTCTCGTGCGGTGCGGTGCGGTGGGTCGGCGGTTCCGGTGCTCGGGGTGACGGATTGGGTGCGAAGGTGGCAAATCAACCAAAGGGCGCGTACTCTGTGTGATCTGCCACACAAGGCCGACGCCAAAGGAGGCGGCGTGCAGATCGCGATCGTGCTCGGGCTCGTATTGGTGATCTTCACCGCCGCCGCTGCCACGGTTGCCTGGGAAGATCGGCGCGCCGCGCGGCGCGCGGCTGTGCGCCGGGTGGCCCGGCTGGCGCGTCTGGGGGAGCTGGATGGCCGTCCTTCCTCAACGGAACCGTTGAGCCCCCGTGAATTCGATCGGCTGCGTCGCCTGCATCTCGATCCCTGAAGCGCTTACCCGGACAGTTGACGTCCGCAGGGCCAGGAACAGTGCGGCGGCGATCCAGCCGAGCATCGCGCCGGTGGTGTTGTTGATCAGGTCGTCCACGTCGAAGATCCGGTACTGGAACGGTGCGGTACCCCAGTTCGCGGTCAGCTGGGTGACCTCGATGAACAGCGAGCAGGCGAAACCGAGCAGCGCGGTGCCGACGAACCCGCGGTTGAACAGCAGCCGGGCGAAGATCCCGAGCGGAACGAAGAGCAGGGCGTTGAGCGCGGCACCCTCGAACGCGGGCGCGGTGAGCACGTGCAGGACGGAAAACCCATGCCCCAGCAGTTCTCGGTGCACATCGCTGATCCACTGGAACGGCCTGAGCTGGATGGTCTGCCGGGGCTGCCGCGTGTGCGGTCCCGGCAGCGGCAGGAACACAGCCGCCGCGATGAGGCAGGCGTAGCAGGCGACGGCCGCGGTCGCGACCGACCGCCTGAGCATGGCTTTCGTCATGCCTTCGACGTTATGGA
The DNA here is from genome assembly GCA_035685725.1 of Amycolatopsis sp. Taxonomy (GTDB): domain Bacteria; phylum Actinomycetota; class Actinomycetes; order Mycobacteriales; family Pseudonocardiaceae; genus Amycolatopsis_E. Next base: position 6,608 of record DASSAD010000056.1, on the reverse strand, counting down.
CCGACCGCGGTGGCCGGATCGGTCGAAGGGCCGCCGCCCTCGGCCAACTGGCCGGTGTCCTCCTGGCCCCGCGACTGCACGCGACTGCGGGAAAAGCGCCCTCTGGCGCGGAAATCCGGTCATGACCGTGCGAACGGCCCTTGGTGCGGACCGGGGGGGTGCCACCCCGACACGGCTGCCGGTTCGAAGGATCTTCACCGGCCACGGCCATCAGCAGTTCAACTGCGTGCTGGACGACCCGGCGGGGGACCCGCACCGTCATTCAGTGCTCCCACGAACCAAATCGACAACCCGCATTCCGCAGATTTCCGAATTCCGCCACCGCATCACGATCCTGCCCTGACCGGTTTCCTCCTTGCCGGTTCCGGCAAGGAGTGCGCGTTCGTCCGGCGGTGGTCCGGTCCATCTCCGACGGCTCGAAATGTTTTCGGCGTCGAACGACCGAGTTTCCCGTTGAATGCGGACAGCCGGAAAAACGGCCTGGGGCCGCCGGCGAACACGCTGCGCGACCCCGGTCGTCCGGTTGAGCGATGTTCGGATGCCGGCCGTACCTATTGCTCAAGGCTCGCCTCTATCAAGACGACATGACCTGACGTGACGGAGGTGGGCGCGGTGCCACCAGAGCAGGTGCGGCGGGACGCGGCCGACCTGCTCCGCCTGCACGAGTCGACAGCGGAAATGCTTGCGTCACAGGGGGACTGGCGGGGTGCCTACGAACATCTGCGCACCGCTTTCGACCTTGCCTGTGCCGGGTCCGCCGCGATTCCCGAGCAGTTGCGGCGCGAGGTCGACCAGTTACGGCGGGAGCGGGCGCAGGCGCGCGAAGAAAGCCTTCGCGACGCGCTCACGACGGTCTACAACCGTCGTTACCTCGATCGCCGCCTGGACGATCTGCTGTCCGACGCCCGGACGCCGTTCGCGGTCGCGCTCGCCGACATCGACCTGTTCAAGAACGTGAACGATACGTTCGGTCACCTTGTCGGCGACCAGGTGCTGCGCCGGGTCGCGCTGTTGTTGCGTGAGGGCCTTCCCGCGGGCGCGTTCTGTGCTCGCTATGGTGGCGAGGAGTTCATGCTCGTCCTGCCCGGCGTTCCGGGCGGCGCGGCGCTCGGGGTGGCCGAGCGGGCCCGCACCCGGGTCGCCGAACATCCCTGGTCAGGGCTGTCTCCGGGGCTCTCGGTGACCGTCAGCGTCGGAATCGCGCTCGGGCCGGGCGGCGGTCGGCGGCAGTTGTCGGAGGCGGATCGCCTCCTATACGCCGCCAAACGGGCCGGCCGCAACCGTGTGGCTTACCGAGGACGCGAAGGCACTCGGCTCATCGAATACGGGCTGTAGCCGGCGGTGGTGCCCCCGTCGACCCGTCGGCGGCCTGGTTCACCCACTTCGTTGCCGAGCGCCCGGTTTTCCCACTCTATGTGAAAAAAATCGCCGGAGGGTGTCGTCAGGAACGGCACGTATCCGTACGATAACGATGCTCGCCACCCCGGCGATGAATCCTGTGGGCGGACACCGCCGCCTGTTACGAGTGAAAGGAGACCGGGTGCCCGACGATCGTTCGGCCGGCCCTGGTCCCCGGGGTAGTGGTGGCCCGCCGCAAGGTCGGCGTCGGCGCTCGGTCGACACTCCCGGCGGGATCAGCGTTGCCGACGTCATCGCCCAGAAGACCGGTATTCGCCCGAAATTCGACGTCAAGCCCCCAACCGAAGGGGCGCATGGGTCCGAGCCGTCCCCCGCCCCCGAGCGCGCGCCTCGTGATCCACACCCTTCGTCGCCGCCGGTGAGCCGCCGGGCGGCGCCGCCCCCGCCGCCCGCGCCGCCCGCCGAACCGCGCCCCCGCGAACGCCGGATGCCCGATCCGCCGGCGCAGCGCCGGTCGACCCCACCACCGGCGAATCGCGCGGCACGCCAGGCTCCGCCCGCTCCACCGACCCCGCCCGCGCCGCCGCGGCGGCCGCCCGTGCCCGCGCCCGCACCACAGAACGACAGTCCGCTGCGCAGACGGCTGGACGGGGACCCGGAATCGCAGGTCCGGCCCGCCACGCAGGCGGCTCCGCCGCCGAGACCGCCCGTGCCGCCGAAGCCACCGGTCGCGCCCCCCGCGGCGAAACCACCGCAGACCAAACAGGCCCGTCCGGCGAAACCGCAACCGCCGCAGGTGAGCCAGCCGCTCCCGGCCAAGCCGCCGCAGGCCAGCCAGCCCCTGCCGGCCAAGCCGCCGCAGGCCAGCCAGCCGCTCCCGGTCAAACCGCCGCAGGTGAGCCAGCCCCTGCCGGCCAAGCCGCCGCCGACCAAGCAAGCGGCGCCGGCCAAACAGGCAGGACCGGCCCAAGCAGGACCGGCCAAGGCGGGACCCGCCAAGCAGCCGGGCCAGGCGAAGGCCCCTCAGCGGCCCGCGGCGCAGGAGGCCGCCTCCGCGCAGGCCACCACGGCACAGGCACGGCCGGCGAAGTCCCCGGACTCGGCCGCCGCGCCGCCCAAGGGGCGCCGGCCGGCCACGCTCGAAGAGCGGCTGACCATGACCGACGAGATGGAGCCGATCGACGACAGCACCAAGGTCCGGCGCAAGATCGACAATACGCTGGCCCGGTTTTCCGCCGCGCACGACGAACTCGCGGAGGAGGAAGCCAAGCGTCGCCAGCGTGTCGAACGGTTCACTGCCCGGCCGGCTCAGCTGATCGAGCAGACGAGGACGCGCCTGCAACGGATCGTCACGCCGCGCGAACTCGCGCGGGAGGCTGATGCCGAAGCCGCGGAGCTCACCCGCGCGGTCGCCGAGCCGGAGGAGCCGGCGACGCCGCAGACCCGGCTGCAGGAGAAGAAAGAGCGCCGGATCCAGCGGTCGGTCCAGATCGGCCGGATCATCGCCGCCGTGCTGGCCGCCCTGATCTTCCTGGGGCTGGGCACCGCCTGGGGCGCGAAGACCTGGTTCAACAGCAAGTTCACCCAGGTGTCGGCGCTGGACGAGAACTCGGCGGACATCAAGGACGCGAGCGCGCAGAACGGTGACGAGAACTTCTTGCTCGTGGGCTCCGACACCCGCGCGGGAGCGACCAACGACGAGAACGTGGGCAGCGCCTCCGAGGTGCAGGGGGCGCGGTCGGACACCGTGATGCTCGCGCACCTCCCGGCCGACCGGAGCGGGGCCATGGTCATCTCCTTTCCCCGCGACCTGGAGATCTCCCGCCCGGCCTGCAACCGGTTCGACTCGGGCAAGAACGACTACACCGATGAGGTCGTGGCCGCGGAGAAGCAGGTGAAGCTGAACACGGCCTACGCGGTCGGCGGGCCGCGCTGCCTGACCAGGTGGATGCAGCAGCTGACCGGGTTGAAGATCAACCACTTCGTGGGCATCGACTTCTCCGGCTTCAAGGACATGGTGGACGCGGTGCAGGGCGTCACGGTGCACGTCGACAAGCCGATCGACGACAGTGTGCTCGGCTGGGTCATCTCGCAGACCGGTGACGTGACCATCTCCGGTGACCAGGCGTTGAGCTTCGTCCGCGCACGCCACGTCATCGGCGATCCGACCTCGGACTACGGCCGGATCAAGCGGCAGCAGGAGTTCATCAAGGCGCTGATGCAGAAAGCCATGTCGCACGGCGTGCTGACCAATCCCAGCCAGCTGTCCGCGTTCGTCACCGCCTTCGCCAAGGCGACCTTCGGCGACAACATCGGCATCGACCAGATGCTCACCCTGGCCCAGTCGATGAAGGGCCTCGACGCGACCAAGGTCAACTTCACGACCGTGCCGACCACGGGGGTGGCCAACAGCCGCGGCAACGAGGTGCTCGTGGACAGCAAGGCCGACGCGATCTTCCAGTCGCTCATCGACAACACCTCGTTGCCGGCCGGCACCGCCCCCGCGTCGCCGAGCACGCCCAACACGGCGTCCAGCTCGGGTGGGACCGGTTCGATCCAGCCGGCCGAAGAGGGATAGTTGTTCGCCGGTTCATGCCCGGTTCACTTCCGCATGCGGCATTGACCTGGTGCTGGCCGTAAAGTGTTGCCATGCGCGAGGCTTATCATGTCGAACTCGAAGAGCTGGCCGGCAATCTCGCGGAGATGTCGGCACAGGTGGCCACGGCCATGGAACGGGCGACCCAGGCCCTGCTCGGGGCCGACCTGGCCCTGGCGGAGCAGGTGATCGGGGACGACTCGAAGATCGACGACCAACGCGCGACCTGCGAGGAAGAGGCCTACGCCCTCCTGGCGCTGCAGGCCCCGGTCGCGACGGATCTGCGGACCGTGCTCGCGGTGATCCACGCCGCCGAAAGCCTGGAGCGTATGGGCGATCTCGCCCTGCACGTGGCGAAGGCCGCTCGCCGGCGGCACCCGGACAGCGCGCTGCCCGAGCCGGTGCGCCCGTACTTCGCCGAAATGGGCGAGGCCGTGGTGAAGCTGGCCCGCCGAACGGTCGAGGTCATCAAGTCCCGGGACGCCGACGCCGCTCGTGAGCTCGAGGCCGAGGACGATCGCGTCGACGAAATCCACCGGCACCTGTTCACCGTGATCATGGCGAAGGACTGGCAGTTCGGTGTCGCGGCGGCGGTGGACGTCACCCTGCTCGGCCGTTTCTACGAGCGGTACGCCGACCACGCCGTTTCGGTCGCGAAGCGGATGGTGTTCGTGGCCACCGGCAAGATGCCCGGTTACGGACCCGACGACGATCTCTGACCCGGCGGCTCGCCGTGGTTTCAGTGCAGCCGCTGGTACAGGGCGTTCATGCGAGTGTCCAGGTCCGCGGCCGTGTCGGCGGCGACGCGTAGTTCGGCGGCGAAGTCCGCGGGGGCTTCCCCGTCGTACTTGTAGAACAGCTTGTGCTCCACCGCTGCCCAGAAGTCCATCGCGATGGTGCGCATCTGGATCTCCACCTTGACCCGCTCCACCCGGTCGGACAGGAAGACCGGGATGCGCACGATCAGGTGCAGGCTGCGGTAGCCGTTCGGCTTCGGCTCGGCGATGTAGTCCTTGGTCTTGACGATCTCGACGTCGTCCTGCCCGCCGAGCATCTCGGCGACGGTGTAGACGTCGGGCACGAACGGGCACACCACGCGGATACCGGCGATGTCCTCGATCTGGTCCCTGATCGTGTCCAGACTCGGTTCGACGCCCTTGCGGCCGATCTTGTCCAGGATGGCGCCGGGCTGCTTGACGCGGCTGGTGATGTGTTCGATCGGGTCGTGCTGGTGCGCGAAGTCGAACTCCTCGGAGAGGATTCTGAGTTTCGTCATCAACTCGTCGACCGCGAACTTGTAGACCATCAGCTCGCGGTCGAGGGCGCGCGCCAGCGCGACCGCATCCGCGGAGGGTTCGAGCACCTGCACGCAACCCAGCCTACCGAGAGTTCTTCCTGGTCGACCGGGTCGCTCCGATCGAGGCGGTGACCACGCAGCCGAGCGCGAGCCACTGCACCGGGCGCAGCGATTCGTGCAGCACGAGAAGTCCGGCGAGCGCGGCGACGCCCGGTTCGAGGCTCATCAGCACACCGAACACCCGCGGCGGGATCCGGCGCAGCGCCTCCAGTTCCAGCGAGTACGGGATCACCGACGACAGGAGCGCGATCGCGAGGCCGATCATCAGCACCCACGGTGAGATCAGTCGGGACCCGGCCTGCGCGACACCGGCGGGCATGGTGGCCATGGCCGCGACCACCATGGCCAGCGCGAGACCGCGACCGTCGGAGCTGCGGCTGCCCAGCATCGCGCCGAACAGGATGTAGCCCGCCCAGCACACTCCGGCGGCGAGCGCGAAGGCGATGCCGAGGAGGGAAAGATCACCTCGTGTTTCGGTGAGCAGCACCACTCCGCCGGCGGCGAGCAGGACCCACAGCGCGTCGAGCAGGCGCCGTGACCCGGCGAGGGCGACACCGAGTGGCCCGAGGAACTCGATCGTCACCGCGATGCCCTGGGGGATGCGGGCCAGCGCCTGGTAGAAGGTCAGGTTCATCAGGCCGAGGGAGAGGCCGTAGGCGAGCACCACCGGCCACCCGCGGCGGGCGAGCGATGCGGTCGCGGCGCCCGCGGTGGTTCCTCCCCAGTCGCGCAACGACGGCCGCCACACCAGCGACAACACCAGTGCGGCGAAGAACAACCGGAGGGTCGTCGCGCCGGCCGGTCCGGCGACCGTGAAAAGCTGCTTGGCCAGCGCCGCCCCGAGCTGCACGCTGACGACACCGATCAGGACACCGACGGTCGGCGGAATCGCGCCGAGCGCCCGGCCCGCGACTCCCGCAGGCCGAGCCCCCGGCAGCGGCCCGTCGATTCCCTCCCCACGAACCGAAACCACGCCGGAACGCTACCTCGGTCCCCGTCCCCGCTCGAAACCGTTTTCGGGCGGCCGGTCAGCCGAAGCGACCGGAGATGTAGTCCTCGGTGGCCTTCTCGTCCGGGTTGGAGAAGATCTTTTCGGTGTCGTTGAGCTCCACGAGCTGGCCGGGCTGTCCGACGCCGGCGAGGTTGAAGAACGCCGTCTGGTCCGACACGCGCGCGGCCTGCTGCATGTTGTGCGTCACGATGACGATCGTGTAGTCCTTCTTGAGCTCGCCGATCAGGTCCTCGATCGCGAGCGTGGAGATCGGGTCGAGCGCCGAGCACGGCTCGTCCATGAGC
>DASSAD010000055.1:0-2653 GCA_035685725.1 Amycolatopsis sp. | reverse complement strand
TCTGACGGCCGTCCACCACCTCGATCTCCGGTCGGCGTCGAACGAGCCGACCCCCCGCGTTGTGGAGCAAGGGGTGTTTCCTACGGAATAGCCGAACCGGCCAGGCCACGGCGGGCCACCGTGGATCGCCGTGGATCGCCGGTGGCGGATGGGGCCGATCCTGGCGCCGGACCCGGCCCGTATTCCGTAGTAAACATTCCTTCCTGCACTACCCGGGCGGGTCGGGAACGGTAGAGTGGCGGCATGCCGGTGGGGTGGTGGACGGTCGCTCTGGCGCTGTGCGCGGTGCCGAGCGGGTTGGCACTGGGCCCCGGCGGGATGCTGGCGGTGACCGCCGGCCTCGCCGCGCTGGCCGCGACGCTGGTCGTCGTCGGCGCACTTCAACGGGTCGAGATCGCGGCCTCGCCGATGAGCATCCGGCGCATCGCGTTGCGCGAGCGGTCGCGGCGCACCGCGTTCCTCCGGTGGCGGGACCCGGACGCGCCCGGCCACGCCCGGCCGCGGGCACCAGGTCTGTAGAGCACGGAACTCATACCCCCGGCGCTTGTTCCCCACCCGCCGCTGTGGCGGGGGTTCGTCACCTGCCCTGACCAGGCGGTTGTGGAACGGCCTCACACCTTCCCACCGTTGGAGTCCTTTCCGTGTTCGGTCTTTTCACCCTGCCCGTTTTGGGCGCTTATCACGTCGTGACCGCGATCGCCTCGTTCAGCGGGGTCGCGCTCGCGATCATCGTCTTCACCGTTTGTGTACGACTGTCGCTGCTCCCGCTCAGCCTTGCCGCCGCGCGCGGCGGCAAGGCCCGTGCCCAGTTGCCGCCCCGCATCCAGAAGCTGCGGACCGCCACCGCGACGACCCGGGACGGTTACCAGAAGAAATCGCCGAACTACAACGGGAATCCGGCATTTCGATGTTCGCCGGATGCCTGCCGGCGCTGGCGCAGATCCCGTTCGTCACCGTGATGTACCGGCTGTTCACTTCCACGGCGGTCGGTGGGCACGCGAACGCGCTGCTCGGCGGCACTGTGTTCGGTGCTCCGCTGGGTGGGCATTTCTTCGCCGCCCTCGCCGCCGGGAACGTCGCGGTCTTCCTCGGACTGTTCGTGCTGCTCGGCGCCCTCGCCTGGTATTCGTCGCGCTGGCAGGCGAAACAGGCGCAAGGTCCGGCGCTGGTGCGCCTGCTGCCCTATGGAACCGTGCTGATGGCGTCGGTGATACCGCTCGCGGCGGGAATATACCTGCTGGTGACCAATGCCTGGACGGTCGCGGAGCGCGTGGTGTTCTACGCCTGACGCGTGGCCCGGTCCCTGTAGCATTCGCCTATGGCAGATGTTCGCTCGCGGGTCGTTTCCTGGGTCGGGCGCAAATACCTGGAACGAAAGCAGAAAAAAGGCGTCGACCTGCTTTCGTTGTTGCCCGATTCCACGCTGATGCCGTTGCGGCGCACGGGGCTGGACCCGGTCGGCGAACTGGGCGCGCGGCGGGAGACCGAGCCGGTCAGCCGGTTGCGGCTGCCCTTCGGTCTGCGCGCGTGGCTGGTCACCGGCTACGAAGAGGCCAAGGAGGTCCTCGTCGCCACCGGCAGGTTCAGCAACGACTACACGAACCTGATGGGCACCGCGGCGATGTCGGCCGAACAGAACCCCGGCGGGCTCGGTTTCGCCGACCCGCCGGATCACACCCGGCTGCGCAAGCTGCTGGCGCCGGAGTTCACCATGCGCAGGCTCTCCCGGCTCACCCCGCGAATCCACGCGGTGGTGGAGGAACGGCTCGACGCGATGGCCGCGGCGGGTGGCGAAGCCGACCTGATGCGGGACTTCGCGCTGCCCATCCCGTCGCTGGTGATCTGTGAGCTGCTCGGCGTCTCCTACGAGGACCGCGCGGACTTCCAGCGGCTGAGCATGGCCCGGTTCGACCTGTTCGGCGGAGTCAGCGCGTCCTTCGGCGCGATGTCGGAGTCCCTGTCCTACCTGCTCAACGTGGTGACCAGGCAGCGCGAGTCGCCGGGCGACGGGCTGCTCGGCATGATCATCAAGGAACACGGCGACGAGATCGACGACCGGGAGCTGGCCGGACTCGCCGACGGCGTGCTGACCGGCGGATTCGAGACCACGGCGAGCATGCTGGCGCTGGGTGCCATCGTGCTGCTCCGCGACCGTGCGCACTTCGAGTTGGTGCGCGACAGTGACGACGCGGTCGACGGGTTCGTCGAGGAGTTGTTGCGGTACCTCACCGTGGTTCAGGCGGCGTTTCCGCGCTTCGCGCGCGAGAGCGTCGAGGTGGGCGGCGCGAAGATCGAGAAGGGGGACATCGTGTTCGTGTCGCTGAGCGGCGCGAATCGCGATACGGCCATCGGTGCGGACCCGGAACGCTTCGATCCGGCTCGCGGTGCCTCGCCGCATCTGGCCTTCGGCTGGGGTGCCCACCGCTGTGTGGGCGCCGAACTCGGCCGGATGGAACTGCGCGCCGCCTATCCCGCGCTGGTCCGCCGGTTTCCCGAGCTGCGGCTGGCCGTCGCCCCGGAAGACCTGCCGTACCGGCAGACCTCGATCGTGTATGGCGTCGACGCGCTCCCGGTCCTGCTGTGACACGGTGCCGTGACATGGTGCTGTGAAACGGTGCCGTGACGACCGCGCCGCGGCAGTGCTGTGACGCGG
>DASSAD010000054.1:0-18565 GCA_035685725.1 Amycolatopsis sp. | reverse complement strand
TACCAAACGAAAATGGGGCCGCAAGGTGAACGGCAAGACCACGCCCCAACAACCGGCCTCCCGGCGAGATCGGTCAGCACGGCTTCCAGCCACACAACCCCAACGGGACCATTTCCGTCGACGAGCATGTCAACAACGTCCTCAACCGGCCGGGCCCACCGCAAGTGGCGAGGCCCCGGAGCCAATACGTCTCGACGGGCGACTACGCGATGTTCCAGGACGGTGTCGTCGGTTCCATCAGCACAAGACCGGGTGCCACCGTATACAAGATCGATACCAGCGCGATCCAGGGCGGTTTCACCGATGTCAACGCTCACTTCGACAACCTCGGCGTCAACCGTCCATACCCGTTCCAGCGTGAGTACGCACACGCCGGACAAATTCCGCCCAGCGCGACCGTGGGCCATGCCCCCGCCATGGACGTGTACACCCACCCGGACTTCCGGCCGGACTCCCAGAATACGCACAACACCCAACTTCCCGATCCCGACAGCCTGAACTGGCAACAGATGCCCTGAACGATGAAGGGTTGACAGTGCGGACTGGTAGGACCAGTCTGGGAACCAGTTGAGCGGCGCGTGGCATCCGGCGCGACCGTTGACTCGCTCCCGTGCCGCATTGACCGAATTGAGGGACAGCGTCTTGGTGAGATCCAGGCATCGCACGGTTTCTGATGACCCGATATCCGGAGACTCCGGCACGGCCGGGTAACCGACCTGGACGATTTGCACAGATGTGAAAGAAATGGGTTCGCGGTGTACGTCGCGTCTCATTTTCTCAGTCGCGTCCGGCCGTCGATCGGGTCACCCCTGACGAAGGCCATTCGCGCATTTTCCTTGGAGGGACCATGACCAAGGCGAATTCGGCGTCACCTACGGATCACGACGCGGACAGCGCGTTCGTGGGCGCGAACCGGTTCGTCCTGGCTGCGCCGGGCGGGCAGGCGCCCGCGGAAACAGCCACCGGGTGCCGGACGACGCCCGCCGACACCGGAGTCGACGACATCGATCGAGCGCTGGTGGAAGTGCTCATGCGCAACCCCAGGCTTTCCTCCGCCGCGCTCGGCCGTGCCACCGGTCTCACCCCCACCGCCGCCGAACGCCGGATTCGCCGGCTGCGTCGAATGGGGATACTGCGCGGGCTCCGGGCGGTGGTGTGCGCGGAGGGCCCCGCGGACGGGCCGCGAGCCCCACAGGATGTCGCGGACATGTTCCTGGCGGTGTCGGCGCCGGACGACCCGTCCGCGGACGGCACGGTCCCGCAGGGGGCCATCAAGACCGTCTACCACACCGCCGGACGCTGGAGTTCGGTGCTGCACGTCGTGGCCGACCAGCACGAGCACGGGCAGGTGCTAAGCGCGCTCTCGCAAACCACCTTGACCGGCGCCTACCAGTTGGCCCGTATCCGGCGCACCTATGTCAAGATCCACTGTATTCCCGGCCTCGGCGGCGCCGGAACCCGCCCGCGCTGACCCGGCGGACGGCCGGTGGCGTCAGCGGGTAAGGCGCCGTAGCCGCTCACCGACCCGTTCGATCGCGTGGTCGGCCGCGGCCTTGCGCGCGGCCAGGAACGCCGGTCGGCCTGCCGCGTCCTCGGCCAGCCAGGTCCGGGCGAACCGCCCGTCCCGGATCTCGCTCAACAGGCCGGCCATGTGCGCGCGGACCTGTCCCCATACCGGCTGGCCGGCGGTGTGGTAGTCGCCGAACTCGGCGGTGTCCGAGATGAACCGGTACATGCCGGCGAGCCCGTGTTCGTGAATGAGGTCGACGACGAGCTTGAGTTCGTGCAAGCACTCGAAATACGCCGACTCCGGCTGATATCCGGCATCGACCAGTACGTCGAACGCCGTGCGGATCAGCCCGGTGATTCCGCCGACGAGCACCGCCTGCTCGCCGAACAGATCGGTCTCTGTCTCCTCGGCGAAGGTCGTGGCCAGTATCCCGGCCCGTCCCGCGCCGATCGCGTCGGCGTAGGCGTTGGCCAACTCCCCTGCCCGGCCCGTGGCGTCCTGCCACACCGCGGTCAAGCAGGGCACGCCGTGCCCGTCGTTGAACGTTGTGCGCACCGCGTGTCCTGGCGCCTTGGGCGCGACCATGATCACATCCACGAAATCCGGAATGTCCACAGTGGAATACTGGACGTTGAAGCCGTGCGCGAACAACACGGCGTCTCCCCGGACCAGGTGAGGCGCCACCCAGTCACGAAAGACGGCGGGCGCCGCGGTGTCCGGGACCAGCATGGCGATCAGCGCCGCTTCGCCGACCGCGACTCCTACCTCGACCACGCGCATCCCGTCCTCCCGCGCACGTTCCGCCGTCGGTGCGCCCGCCCGCAGGCCTATCCGCACGTCCACCCCGGAGTCACGCAGGTTCAAGGCGTGCGCGCGCCCCTGCGAGCCATACCCCAGCACCGCGATCGGCTTGTTCCACAAAACGCTCTGGTCGATGTTCGCGCTGGTGAGTACCTCGGCCATTGGACCTCCTGATGCTTGCCTGGCCACTTGTCCGTCTCGTCGTTCCGGAAGATCGCCGTGCCGGCGCGGATGCCAGGATCGCGCGCCGCCGAAACACGGCCTAGTGCTGCGGGGTGCTCGCGACGCCTTCGGTCAGATAGTTGGAAACCTCGTGCGCGGTGCCCCACAGCTGCCTCCGCAGCTGGCATCGCCGCAGTTGCAGGTGCAGGGGCTCGGACCAGCGCAGGCCGTTCGCGCCGAAGAGGTGCACCGCGGTGGTCAGCACGGCCAGGGAATCGTGCCAGAGCAACAGCCAGGCCTGGGCGGTCGTTCGCCGGTCGGGTATGCCGGAGCCGCCGTGCCTGGCCGCCGCGGCGTAAACCAGCGAGCGGCAGAGTTCCACCGTGCACAGCATGTCCGCGCACTGGTGGGCGACGGCTTGGAAGGAGCCGATCGGACGACCGAATTGCTGGCGAGTACGCGCCCGTTCGACCACGCGGTCCAGCGCCCACTGCATGATTCCGACCAGTTCGGCCGCGGAAAGCAACCGGCCCAGCGAGTTCAGATCCGCCAGCGAGCGCATGGTCGCGGGCAGCGGGATGACCTGGTCGGGGTCGAGCCGGGGAAGGGCGAACTCCAGGCGCAGGAGGCTGGTGCCCGCCGCGACCGGATGCCGTTCGGTGCGCACGACGCCGGGGCCCGCCAGCCTTGCCGACACCAGGACGACCCTGCCGTTGTGCTCGGCGGGCAGCAGCACCCGGTCGGCTGCCTGAGTTCGAATGGCCTGGCAGTGCCCGCTCAGCTGGTAAACCCCGCCCGCTCGGCGTAGTCGCGCGGTGGGCGCGTGCGGCGCGCAGGAGAACGCGGCCAGGTGTCGGTGCTGCGTCATCGCCGCGGCCAGTTCCGGGGACCGGGTGGCCAGCCAGCGCAAGATGATCAGCTCCACGATGCTCGTCGCGGGGAAGGACCCGCCCGCCGCCTCGGCGACCAGCACCGTCCGCAGCAGCCGGTCGTCACCGGCGACCGGCTCGCTGTCCCAGGCGCCGTCGATGAGCGCGCCGACCTGCTCGGCCTCCTGCCGATCGTCGCCAGGGGGCATGGCCAGTGAGCGGTCGCCGGGATAGGGCGGCCACGGCGCGGGAAGCGTTCGGAAGGACTCGGCTGCCTTGGCGCGCAACGCGATCTGCTCCTGGGTGAGGGTGAACCTCATGAGAACGCTCCTCGTGGACGGTTCGGTCGGTCCGGTTTCGTCAGCAGGGCAGCCGCAACACGTGTCGCGCGATGGTGGTCCGCTGGATCTCGTTGGTGCCACCCTCGATCTCGTTGGCGAGCGATCGGTAGAACTGCCGGCGCCAGCCGGTGGAACCTCCCCACCGGCTGACTTCGGTCACCCCCTGCAGACCGGCGTTGTCCAGCGCCAGCTCCGCCAGCTCGGTCGAGAGCCGGGCCCACAGCAGCTTCTCGGTGGAGGCGATCGCCCCCGGAGCGCCCTCGTCGACCAGCTCCCCGACCTTGCGGTAGGCCAGGAACCGCAGCGCCTCCAGCCGCGCGCCGATCAGCGCCATCGGCCCGGACTGCACGTCGTGCGACGTCTCTCTGGCCTGCGCGACCACGGTTTCGGTCGCGAAACGCCGGTACCGGCTGCCCAGGATCCGGATGCGGCCCAGGGTCGCCGCTCCCCTGGCCAGGGTCAGACTGGTCATCACCACGGGCCAGCCCTGGTTCACCTCGCCCACCACGGCATCGGCGGGAACGTGCACCGAGTCCAGGTACACGTCGCACTCCTCGGCGTCGCCGTAGAGCATCGGGATCGGCTCGATCCTGACCCCTGGCGCCGACATCGGCACGATGAAGCAGGTCAGCGCCCGGTGCCGGTCGGCCTCCGCTCCGGTTCGCGCCAGCACCAGGGCGAACTGGGCGAACTGGGCCCAACTCGTCCACTGCTTGTGCCCGGTCAGCACGAAGCCGTTTTCGGTACGGGTCGCGGTGGTCCGCACCGCGGCCAGATCCGAACCCGCTTCCGGCTCGGAAAAGCACTGGCACCACACCTCGGTCGCGGCCAGGATCGGTGCCAGGTATCGCTCCCGCTGCGCGGGGGAACCCCAGCGCAGCAGCGTCGGCCCCACCAGCTCCACCCCTACCCAGGTGGCCAGTTGCGGAGCGTCGATGGCGTCGAGCTCCTCGTTGAGGATGATCTGGTACACCCCGTCCAGCCCGCGCCCGCCGTACTCCGCCGGCCAGTCCAGGCCCAGCCAGCCACCCTCGGCGAGGGTGCCGTGCCATTGGCGGCCCGCGGCGAACCGGATGGCCACGGTGTCGTCGTCGGTGTCGTCCGTCGCGTCGTGCCAGCGACGGGGCAGATCCGCGAGCCACTCACGCAGTCGCAACCGGAAGCGGCTCTCCTGATCGGTCTCGCGAAAATCCATCGAAACTCCTGGGACCAAGACTCGGGTCTCGTCTTTACGGCAGCAGCTTCGCCCCGCAGTGACCGCAGAAGGCGTGCTGCTCGGGCAGGTCATCGGCCCCGCACTGGGGACACCGGCCCACCGGCGGGCCGCCGGCGAACTCGGGCGAGGCGTCGCGGACCGCCCGCTCGCGCAGCCCGATGCGGTTCGGCTCGCGCTTGTCCAGGAACGCCCGCATGCCCTCGTGTGCCTCGGGCATCCCGGCGTGGATGGCCAACCACTCACCGGCGTGTGGCGCGGTGGCCGCCCAAACCTGTTCGCGCAGGGCGTTGAGCTGAACCTTGGCGTAGCGCAGCGACTCGGGGAACTTGTCGACCAGCTTCGCCGCCATCGCGGCCACCGCGGCGTCCAGCTCGGCGCGCGGCACCGCCTGGTTGATCATGCCCCACTCGACCGCCTGCCTGGCGCTGATCGGCTCACACAGGAACACCGCCTCGCGAGCGCGCCGATCGCCCACCGCCAAGGGCACCCACTGGGTGACCCCGATGCCGGAGACGCTGCCGCGTGCCGGCTCGGCCTGCTGGATGATCACGTCGTCCGCGGCTATCGCGAGGTCGCAGGCCATGTTCAACTCGTTGCCCCCACCCAGCACCAGCCCGTTGAGCCGAGCGATGGTGGGCTTGGCACACCGCATGAGCGCCGTTTGCATGGCGATGAACTCGCGGATCCACTTGACGTAGTCGCGCGGTCGCCGGCACAGCTCCCAGTGCTCCCGCAGGTCGGCACCGGAGCAGAAGGCCCGGTCGCCCGCCCCGGTCAACACCACGACGGCCACGGCGTCGTCGCGCTCGGCCAGGCGCAGTGCCTCCTGGACCTCCTCGAACAGGCGGAGGCAGAAGCTGTTGAGTGTGCGCTCACGGTCGATCGTGAGCGTGGCGACCCAACCGTCGCGTTCGTAACGCACCGTGCCGAAGGACCGCTCTTCCGTACCGGCCAGCCCAGCCACCCGCGCCATCAGTACCCCTAAGTGATCATATGGTCAGCATTAGCGGACTACATTGAACGTTCATCCAGTATATTGCATCAAAATCGTTCACATGTCCATCTCATGCGAAGTCAGATGGCTTCATTCGGAACTTCACACTGCACGTTTGGCCAGTGCCGGGTGCGGAAAGTTTACGAATTAGGCAGTGGAGAGCCCGGACGCTAGACTTACGTGACGTCTGTCCAGTTAGCGGTAGACGACGGTTACCGGAGGAGGCCCCAGGTGAAGAGCCCGGGTTTGCGTAAAGACGCGCAGCCGGCGCGACCGGACGGCTACCGGCTGGACGAGATCGACCGCAAGATCCTCGAACTGCTCACCGCCGACGCCCGGCGCTCCTCGCGGGCACTGGCCAGGGAGATCGGCATGTCGCCCGGCGCGGTGACCGAGCGGGTCAATCGGCTCGAGTCGACGGGCGTGATCCTCGGCTACCACGCCGATGTCGACGCCGCGGCGCTCGGCTTCGGCATGGACGTGCTCATCGGCACCCAGCTCGCGCACCAACAGGACGTCGACGACACCGTCCGCGAGCTGCTGGCCGTGGACGAGGTGCAGGCGGTGCACCTGACGACCGGCACCTGGGATCTCGTGATCGGCCTTCGGGTTTCGGACCACCTGCATCTGCGGGAGTTCATGCTCGGTGTGCTGCGCGAAATGCCCAACATCCAGCGCTTCGAGGCGATGATCATCCTGCAGAGCGAGCACCGTCCCAAGCACCTCTCCGGCTCCGCCGGAAAGCCGGAAGAACTGACGCCACGGCGTAAGAGCCGGAGCTGAGCTCGGCGCCATCACCGCTGACCTCGCCGCGGCGACGAGCGGACCAGCCCGCGCCGCGCCAAGCCGCCGAATTCCGCGACCACATTGGACACGATGCGGTGGCCGTGGCGTCCGTCCAGGGACAGCAGGGATTCCGGATGGAACTGCACGCCCACCAGCGGCAGTCGGTGGTGGCGCACCGCCATGACCACCCCGTCGTCGGTCTGCGCGGTCATCCGCAGGCAGTCCGGAAGATCGGCCGGCCGGGCGTGCAGCGAATGGTAACGGCCGGCGACGAAGTGCGGTGGCACCCCCGAAAACAGGGGATCGTCGTGGTCGGTGACCTCGATCTTCGTGCCGCGCCCGTGCACCGGTCGCGGCAGGATGCCGATTCGGCCGCCGAAGTGCTCGACAATGCCCTGTAGGCCCAGGCACACCCCGAAGACCGGCAATCCCCGCCGCAGGCAGCGCTCGATGGTGTCTCCGATGGCGAAATCGCTCGGGCGACCAGGGCCGGGTGAAAGGACCAACAGGTCGGCCTCGTCCAGGTAGTCCTCGTCGAAGCCCCACCGCCGCGTCGTGGTGACGCAGCCCGCCTGCTGAAAGTAGTCGGCGAGGGTGTGCACGAACGAGTCCTCGTGATCGACCACCAGCACCGTGAGACCGGCTCGTTCCGGTTGCGCGATGCCGGGCGGCGCCACCGGCTCGCCCGGATTCTCGATCGCGGCGATCACCGCGGAGGCCTTGAGCCGGGTCTCCAGTTCCTCGGCCTCCGGATCACTGTCGACCAACAGCGTCGCCCCGACACGGATTTCGGCCACGCCCGAGCACACCCGCGCGGCCCGCAGCGTCAGCCCGGTGTCCATCGACCCATCGAAACGGGCCACCCCCACCGCGCCGCCGTACCAGCGCCGAGCCGAGCTTTCGTGATCCTCGATGAACTGGGTGGCCGCCCGTTTCGGCGCGCCGGTCACGGTCACGGCCCACATATGGCTCAAGAACGCGTCCCAGGCGTCGCGGTCCGGCCGCAGTCGCCCCTGCACATGGTCCACGGTGTGAATGAGCCTGCTGTAGAGCTCGATCTGCCGCCGCCCGATGATCTCCACCGTGCCCGGCCGGCACACTCGGGACTTGTCGTTGCGGTCCACGTCGGTGCACATGGTCAACTCGGCTTCGTCCTTCTCCGAGCCGAGCAACGTCATGATGTTCGCGGTGTCGCCCAGGGCGTCCTTCCCCCGGCTGATCGTGCCCGAGATCGGACAGGTCTCGACCTGGTTCCCGCGCACGCGCACGAACATCTCCGGTGAGGCTCCCACCAGGAATTCGCCCCGTCCCAGATTGATCAGGAACTGGTAGGGGCTCGGATTGGCGGTGGTCAGCCGGTGATAGACGACCGCCGGTCCGTGCCGCACCGGACGTGTGATCGTCTGGCTCAGCACCACCTCGAACAGCTCACCGCGGTGGAAACACGCCAGCGCATCGCGCACCCCCGCCTGGTAGGCCTCGGCGCCGGCGACGCATCCTGGTAGCGAATGCGAGCTCTCGGCCGTCCGAACATAGTCCGCGGTGGCATCCGGCACCGGCGCGCCGGCCTCGCCGAAGCGATAGACATGCTGGGTCAGCGCGTTCGCGCCCATCGCGCCGGCAAGCAACCTGCCCGGCAAATACGCCACCACCGTTCGCAGGTCGTCCGGACGCGACAAGCGTGGCTCGATCGGATCCCACTGGGTCAGCAGTTCATAGCCGAAGGCGCAGTACCAGCCCAGGTGCGGATCAGCCGCGGTGCGCAGTGCGGCGGAGGTGGCCCGTAGCGGCTCTACCGCGGTCGGGCGCCGGGTCCGCTCTTCCTCGGTCAGCTCACCCACGGCGGTCTCGACGCTTCCGGTGAAGCCCGAGCCGTCGGGCAGCCACGCCAGTTCCGTGATTCCCGGTGCGGCTCCCATCACCCGGTACAGAAACGCCAGCACCGGACCCGAATCGGTGCGCAGCCCCACGAATCGGAAATCCGCTCCGGTGGACTCGTATGCCACATACGGGTCAGCGAAGCCCAGTCGCCAGGGAACGTAGCGCCCCGGGTAGGTGACCTTGCATTCGAACACGCCGCCTGGCCGGCGGTCGACACTCGCGACGAGTTCCCGCCACTCCCGCTCGGTCGCGGCCGTGCTCGTTCGCCGGATCCGCAGCCCGCCCGCGGTGTCGAAGTCCGTTCTCTCGACGGTCACCGTCCTGCCACCTTCCCCTTCCGACACGTCCGATGGACCAGGCGGGCGAGCACGCGGGACGGGATTTGAAAGTCCTTTGTGGATGTTTCCGTCGAATCCGCCGACACCCGTCGCACTCCCGCCGGCCGGTCGACCCGACCCAGCACGTCCATCCTGCGATCACCACAGTTTTCGGTCGTCCCACCGGCGGAAACCAGAAATCCGAGCAGCTCTCTACCCTCCTTGGTGGCGATAGGCGAGCGCCATCGCCAGATACGTCTCCGGCGCGCGGACGAGCGCCGCCCGCTCCTGCCCGGTCACCTCGCGCACCACCCGCGCGGGAGAGCCGACCGCGAGCATGCCCGGCGCGATCTCCCGGCCCGCGGGCACCAGCGCCCCCGCGGCCAGCAACGCCCCGGCGCCGACCCGCGCCCCGTCGAGCACGATCGCTCCGGAGCCGATCAACGCTCCAGAATCGACATGACAACCGTGCAGTACCGCGCCGTGCCCGACCGTGACGTCGTCGCCGAGCAGGACCGGCGAGCCCGGATAACCGGGCGGATCGGCGTGCAGCACCGCGTTGTCCTGAATGTTCGTCCGCGCGCCGACCTCGATCTTGTTCTGGTCGGCACGCAACACCGCCCCGAACCAGACGCTGGCGCCGGCCCCTATCCGCACCGCGCCGATCAGCGTCGCGGTCGGCGCGAGGAAGACATCCTCGGCCACTTCGGGCGCGTTCCCACAAAAGGGGATCATGAGTCCGGACACCACCACACCTCCGCCGGGGCAAACCATGGGACGCCGGGCATCCGGCGCGCGGGACAGTCCCTCAGATATCCAATTCGATTAAATGTTCGAAACATAGTCCGAGGTCGGTGACCGCGATGGCGACCGGGGCCAGCGCGGCACGCAGGTTGGCCGCCGTGCTCGGCGCGAGGCCATCCTCCGCGAGAAGCTTCTTGAGCTCCGAGTAGACGGCCAGCACCCGCTCATCGACTTCGCTCAGCGGCGTCCCCAGCAGGTCGGTCGCGGGTTCGGTCGCGGTCGGCTCACACATGGGCCGGCACCATTTCCGGCCGGTCGTCGACCAGTCGCCTGGCCTTGAGTTCGAACCGCGGCAACGTCGCCGGCTCGCAGAGTTCGACCCGGAACCGCAGTCCCTCGTGCGCGCGAGCCAGCTCGTCGGCGAGCCGGAGCCGCAGCGGTGGCCACCGGTGGTCATCGGCCCGCCAGTCGCCGACCTCCACCCGCAACGTGATCTCGTCACGCAGGCCTTCCCGACTGAGCCTGAGCTGGAACTCGCTGATCTCGGCATACCCCCGCACGATCGACTCGACCGCCCGGGGATAGACATTGGTGCCCCGAACGAGTTTCATCTCGTCGACCCGGCCACGCACGCCCCCGGAATAGAGGTCGAAGGTCCGTCCGCAGCCACAGCGCGTGCCGGGCTCACGGATCACCAGATCCGAAGTGCGGTAGCGCAGCAGTGGCACCGCGGACCGGCCGAAGCTGGTCACCACCCGCTCGCCGAGTTCGCCATAACCGACCGGGTTGTCCCCCCGCGGGTCGAGTACCTCTTCGAGCAGGTGGTCCTCGATGATGTGCGCACCGCCGGGCTGGTGCGCACACTCGAACATGAAGATCGTCGACACCTCGGTCATGCCGGCGGTGTCGAAGGCCCGCGCCCCCCACTGTTCCTCGATGAGCCGCTTGGTTTCCGGGATCGATCCGGCCGGTTCGCCGGACAGGACAATCTTGTCCACAGTAGACGATGGCAGGTCGACACCCAGCGCTCTCGCTTCCTCGGCCAGCCGCAGCGCGTAGGTCGGTGTCGAGGCCACGACCGTCGCGCCGAAGTCGATGATCTGCCGGACCCGGTTCGAGGTGGACTGCGCGCCACCGGGAACCACGAGCGCGCCGATCTTCTCCAGGCCGTAGTGCAGGCCCCAGAATCCGATGAACGAGCCATATCCGAAGGCCACATACGCGGTGTCCCCCGGTCGCACGCCCGCGCCCCACAGCCCGTAGCACCACATCTCCGCCGCCCAGGCCCAGTCCTTACGGCTGTCGAGCGCGCGAAGCGGCTCCCGCCCACTGGTACCGCTGGTGGTGTGCACCCGCACGGCCTGACGAGGCTCGATCGCGGGCAACCTCCCGTAGGGCGGGAACTCGGCCTGCTCCGCCATCCACTGCTCCCTGGTCAGCAGCGGCAGGGCGGTGATGTCGGCGACCGTGCGCACCTCCGCCGGTGCCACGCCCGCGTCGGCCAGCCGGCGCCGGTGGAACGGGCTCCGCGCCACCGCCCAGGCGACGGTGCGGCGCAACTTCGCGGCCTGGAGTCGTTCGAGATCTCTTCGGCCCAGGGTTTCGGTACGCGGATTCCAGAAGGTGTCCATCGGAGATCCCTACCGCACAATCGACGAGTCAAGCTGCCCCACCAGTAGTCAAACGAAGGACAAGGGGCAGCTTTCTTGGACGTTTGTCACTGTACTGGCAGGCAGTCATACCAAGCAAGTGGCAACTTCAGCCTCCGTGGATTGAACATTCGGCCAGTCGATCACCCTCAAATCGGACAGTCAGCCACGCGGCCGGGTGGTCGCGGCCGGGGTGTCGCGCTCGGCCGCCCGCCCGCCGGACTCCTCGCCGAGGGCCTTCACCAGCACCCCGCCCGCTGTCATCACCAGGCCGACGGTGACCAGGCCCCACTGGGCGGAGCCGAACAGGCTGGACATCCAGCCCACCCAGTACGGGCCCAGAAAACCCGAGACGTTGCCGATAGAGTTGATCACCCCGATCGCCGCGGCCGCCGCGGCGCCGGACAGGAAGGCCGAGGGCAACGCCCAGAAGCACGGGAACGCGGCCATCACCCCGATCGCGCACGCGCACAGCCCGGCGTAACCGAACCACGGCGCGCTGGTGAGAAACGCCGAAACGACCAGTGCCAACCCGCCGATCACCATGGGCAGCATGGTGTAGCTCGCCGGCTTGCCCGCCCGGTCACAAACACGCCCCCACACCACCATCGCCACCGCGCCGACCGCGTACGGCACGGCGGTCAGTAGCGTGACATCCAGATTGTCCTTGATCTCCAGGCTGGACTTGATGATCTGCGGCATCCAGAAGCCCAGACCGTAGAGACCGAACGCGATGCCGAAATAGACCAGGCCCAGCGCCAGCGTCCTGGGATGCACCAGCGCACGGCGCACCGGCATGGGATTACCCTGCTCGGCCTCGGCGTTTTCCCTGGCGAGCGTATTTTCTATCGCGTCGCGCTCGTCGACGGTCAACCACCTGGCCTTCGCCGGCCGGTCGGGCAGCAGCCACAGCAGGGCGATGCCCAGGACAACGGCGGGGGCGCCCTCGAACAGATACAGCCACCGCCATCCGCTCAGGCCCGCCACCCCGTCGAGTTTGAGCAGCAGCCCGCCCAGTGGCGCACCCAGCGCCGTCGACAGCGGCACGGCCACCATGAACAAACCGGTGACTGTGGCCCGCCGGGCGGCGGGAAACCAGTAGGTCAGATAGAGGATCATGCCGGGAAAGAAACCCGCCTCGGCCACCCCGAGCAGAAAGCGCGACAGGAAAAAGCTGATCTCGCCGGAGATCGCGGCACCGGCCGCGGCCACGATCCCCCACACGATCATGATCCGGGCCATCCAGCGGCTGGCCCCGACCCGGTGCATGATCAGGTTGCTCGGCGCGTCGAGCAGAATGTATCCGAGAAAGAGCACACCGGCGCCGAAGCCGTACGCGGTCGCGCTCAGGCCGAGTTCCTTGTTCATCGTCAGCGCCGCGATGGAAAGATTCGTCCGGTCCAGGTAACTGACGAAGTAGCAGATCGCCATCAGCGGCAACAACCGCCTGCTCGCCTTTCGCAACGCCACGGACGTCAGGTCAGCCATGACTTCTCCTCCGGCCCACGGGTGGGGCCGCGGTCCGACCCCACTGTCGGTGGCGACGGGCGAGTCCTGCCGGTCGGGCACGCGCGCCGTCTCGGGTAGGCGACGCTAGCAGAGAACGACGAAAACTGGTACAACCAATTATTCCGGAGCGTCCCGATGTTCCAGCGGCACCGGCAGGATTCGGACGTGACAAACAGATACGAGCAGGTTTGGAGCACGACGGTCGAGCACCTGCGCGCGCTCATCGACAGCGGCGAGCTGCCCGCCGGCTCACGGTTGCCCGCCGAACGCAGGTTGTGCGAACAACTGACTGTCAGCCGGGGATCGCTTCGCCAGGCGCTGCGGGTGCTGGACTCGATCGGCTACGTGTCCATACGACCGGGCTCTGGCACGTATGTGCGCGATCCGGCGGGCGCGGGCAGGCCCCTGCGCAGTTGGTTCCGTGAGCACGACCAACTGGTGGACGAGTTGTTCGGTCTGCGCATGATGGTCGAACCCACGCTGGCCGAACGACTGGCCCACCGACACACCGAGCCGGTGATCGCGAGGCTGAAAGCCAACGTGACCGAGATGGCCCGAGCCGCCGGCGAGGGCGACATGCTCCGGGTCATCGCCACCGACGCCGAGTTCCACCGGGTCATCGCCGAGAACGCGGGCAACGACGACGTCGCGGACCTGCTGCGCTCGGTGCTTTCCCTGGTCGGCGAGGAACGCCGGGCCGCCCTGCGGCTGCCCGGCCAGATCGACAAGGCCGTGCGGGAGCACCGCGCGATACTCGGGGCCATCCAGGCCTCCGACGCCACTTCCGCGCGCGAGATCACGCTGCGCCACCTCCGGGAAGCCAACACGCTCGTCCACCGCTACACCGACGATCGCCCGGACGACCGACCCCGTCGGTCCACTGTGGACTGATCAGTGCGGCAGCACGGCGATCCCGACCAGCTCGATCATGGCCGCGGGATCGAACAGTTCGTGCACCCCGAGTAGCGCCACCGCCGGATAGTGCCGACCGAAATGTCCGCGCCACGCCCGGCCCAGGGCAGACAGCTCGGCCCGGTAGGAGCTCATGTCGGTCACATAGATCATCAACGACACCAGGTCTTCCGGCGATCCACGAGCGGCACGCAAGGCGGTGACGACGTTGCCCGCCGCCACGTCGAACTGCTCGGTCATCGTCTTCCCGATGATCGCACCGTCGCGTCCCTGCGCGGTCTGCCCAGCCAGGTGAACCACGCTGGCGGGGGTGGCGACAATCGCGTGCGAGAAGCCGCTGGGAGTGGCCAGCAGCGGTGAATCGACGACACGGTGCGGTGTCTGGCTCATGGAATTCCTCCACCGTCGAGGGCGAGCGCTCGCCCATTGATCGCGCCGGAACCGGGGGCGGCCAGGTAGCACACCGCCGCGGCCACCTCCGCGGGCTCCAGCAGCCGCCCGAGCGGGCTCATCGCGGCCAGCGCCGCCTCGGCCGCGGCGGGCGACCGGCCGGTCCGCGCCACGATGTGGCGAAGGGACTCGGCGGTCATGTCGGTGCGGACGAATCCGGGACAGACCGCGTTCGCCGTCACTCCGGTGCCCGCCACCTCGGCGGCCACCGCGCGCATCAGGCCGATGGCCGCGTGTTTGGCAGCGGTGTAAGCGGCGGTGTACCGCGTACCCACCAAGCCAGCGGTCGATGCCACCGTCACAATTCGTCCCCTGTCCTGCGCGGCCATCCCGGGCAGCGCCGCCCGCGTGCACAGGAAAGCGCCCAGCGCGTTGACATCCATGGCCGCCCGCCACTGCGCGAGCGTCGTCCGGCCCACCGGCGCGCTGCTGGCCACCCCGGCATTGTTGACCAGCACGTCCACCGGCCCGACCCGCTCGAACAACGCGATCACGGCCGCTTCGTCCGTCACGTCGCACTCCGCACGCCCGACCGCGATCACCTCCTCGCCCTCGTCCCCGAACCGCGCGACGATCGCGGCCCCGATGCCGCGCGTCCCGCCGGTCACCAGGACCTTCCGGCCGCTCACGCGGTCACCACCGGAGTGTGGCCGGCCACCGAACTCAACACACACAGGTCCGCGCGGCCCGCTCCCACGGCGGTGTTCACCTCGTCCGGGGTCGTCAGGTATCCGCCCACCAGCGTGGGCACCCCCGCTTCGGCGCGGACCCGATCGGAGAGCCCGGTCAGGTGTCCGCGTCGATAGTCCACCCGGCTCTCGGCGACCGAATGGCCCGCCCGGACATGTACCAGATCGGCACCGTGTTCGCGCACCAGGCCGGCGAGGCGGACTCCCTGATCCTCGTCCAAGCCGCCCGGAGACCGATCCGCCACGGTCAACCGGACCGACAGCGGCCGATCGGCCGGCCACGCCGCGCGCACCGCGTCCAGCACCGACAGGGGATAGGCACTCCGGTCTCGCCCCCACCGGTCGGTGCGCCGGTTGGTCAGCGGGGACAGGAACCCGGCCAGCAGCCGCCCGTCGGACATGTCCAGCTCCAGAAGGTCCACTTCGGACACTGCCAACCGCGTCGCCGCCTCGGCGAAGGAGGCGCGAACCCGGGCCATGTCCGCGTCGGTCATCTGCTCGGGAACCCGGGAGAACGGGGTGTAGGGAATCGGTGAGGCGGCCAGCAGCGGCCACGACCGGGACGGTGGCAGCGGCACGTCCACTCCGGCCGACGGCGGCCGAGTCGCCCCGCGCGCGCCGGCATGCGTCACCCGGACACCGAGCCGCGAGCCCGCCTCGCGCACCTTCGCCGCCACCGCGGCCCAATTCACCTTGTCCAGCACCGGCGTGCGCGGACTCACCCGGCCGGCGTCGTCGATCGCCGCCGGGCCGAGGAGCACCAGCCCGGCCCCGGCTCGGGCTCGTTCCGGCGCGGTGGCCTCGTCGGCGGCCTCCACCACGATCCGGTTCGCCAGGCGCAGACCGGCCACGGGCAGCGGGGCGAACATCGGCGGCGGGGCGAGGGCGCCCGGGGGCGGGAGCTCGATGCCCCCTCCGCCCAGGCCGAACCAGGCATCGAGTTCCCGCACCAGGTGCGGGTCGCGTTGGGTCAGGTTGGCGTGGGTGATCCGGCCACTGCGGGTCAGCAGGTTGAACGCGAACTGTACGGGTTCGAAGCGCCGGTAGCGCGCGGTTCGGAGGAAGTAGTCGGCGCTGTCCGCGGCCGCCTGCTGGAAGCGCTCCACCACGGGCCGGCGCACCGACTCGTACTCGGTCAGCGCCGCGTCCAGATCCGTGCCATGCCGCTGGAGTGCGGTCGCCAGTTCGATGGCGTCCTCCATCGCCAGTTTGGTACCCGAACCGATGGAGAAATGCGCGGTGTGCGCGGCGTCGCCGAGCAACACGGTGTTGCCCTGATGCCAGCTCGCGCACCGCACTCGTGGGAAATCCAGCCATTGTGAGCGATTGGACAGCAGCCGGTGCCCGCTCAGGTCGGCCTCGAACAGCTCCTCGCAGAAGGCGATGTTGGCCGTCTCGTCGGGCCGGTCCAGCCCGGCCCGTTGCCACACCGGTTCCGCACACTCGACGATCCAGGTACTCCTCCGCTCGTCGAACGGATAAGCATGCGCCTGAAAAAGCCCGTGCTCGGTTTCCCGGAAGGAGAAGGTGAAGGCGTCGAGCACCAGATCCGTGCCGAACCACACGTACTTGCCGCCCTGGCTTCGGATGGCGGCCCCGAAGCCCGGCCGGGTGCGGATACGGCTGTTGGCCCCGTCGGCGGCGACCACCAGATCCGCGTCGAGTTCTGCCGAACCGTCCACTTCGGTGCCGAACCGCAGTTGAGCGCCCAACTCCAGCGCCCGCTCCTGCAGGATGGCCAGGAGGCGTTTGCGCGCGATCGCGGAGAACACGTGCCCGCGGGAACGAATGAGCCGTTCCCGAAATCTGATGTCCACTGTGGACCATCGTGCGAACGAATCGCTGATCCGCAGGTGCGTGGGCGGGTCGGCGTCGCGAAGCCCGCCCAGGGTCTCCTCGGAGAACACCACACCCCAGCCGAAGGTCGCGTCCGGCGCGTTGCGTTCGAACACCAGCACCTCGTGCCCGACCTTGCGCAGCAGGATCGCCGCGTACAGCCCGGCCGGGCCACCCCCGATCACGGCGACCCTCACGACAGGATCTCCGCGAGCCGGTCCACCTCGTCGGGATCGTCCGTGGTGGGGAACAGGATCAACTCATCGCAGCCTTCCGCGGCGTAGCCGCGCACGAAGTCACGCACCGCGGCCGCGTCGGTGAGCGCGCTTGCCGCGATACGGACGGCGAACGGTCCGGTGAAGGCGTAATAGTCCAGCAGGTACTCGCGGCCACGGTCGGCGTCTGCCAGCGCCACGTAGCCCTGACCCCACAGCGCCGGGTCGCCGGGACGGTCGAGATCGTGCCAGGCCGCCCTGGCCTTCACCGCCGCCGATCCGAACGCCCGGGGCGGGCCGCCGCCGTGCACGTAGCCGTCGGCGTATCGGGCCATTCTGGTCAACGCGGCCGGGCCGGCGCCGCCGATCAGGAGCGGAATGCCGCCCTCGCCGAAGGTCGCGGCCGGGCCGATCCCCGCCGACTCGAACGGGCCACGCAGATAGCTCAGCTCACGGGACAGAACCGCGCCCCGAGTGCCGTACTCGGCCTCCGCCGACTCATAGTCGTCCGGCCGGGCGCCGACGGCAAGGCCCACGGTGACCCGCCCCGGGGCCAGCGCGTGCACCGAGACCGCCTGCTTCGCCAGCACGGCGCCACGGCGCAGCGGCCCGATGGCGATCGTGGTGGCCAGCCCGATCCGCTCGGTCACCGCCGCGGCGGCAGCCAGCACGACGAACGGGTCGGCGCTGTCGTAGCGAAGCCGGTCAAGCACCCCCAAGGTGCTGAACGGCCCGGCGTCGGCGCGCCGCGCCCACTCGAGCAGGGTGGCCCCTGTCGTACCGGGGATGGCGTTGGGGAGTCCGATTCCGACCTGCATCAATCCCCCGCCTCGTGCTTGCCTGGATGGGATGATCGAGCAACGGCGAGCTTACGGATTCCCCG
Source organism: Amycolatopsis sp. (assembly GCA_035685725.1). Lineage (GTDB taxonomy): Bacteria > Actinomycetota > Actinomycetes > Mycobacteriales > Pseudonocardiaceae > Amycolatopsis_E. The sequence continues at coordinate 801 of DASSAD010000054.1, read as the reverse complement.
AGTGACTTGTCAAACGTCACTTCAGCTTGACCAGAACAGGACAAACGATCAATCACCACGGGCCTGGTCGATCGATTGTCCAAACATCCCCGGGTGGAAGCCAGGGGCGGCTGGGCACTGGGACGGTCTCAGCCGCGCGTCGCCGTGGCGGCCCGGGACGGGAGGCGCCGGACCGTCAACTCGGTCAGCAGGGCGATCACCGCGGCGGTACCGACCATCCCGGTCACGGACGTGGTGGCGAGTGTGAGACCACCCAGCGCCCCGGCCGCGGCCACGCCGAGGAACTGCGCCGAGAAGTGCAGGCCCAGCGCCGCCGACCGGTGCTCGGGCGCGAGCAGCGCGAACCGGGTCTGCTGGCTGATCCCGCAACACCAGAACCCGACGCCGAACACGAACACGGCCGGGAACAACCCGGCCAGCTGCGCGCCCCCGGGTGCCCCGGTCGCCGTGAGGACCGCGACGACGGCGATCATCACCGCGACGACCAACAGCCCGATCCGCAGCACGCGACCCAGGTCGTGGCGCGCGAGCAGGCGGCCGATCAGGCGACCCCCGGCAAGCCCACCCGCTCCGAAGACGACCATCAGCAAGGCGACCGTGCCGCTGCCCCGGCCGGTGGCCGCCCCGACCACCGGCGCCAGGTACGTGTACACGGTGTAGGTGGCCAACAGCAGGCAGAACGTCGTCGCGAAGCCCCACCTCACGGACGGCGACGCGGCCAACTCGGCCCGCCCACCGGGCCCGGCGGCGGGCGGTGGCACGTCCGGCAGCAGGGTGCCGACGAGGACAGCGGACACCACG
>DASSAD010000053.1:0-11114 GCA_035685725.1 Amycolatopsis sp. | reverse complement strand
ATCTTCCGGTTCGAGGGCCAGGTCAGCGTGTTCTGGGAGGACGCGCCCAACGGCAAGGGCCTGAACTACCGCGACCTCTACCCCGAGCCGCCGCCTCCCGGCATGGTGCCCTCGTGCGCCGAAGGCGGCGTGCTGGGTGTGCTGTGCGCCTCGATCGGGTCGATCATGGTGACCGAGGCGATCAAACTGATCACCGGCATCGGCGATCCGCTGCTCGGTCGCCTGATCAGCTACGACGCGCTGGAGATGCGCTACCGCGAGGTCAAGATCCGCAAGGACCCGGAGACGCCGAAGATCACTGAGCTGATCGACTACGAGGCCTTCTGCGGGGTCGTTTCGGACGAGGCGCAGCAGGCGGCGGCGGGGCACACGATCACCCCGGCCGAGCTGAAGGCCAAGTTCGACGCGGGCGAGGACTTCGCGCTGATCGACGTCCGTGAGCCGCACGAGTACGAGATCGTCAACATCAAGGGCGCCACGCTGATCCCGAAGGACCGGATCCTCTCCGGGGAGGCACTCGCGGAACTGCCGCAGGATAAGCCGATCGTGTTGCACTGCAAGTCGGGCGCTCGCTCGGCGGAGGCGCTCGCCGCGCTGCACCGGGCCGGGTTCCGCGACGCCACGCACCTCGGTGGCGGGGTGCTCGCCTGGGCCAGCCAGATCGACAAGAGCCTGCCGACGTACTGACGGGCCGCGCCCGGTACCGGTTTTAGTGCAGGAAGGGGTGTTTCCTACGGAATGGAACCGTAGGAAACACCCCTTCCTTCGGTTCGCGGGCAGGGGAGGGGGCTCGGCGGGGCGGCCGAGGCGGCTGGTCGGGGGTGAGAGCCGCGGGTTTCCTAGATCAGATTTTTCGCTCCGGCGGGCCCGCAGCCGGTAATCTCGCCGGGTGACGGTGGCCCCGGGAACGCGCGAGAGCCCACCGCAGCGTGTGCTCACCGCCTTCGGGGTGGCCGCCGAGCCGCGGCGTCTGCCCGGCAGTTCGGGCTGGCGGTGTGGCGGGATCGTGTTGAAGCCGGTGGCCGACCGGGCCCGCGCGGTGTGGCTGGCGCGCACGCTGCACCGGGTCGACGTGCCCGGCCTGCGGATCGCCCGCCCCGTCCGGTCGACCGACGGCAGATGGATCGTCGGTGGCTGGGCCGCGAGCCGGTACCTGGCGGGCACCCCCGAGTACCGCCACGACGAGATCGTCCCGGCCGCGCTGCGGCTGGCGCAGGCGTTGTCCACCGAGCCGCGGCCGGGCTTCCGGCGCGAGGACATCGACGCGCTCGCCGACCGCATCGCCTGGGAAGAGGCCGATGTACCGATCGACGAGACCAAGGGCGGGCGCTGGTTCGAGGTGCTCGCCGTGGCGCGAAGACAGGTGCGGCTGCCCGCTCAGGTCGTGCCGGGTGACCTGTTCGGCGCCGTGTTGTTCGACGGCCTCGAGCCACCGGGGGTCATCGACTTCGATCCCTTCTACCGCCCCGCCGAGTGGGGCGCCGCGATCGCCGCGGTGGACGCGATCTCGTGGGGCGGCGCCGATGTGGCCTTCCTCCGCCGCTGGTCCCACCTTCCCGAATGGTCCCAGCTTCTGCTCAGGGCGTTGCTGTTCCGGCTCGCCGCGCACGCCCTGAATCCCCGATCGACGGCCGCCGCGCTGGACGGCCTCCGGATGGCCGCGAGCGCGGTGAGTGAAGTGCTTTAATCGCCCGAAGTTGTGCCGGTCACTTCTCACCGGTAGGGCCGCCGAAAACGGCAGCAATGTCAAACGCCCGAAACATGGGGCCATTTCCAGGTAACACGCCATTCCTACCGTCGGGAACCGTCGGAAGGAGGAACGCGTGACGCTGGCCGCGAAACCCCAGGTGAAGGTCGATACGCACTGCCCGTACTGCGCGCTGCAGTGTGGGATGAGCGTGTCCGGCACTACAGTCGCGCCCCGCGATTTTCCCACCAACGGCGGCGGCCTGTGCCAGAAGGGCTGGACCTCGGGCAGCCTGCTGACCTCGCCCGCCCGGCTGACCACACCGCTGATCCGGGTCGACGGTGAACTCGTCCCGTCGTCCTGGGCGGACGCGCTCGACCTGATCGTCCGGCGGATCACCGAAATCCAGGCACGCCACGGCAAGGACGGTGTCGCGGTTTTCGGTGGCGGCGGCCTGACCAACGAGAAGGCCTACCTGCTGGGCAAGTTCGCCCGGGTCGCCCTGGGCACTTCGCAGGTCGACTACAACGGCCGGTTCTGCATGTCCTCGGCGGCGGCGGCCGGCACCAGGGCCTTCGGGCTCGACCGCGGGCTGCCCTTCCCGCTCACCGATCTCGCCGCTGCCGACGCGGTGTTGCTGATCGGCGCGAACCCGGCCGAGACCATGCCGCCGTTCATGCAGCATCTGAGCCGTGCCATCGACACCGGCGCACTGATCGTCGCCGACCCGCGCCGCACCCCGACCGCCGAGCGGGCCTGCCTGCATCTGGCTCCCGCACCGGGCACGGATCTGGCTCTGGCACTGGGAATCCTGCACGCCGTGGTCGCCGATGGCCTGCTGAACGAATCCTATGTGGACGAACGGACCGCCGGTTTCGCGGAGCTGTGGCGGGTGGCCGCCCGCTGGTGGCCGGAGCGCGTCGAGCGGATCACCGGCGTGGCCGCCGCCGACCAGCGGCTCGCGGCTTCCTTGCTGGCGAACGCGAAGAACGCCTACATTCTCACCGCGCGCGGCACCGAACAGCACGCGAGCGGTTCGGACACGGTGAGCGCCTGGATCAACCTGGCCCTCGCGCTGGGACTTCCCGGCCGGGCGGGATCCGGCTACGGCTGCCTCACCGGGCAGGGCAACGGGCAGGGCGGCCGCGAGCACGGCCAGAAGGCCGACCAGCTGCCGGGCTACCGCAAGATCGACGACCCGGCCGCGCGGGAGCATGTGGCCGGGGTGTGGGGAGTGCCCGCCGCGTCGCTGCCCGGCGCCGGCCGCTCGGCCTACGAACTGCTCGACGCGCTGGGCACCGAGGACGGCCCGCACGCACTGCTGGTGTTCGGCAGCAACGTGGTCGTCTCCGCGCCGAACTCGGCGCACATCGCCGAACGACTGTCCACACTGGACCTTCTGGTGGTGGCCGACCTGGTGCCGTCCGAGACCGCCGCGCTCGCTCACGTCGTCCTGCCGGTGACGCAGTGGGCGGAGGAGGACGGCACGATCACCAACCTCGAAGGGCGGGTGCTGTTGCGCCGCCGCGCGACGAAGGCCCCGGCCGGCGTGCGCACCGACCTGGAAGTCCTCAATGGACTGGCGACCCGTCTCGGCCAGCCGGACGAGCGGTTCCCGTCCGATGCCGAGACGGTGTTCACCGAGCTCCGGGCGGCCGCGAAGGGTGGTCCGGCCGATTACTCCGGGATCAGCTACGACCGGCTTCGTTCCGGTGAAGCCCTGTACTGGCCGGTGCCGGCGGAGGACCATCCGGGCACGCCGAGGATGTTCCTCGACGGCTTCGCGCATCCGGACGGGCGTGCCCGGTTCGTGCCGGTGGAACATCGCGGCCCCGCCGAAGCGGTGGACGCCGAGTTTCCGTTGCAGGCCACCACCGGACGCGTGTTGCAGCATTACCAGTCGGGCGCGCAGACGCGGCTGGTCGCCGAGCTCAACGAAGTCGTTCCCGAGGCATACGTGGAAGTCAATCCCGACACGGCCGAGCGTTTCGGTCTCGCCGAGGGCGACTGGGCACGGGTGTCGTCCCGACGCGGCGAGGCCGTCGCCAGGGTGCGCGCCGTCGCGTCGATGCGGCCGGACGTGGTGTTCCTGCCGTTCCATTTTCCCGGCGCGCAACGCGCGAACCTGTTCACCAACCCGGCGCTCGACCCGTCGAGCCGGATGCCCGAGTTCAAGGTCTGTGCCGTCCGGCTCGAAAAGCATTCGGACAGCGGTGCCGACGAGGTCAGGGGGATTCGATGACCCGCAAGGTGGTCGTGGTCGGTTACGGCATGGCGGGCGCGCGGCTGGCCGACGAGATCCGCGCCCGTGACCCGCGTGGTGACCGCGTGTCGCTGACCATCATCGGCGCGGAACCGCACGCCGCCTACAACCGGGTGCTGCTTTCGGCCGTCGTCGCCGGCACGATGCGGCCCGAGCTGGTGCGTCTGCACGATCAGGACTGGGCCGCCGCGCACGGGATCGACCTGCGCACCGGCAACACCGCGATCTCGCTCGATCGCGCGGCGCGCACGGTCGCGCTCGACGACGGGTCCACTGTGGACTACGACGCCCTCGTGCTGGCCACCGGCAGTAGGCCCTGGCTGCCGCCGGTCGAGGGACTCGCGCTGGAGGACGGCACCCCGTCGCCCGGTGTGGTCGCGTTCCGGACCCTCGACGACTGCGACCGCATTCTCGGCGCCGCCAAGGTCGGCGCGCCGGTCGCGGTGCTCGGCGGTGGCCTGCTCGGGCTCGAAGCGGCGCGCGGGCTGGCCGGTCGCGGGCATCTGGTGACCGTCGTGCACCCGGTCGGTCACCTGATGGAACGGCAGCTCGACCCCGGTGCCGGGCACGTGCTGGCCCGGGCACTGGGGGAACTCGGCATCGACTTCCGCCTCGGCACCGGCGCCGCCCGGTACGTGCCGGGAGACGGGCTCAAGCTCGACGACGGCAGCTCCGTCCAGGCCGATCTCGTCGTGGTTTCGGCCGGGGTCCGCGCGGAGACCGCGCTGGCGAAGGAAGCCGGGCTCGAAGTCGACCGTGGCATCGTCGTCGACGATGCGCTACGCACCAGCGACGGCCGGATTCACGCGATCGGCGACTGCGCACAGCATCCCGGTACCGTGTCCGGTCTGGTCGAACCCGCCTGGCAGCAGGCGTCGGTACTCGCCGACCTGGTGACCGGGGCGGACGTTTCCGCGCGCTACCGCGGCACGAACGTGGTCACCAAGCTCAAGGCCAGGGGAGTCGAGCTCACCGCCCTTGGCGAGGCACAGACCGAGGTCGGGGACACCGGCGCCGAGGTGTTGTGCCTCAACGACCCGGCTCGCGGGATGTACGCGAAGCTCGTGGTCCGCGAGGACCGGGTGGCCGGGGCCATCCTGCTGGGCGCACCGGACGCGGCCGCCAGCATCGTCCAGTACTACGACCGCGGCGTGCCGGTGCCCACCGACCGCCTCGCCGTGCTGCTGGGCCGGGCCCTGCCCTTCGGTGCCTCGCCCGCGTCGAGCCCGGCCGACCTGCCCGCCTCGGCGGTCGTGTGCCGCTGCAACTCCGTGACCAAGGGGCGCCTGGTCGAGGCCTTCCGCAACGGCGCGACCGACGTGCCCGAACTGGCTGCGGTGACCAGGGCGACCACGGGCTGTGGGAGCTGCCGGGACGCCGTCTGCGGGATCGCCGGCTGGCTCGCCGAAACCTCCTGAGCCCCGAGACCTTTCGAGACCTCCTGACCTGAGGAGAACGCATGACCGACACGGTAACCGCCGAGCACCACCGGGGCCGGCGCTGGATCGACCACTGGGACCCGGAGAACGCGGAATTCTGGGCTTCGACCGGGAAGAAGATCGCCAACCGGAACCTGTGGGTGTCCATCTTCACCGAACATGTCGGGTTCTCCATCTGGAGCGTCTGGTCGGTCATGGTCCTTTTCATGGGACCGAGCTACGGCCTGTCCGTCGGTGACAAGTTCCTGCTGACCTCCACACCGACACTGGTCGGGGCCTGCGCGCGGATTCCCTACACCTTCGCCGTGGCGAAGTTCGGCGGGCGGAACTGGACGATCGTCAGCGCGCTGTTGCTGCTCGTGCCCTCGATCGCCGCGGCGATCGTGATGCACCCGGGAACGCCGCTGGCGGTGTTCCTGATCGCGGCCGTGCTGGGCGGCTTCGGCGGCGGAAACTTCGCGTCGTCGATGACGAACATCAACGCCTTCTTCCCGGAACGGGCCAAGGGGGTGGCGCTCGGCCTGAACGCCGGGGGCGGCAACGTGGGTGTCGCGGTGATCCAGCTCGTGGGGTTGCTGGTGATCGCCACGGCCGGGACCGGCGCGCCCCGGATCGTGCTGTCCGTCTACCTTCCGCTGATCGTCATCGGCGCGCTGTGCGCGTGGTTGTACATGGACAACATCGCGTCGGTGAAGAACGACAAGAAGGGTATGCGGGAGGCGATGAAGGACGCCCATTCGTGGGTCATGTCGCTGCTCTACATCGGCACCTTCGGCTCGTTCATCGGCTACAGCTTCGCCTTCGGGCTGGTCCTGCAGAACCAGTTCGGTCGTACGCCCCTGCAGGCCGCCTATGTGACCTTCCTCGGCCCGCTGCTCGGGTCGCTCAGCCGGCCGCTGGGCGGCAAGCTGGCCGACCGCTTCGGTGGCGGCCGGGTCACCTGCTGGAACTTCGCCGGCATGGCGGTGCTGACCCTGCTGCTCATCCTGGCCTCGGAGCAGAAGTCGCTGGCGCTGTTCACGATTTCGTTCATCGTGCTGTTCGTGCTGACCGGGATCGGCAACGGCTCGACCTACAAGATGATTCCCGCGATCTTCCGGGCCAAGGCGCTGGCCGCGATCTCCGCCGGCGCGGACGAGCGCGCGGAACTGCTGCGGGCCCGGCGGCTTTCCGGTGCGCTGATCGGCCTCGCCGGCGCCATCGGCGCGGTGGGCGGCCTGCTCATCAATCTCGCCTTCCGGCAGTCGTTCGTGAACACCAGCAGCGGTGTCTCGGCCTTCGTCGGGTTCTTGGTGTTCTACGCGGTGTGCTTCCTGGTGACCTGGACGGTCTACCTGCGCAAGCGCGAGGCCCCGGTCGGCGAACCGGGGATCGCGCTGGCCGGTGCCCGGGTCTGAGTCGGACTTACCCAACAGCAGGAGGAAACGAGGATGCGGACGCTGGTCGTCGTCGGGCACGGCATGGTGGCCCACCGGCTCGTGGAGACGGTACGGGCCACCGACATCGACGGTTCGTGGCGGGTGGTCGTGCTCGCCGAGGAGCCGCGTCCGGCGTACGACCGGGTCGCGCTCAGCTCCTATGTGGACGGTTGGGACGCGCGGGCGCTCGCGTTGCCCGGCGCGGACTACGGCGGTGACGAGGCAGTGGAGCTGCGGCTGAACGACCGGGTCAGCGCGATCGACCGCACCGCCCGGAAGGTCACCACCGCGAGCGGGTTCGTCCAGTCCTACGACGTGCTGGTCCTGGCCACCGGTTCCCGCCCGTTCGTGCCGCCGGTGCCCGGGCACGATCTGCCCGGCTGCTTCGTCTACCGCACCATCGAGGATCTCGACGACATCCGCGAGGCCGTCGAGAGCGCGCGGACGGCCAAGCGCGGCCGGGCCTCGGCCATGGTCGTCGGCGGCGGGCTGCTCGGCCTGGAAGCGGCCAAGGCCCTACGGGACATGGGTCTTTCGCCGCACGTGGTGGAGATGGCGCCGCGCCTGATGCCGATCCAGGTCGACGACGGCGGCGGGAGCCTGCTGCGCAGGCTGATCACCGAGCTGGACCTGACCGTCCACACGGCGACTTCCGCGGAGCGGATCGAGCCGGACGGCGACCGGCTGTTCACCAGGCTCGCCAACGGCACCGAACTCGACCTCGATCTGGTGGTGTTCTCCGCCGGCGTGCGGCCACGCGACGAGCTCGCCCGCGAGGCCGGGCTGGAGGTCGGGGAACGCGGCGGGATCCTGGTCGACCGGTTCTGCCGCACGAGTGACCCGGACATCTACGCCGTCGGCGAATGCGCGGCGGTGGAAGGCCGCTGCTACGGGCTGGTCGCCCCCGGCTACACCATGGCCGAACTCGTCGCCGCACAGGTGGTGGGCGCGGCCGGTGATCCCTTCACCGGCGCGGACCTCTCGACCAAGCTGAAGCTGATGGGTGTCGACGTCGCGAGCTTCGGGGACGCCCACGCGACCACCGAAGGCGCGCTCGAGGTCGTGCTCGCCGACGCGGTTTCCGGTTACTACAAGAAACTTGTGGTGTCCGGTTCGGACAAGACACTGCTCGGCGGCGTGCTCGTCGGCGACGCGAGCGCGTACAACCTGTTGCGCCCCTTGGTGGGCCGGCCGCTGCCCGCCGACCCGGCCGCGATGCTCGCCCCCGAGGGCGGCGGGGGAGTCGGGGTCGACGCACTGCCCGAAGAGGCGCAGATCTGCTCGTGCAACTCGATCACCAAGGGGGCGATCACCGGGGCGATCGTCTCCCAGGGCTGTGACAGCGTCGCGGCCGTCAAGGGCTGCACCAAGGCCGGTACCACCTGCGGCTCCTGTGTCCCGATGCTGGCGAAGCTCCTCGACTCGTGCGGCGTGGCGCAGTCCAAGGCGCTGTGCGAGCACTTCACCCACTCGCGGCGGGAACTGTTCGAGATCGTCAAGGCCACCCGGATCGCCACCTTCGGCGAGCTGATCGCCAAGCACGGCACCGGAGCCGGCTGCGAGATCTGCAAGCCCGCGGTCGCCTCCATCCTCGCGACCATCGAGACCGTCGCGGGCCGGGGCGGGCACATCCTCGACGGCGAGCAGGCCACGCTCCAGGACACCAACGACCACTTCCTGGCCAACATGCAGAAGAACGGCACCTACTCGGTGGTGCCGCGGCTGCCCGGTGGCGAGATCACGCCGGAGAAGCTGATCGTGATCGGCGAGGTGGCCCGGGAGTTCGGGCTCTACACCAAGATCACCGGTGGCCAGCGCATCGACCTGTTCGGCGCGACCGTGGACCAGCTCCCGCTGATCTGGCGGCGGCTGGTGGACGCGGGGTTCGAGTCCGGCCACGCCTATGGCAAGGCACTGCGCACGGTGAAGTCGTGCGTCGGCTCGACCTGGTGCCGGTACGGGGTCCAGGACAGCGTCGGCATGGCGGTCGAACTGGAACTGCGTTACCGCGGGCTGCGCTCCCCGCACAAGATCAAGGCCGGGGTGTCCGGCTGCGGCCGGGAATGCGCGGAGGCGCGGGGAAAGGACTTCGGCGTGATCGCCACGGAGGCGGGCTGGAACCTCTACGTGGGTGGCAACGGCGGGGCCCTGCCCCGGCACGCCGAGCTGCTGGTGTCCGGGGTGGACGACGAGTCGCTGATCCGCTACATCGACCGGTTCCTGATGTTCTACGTGCGCACCGCGGACCGCCTGCAGCGCACCGCGCCGTGGCTCGAGGAGCTGGAAGGCGGACTCGATCACCTGCGCGAGGTCGTCGTCGACGACAAGCTCGGCATCTGTGACGAGCTGGACGCGGCCATGGCCAAGCATGTGGAGAACTACGCCGACGAATGGCGCGGCGTACTCGAGGACCCGGAAAAGCTGGCGCGGTTCACCTCGTTCGTGAACGCGCCCGGCACTCCGGACCCGACCATCTCGTTCCGGACGGAACGAGAACAGAAGGTACCCGTGTTGCTGGGCGTGCCGGAGGTGGTTTCGCGATGACCGCGGTGGACGAGCAGACCAGGACGGTGCCGGTCTGTCCGGTGGACCGGTTGATCCCGGGGCGTGGCGCGGCCGCGCTGCTGCCCGACGGTCGCCAGGTGGCGATCTTCCGGACCGCGGCCGAGGAGTTCTACGGACTGTCCAACGTGGACCCGTTTTCGCGTGCGGCGGTGCTTTCGCGCGGGATCACCGGTGAGGCCAAGGGCGCGCCGTATGTGGCGTCACCGATGCTCAAGCAACGCTTCGACCTGCGCACCGGCGTCTGCCTCGACGACGAGTCGGTCGTCGTGCGGACCTACCCGGTCCGGGTGATCGACGGTGTGGTGCATATTTGTCCATGACCACACAGACCCCGCCCGGTCCCCGGCCCCTCGCCGGCTTCGCCGTCGGCATCACGGCGGCGCGGCGGGCCGACGAACTCGGCGCGCTCCTGGTCCGCAAGGGTGCGACGGTCCGGTACGGCCCGGCCATCCGGATCGTGCCACTGGCCGACGACACCGAGTTGCGCGCGGCGACCGCCACCCTCCTCGACGAGCCGGTGGACGCCGTCGTCGCCACCACCGGGATCGGATTCCGGGGCTGGATCGAAGCGGCCGAGGGGTGGGGGCTGGGCGACGAACTCCTGGCGCGGCTCGGCGGGGCCAGGCTGCTCGCACGGGGACCCAAGGCGCAGGGCGCGATCCGCGCGGCCGGGCTGTCCGAGGACTACGCACCGGTGTCGGAAAGCAATGCCGAGCTGTTGCAGCACCTGCTGGAGTCCGGGGTGGCGGGCCGGCGCGTCGCTGTGCAACTCCACGGGGAACCGCTCCCGTACTTCGTGGATTCGCTGATCGAGGCCGGCGCCGAGGTCATCGAGGTACCGGTCTACCGGTGGGTGGGACCGGCCGACCCCGGACCGCTGGACCGGCTGATCGACGCGGTGCTCGACGGCGCCGTCGACGCGATGCCGTTCACCAGCGCGCCCGCCGCCGCGAGCACCCTCGCGATGGCCAGGCGGACCGGCCGCCAGGCCGCGCTCGTGGACGCGCTCAGCAGCCGGGTGGTGGTGGCCTGTGTCGGGCCGATCACCGCGGCGCCGCTGGCCGCGCTCGGCATCCCGACCGTGCAGCCGGTGCGGTCCAGGATCGGCGCGCTCGCCCGGATCGTGGCCGAGGCGCTCGTGGCGCGGTCACCGAGGATGTGCGTCGCCGGACGGCTGGTCGAGCTGCGGGGGCAGGCGGTCATCGTGGACGGTGAGCTGTGCGAGCTGGCACCGGCGCCGATGGCGGTGTTGCGGGCGCTGGCGGTCGAACCCGGCCGCGTCGTTTCCCGTCGCGAGCTGACTGCCGCGCTGCCCAGCGGCGGTGAGGAACATGCCGTCGAGACCGCCATCGGCCGCCTGCGCACCTCGCTCGGTGAAGGCAGGCTCGTGCAGACCGTCGTGAAGCGCGGCTACCGCCTCGCCGTGGAAAGAGGCCTGAGTTGAGTCCGTACGCAAGTGTTTTGCCGAGCACCGGCCGCCGGGCCCGCGGCGGTGACGTGCTCGTGCTGGTGGCGCATGGGACCCGGGCACCGGAGGGGGCGCGGGTCGTGGAGGAGCTGGCGTGCCGGGTGCGTGCCGAGGCGGGTGTCTCGGTGCGCGTGGCCTACGCCGATGTGCGGCAGCCGGACGTCACGACGGTGCTGGATTCGATCCGGGGGCATCAGGCCGTGGTGATTCCGGCGTTCCTGGCCGCCGGCTATCACGTGCGCGTCGACCTTCCGGCGCAGATCGAGGCGAGCGG
>DASSAD010000052.1:0-9436 GCA_035685725.1 Amycolatopsis sp. | reverse complement strand
GCCGGTTCACCACCGCGCCACCGATCCCGCCCGCCGCACCGGTGACCACGGCGACCCGGCCGGAACCGTCCTGCTCGCTCATCGCGTGTACCCCCGTTCTTCAAGGTAATCGAGGAGCGCTCGCGCGGCTTCGGCCGCGGTTCCGGGGGTGATGACCTTCGGCGGGGTCCGTGCCACCAGCGCGCCGGTCAACGCGAGCATCCGGTCGTGCGGCGCTTCCCCCGCCGGTGCCGGCAGCGCGTGCGGCCGCGGCCGGTAGGGCTTGGCCACTCCGCCCGGCCCCCCGCCCGGAACATCCAGCGAACCGGCCCGCACCACGGGGATCTCGGCCCGGCGCGCGGCAAGCATCGCGGGCAGCGAGGCTCGCCGCAGGACGGTGCCGGCGGGTTCCACCGAGCACACCGCGGGCGGGTCGAAGACCAGGCGTTCCCTGCGGCCTCCGTCGAGGCGCCGCAGCGCGTGCAGCCGGCCGTCCGCGGCGGTCAGCTCGACCAGGCCCAGCGCCTGGACGCCGCCGAGCAGGTGAGCGAGGAAGGCGGGGGTGCTGCCGGTGCCGCGATCGGTCGAGGCGTCCCCGCACACCACGATGTCCGGCGCCGTGCCGAACCGGGCACCGACCCCGGCGAGCAGCGCTCCCGCGGTTCCGCTGCCGTCCTCGGTCACGGCGGCCGCCGGATCGGGACCCTCGACGCGCAGGACCGTGTCCGCGCCGACCGCGAGCGCCTCGCGCAGCATCTCCCCGGCCGCGGCCGGGCCCACGGTCACCGCGGTGACCGTTGCGCCATCGCCGAGTTCTTCGCGCAGCCGCAAGGAATGTTCGAGGGCGGCCTGGTCGGCCGTGCCCGCTCCGCTGCCCCGCGCGTCGGTTCGTACCTTGCCCGACAGCGGATCCACCTCCGCCCGCGGGTCGCTCCAGCGGAGCGCGGCCAGGATCAGCATCGGCTATCCCCTCCGGAAGACGACGCCGTGGCCGCCGTCGGGATAGGTCCAGGTGATGGCGCCTTCCGCGGCGCACACCTGGTAGCAGGTACCGCATTCGAAGCACTGCTCGTAGTTGAACAGGATCCCGCCTTCGTCGGTGGGCACGAACAGGTTCGCGGGGCAGGCATGCACGCACGCCTTCGTGGTACAGGACCGGCAGACGTCGGTGTCCACCGTGATGTGCGGCCGCGACCCGACCCGGAACTCCACTGTGGACATCACGTCGTCGAACGCCGCTTCGGCGTATCGCCGCTCGGTCATCGCAGCCCTCGCATTCCGGTCCAGGCGTCGCGGGCCAGCTGGCGGAGCCGGACACCGTTGGCTTTGGCACTGCTCCGCAGCAGTGTGCCCAACCCGGGCTTGGGCCGCGGATTGTCCACTTGGAACAGTCCCTGGACGAGATCGCAGACCAGTCCGGGATAGCGGTGCTGCACCCGCTCGGACAGCACCAGCCCCGGGATGTCCCGCAGTTTGCGGTGGTCGGCCAGAACGAACGACTTCTCCAGCATCGCCCGGTACCCGGCCAGGCCGCGCCGCGAGGTGTCCCCCGCCCGCACCGCCCCGGCCGCCGCGCGGCCCGCGTACATCCCGGCGCCGAGCGCGAAATTGACGCCCTCCAGCCAGATTCCCGCGGCCAGGCACATCGCCGCGGCGTCCCCGGCGACCAGGATCCCGTCGCCGGCCAGTTCGGGCATCGACCGGTAGCCGCCCTCGGGGATGAGGTGCGCGGAGTACTCGATCTCCACCCCATCGCGGACCAGTGGCGCGATCGCGGGATGCCGCTTGAGGTCGGCGATCAGCTCCTCCGGCCGGATCCCGGCCTTGCTCAGGCCGTCGAGTCCGAGCACGACGCCGATGCTCACCGAGTCCAGGTTGGTGTAGAGGAAACCGCCGCCAGGGATGCCGCGCGTGCAGCCCAGGATCTCGAAGTCGACGCCGTCGGTGCCGCTGACCCCGAAGCGTTCCTCGATCGCCTCACGGGACAGCTTCAGCGTCTGCTTCACGCCGAGCGTGAGGTGTTCCTCGGCGCGATGCATCCCGGCTTCCTTGGCGAGAAAGGAATTCACCCCGTCGCAGGCGATGACCACGCCGGCGGTGAGATAACCGTCGGGCCGGTCGGTGCGGACCCCGACGACCGTGCCCGAGTGATCCCGCAGCAGCCCGGTGACCACGGTGGAGGGCACCAGCACGGCGCCCTCGGCCACCGCCAGTTCGGCGAGCCACGAGTCGAGGTCCGCCCGGTGCGCGGTCGCCCCGTTGTAGGGCGGGCGGCCCCAGTCGGCGCTGCGGAAGTCGAGGGTGAGCGCCTGGGTCGGCGTCATCACCATGGTGGCGCGCCGGGTGACCCAGCGCTGCACCGGCATCTGCTCCCACCAGTTCGGCACTAGCTCGTCGAGCACCCGGCCGTAGACCACACCGCCGTAGACGTTCTTCGAGCCGGGGAACGGTCCGCGCTCGACCAGCGCGACCGAACAGCCGGCGCGGGCGACCTCCAGCGCCGCCGCCGAGCCCGCGGGACCGGCGCCGACCACCACGACGTCGAAGGAACGGGTCGCCGCGTCGACCTCATCGACCACAGTGGACTGGGAACCGGGTCCGGCGTGGGTCACTGGACCTCCAGTATCCGGGCGAGTTCGGCCAGCACCGACTGGGCGTCCGCCACGATGCCGAGGTCGGCCAGCGCGGTCATCGGGCAGGACGGGTCGGTGTTGACGCTGACCACGTGGGTGGGCCCGGCGAGCCCGCCGGTGTGCTGTGCCGCCCCGGAAACGCCGAACGCCACGTACAGCTCCGGATGCGCCACGACGCCCGTGGTCCCGATCTGGCGCTGGTACGAGGTCCAGCCCGCGTCGGTCACGACCCTGGTCGCGCCGAGCGACGCGCCGAGCCGGGCGGCGACCGCGCCGAGCAGTTCCACCGCCGCGGGCCCGTCCAGCTCGCCGTGCCCCAGACCCGCTCCGGCGCCGAAGATGCGTGGCGCCTCGCCGAGGTCCGCGGTGCCGGGGGCGGCCGCCAGCACCTCCACCACCTCGGCGTCGGGCACGTCGATCTCCGGCAGCGTGATGGCGGTCAGGCTCGGCCTCGCACCCGAGCCGCAGACCCCGCGCACACCGGGGTGCAGGGTCGCCACGAACCCGCCGGCGGCAGGCACGGTGACGGCGACCCGGGAGTCCCAGCGGGACAGTTCCACGTCGTGCTCGGTGATCCGGAGTGCGCCGGGATACAGCGGGCGGTCCAGTTGGGCGGCCAGCCTCGGGGCGAGGTCGCGTCCGTCCGGGGAAGCGGGCAGGAGGACCTGGTCGTGGCCGGCCAGCACTCCCGCCAGTTGCGCGGCCCAGCGGCCCGGCGCGAAGGCACCGTTCTCGGCGAGCAATCCGGTGCGCAGCGCGGTCAGTTCACCGGCCGCCTCCCGGACACCACTGCCGACGAGGAGCGCGTCCCCACCGGCTTCGGCGACGGTCTCGTCGGCGCCCAGCGGAAGCACGGCGTCCCGGACGACGATCACGGCGATCACAGGCTCGCCCCCACCCGATGTCCTTCGATGACGGCGGCGTGGGCGCGCCGCGGGGTCAGGCAGTCGCCGACCCTGTGCACGGGGAACGGCGCGCCCTTCAACGCATGCCACAGCTCGTCCTCCGGGGCCTGGTGCGTGGCACAGACGACCCAGTCGTACCGGCGCTCCTCGGTTTCCCCGGTGGTGTGCTTGAGCATCCGCAACGCGACGCCACCTTCCGTTCCGGACGCGCCGAGCACCACTTCGTCGGTACGCTGTCCGATGCCTTTCTCCTCGGCCCGCACGAGGAAGGTCTCCCGGTCCAGGGTGACCCCGAGATCCTGACCGACCACCATGCCGGCGGTGGACAGCGTCACCGCGCAGCCCCGGTCGGCGAGCAGCTCGGCGACCGAGGTCGCCTGGTGGAAGCCGAGGTCGTCGAGCACCAGCACCTCGCCGGCGGGTACCGCCCCACCGTCGAGGACGTCGCGGACGTCCACCACCCGGTCGAGCCCGCCGGCCCAGTGCGGCGGCTGGGGCCGGGCCCCGGTGGCCAGCACGACCGCGTCGGGCGCCTCCGCCCGCAGCATCTCGGCGGTGGCCTCGGCGCCGGTCTTGACGTCCACGCCGTAGCGCTGGCATTCGGCGAGCAGATTCCTGACCACGTCGAGGAATTCCGCCCGGCTCGGCACGGTCGCGGCGAGCGCGACCTGGCCGCCGGTGGCCGGTTGCCGCTCGAACAGGGTCACGTGGTGACCGCGTTGCGCCGCGGTGGAAGCGGCCTGCAAGCCGGCCGGGCCGCCGCCGACCACGAGTACCCGCCGGGGCCGGCGCCGCGGCGCCGGCAAGGTTGTCCGGCGGCGCGACTCGCCGCTCGAACCCGACACGCTTTCCCGTCCGGCGTGCGGATTTTCGATGCAGCCGAGCCAGCGGTTGAGGCCCATCCGGCCGACGCATTCCTGGTTGCAGGACAGGCAGGTCCGGATCTCGGTGGCGTGCCCGGCGCGGGCCTTGGCCGCGAAGTCGGGGTCCGCGATCTGCCCGCGCACGACGCCCACCAGATCGCAGTGTCCGTCCGCGAGAGCACGTTCGGCCTGCACCGGGTCCTTGATCCGGCCGACCCCGACCACGGGCAGGCTGACCGCCGCGCGCAGCGCGTTGGCGATGAACAGCGCGTACCCTGGCGGGATCGCCATGGACGCCTCGATCATGAACAGGGTCGCCGTGGCTACCCCGATCGAGGTATTGAGGTAGTCGACCTTTCCGGTCGCTTCCACCAGCTTGGCGACCTCGACGGCCTCGCCGATCGTGGTGCCGCCTTCGATCAGCTCGTCACCGCACAGCCGCACGCCGAGCGCCCGGCCTGGCCCGATCGCTTCCCGCACCACCTCGATGATCTCCAGCAGGAGGCGCGCCCGGTTGCGCACGGATCCGCCGTAGGAGTCGGTGCGCAGGTTCGTGGCCGGCGACAGGAACCCGCGCACGATCGACGAATGCGAGCACTGCAGCTCCACTCCGTCGAAGCCGCCTTCGGCGCAGTGTTCCGCGACCGTGCCGTAGCCGGCGACGACCTCGGCGATTTCCCGTGCGTCGATGGCCTTGGGCACTTCCCGGAACATCGGGTCCGGCACCGGAGAGGGCGCCCACACCGGAAGCCGCGAATACATGCCCGAGGCCTGTCCGCCGTTGTGGTTGAGCTGCGCCAGGATCGGCACGCCGTGCGCGTGCACGGCCTCGGTGATGCGGCGGTACCCGGGGATCACCGCAGGCTGGAAGCCGTGGATGAGCTTCTCGTAGGGCCAGTCGGTCGAGTGCGTCGAATGTTCCTCGGTGATGATGAGCCCGGCACCGCCCTCGGCGCGCGCGGCGTAGTACGCGGCGTGCTGCTCGGTCGGCAGGCCGTCGGCCGCGTAGTTCGTCAGGTGCGCGGAGAACACGATCCGGTTACGCACCACCAGCGGGCCGACCCGCAGCGGCGAGAAGAGGTACCGGTAACGACCGCCGGACACGCCGACTCCTCAGTTCTTCCGCGTGCCCGGGGCCGCGGCGCGCGTGCCCGGCGTGACAGCCCTGGCCGCGGCCGGGAATTCGGTGATAGCCCAACGCATGTCCGTTCTCCGCTCAGTGTTGGTGTACGGGCTGGGAGGTGGTGAGCGCCAGCGCCGCGCGCCGACCTTCCAGGATCGCCTCGTGGATGGTGCGCGGAGCGACACAGTCTCCGGCCCGGACACCCGGCAGCCCCGGCTCCGTCCGGGGCAGCCGATGTCCACAGTGGATCACGACCGCGGCTTCGAGCTCGCGCCGCCGCGCGGTGAAGGCGTCTTCGAGCACCACCTGTCCATTGTGGATCTCGCGCAGGATGGACCGCTTCACCAGGGCGACCCCGGCCTGCTGCAACCGGGTGTTGGCGTCGGCGAGGTCACCGGTCAGTGCCAGCTGCGTGCCGGCCACCAGGTCCTGGCTCACGATCGCGGTCCGCCTGCCCTGACTCGCCAGCAGCTCCGCGACGCCCACCCCCACCGCGTCCCCGACCGGATCGGCCACCACCACCGGTCCCGGTGGCAGCTCGGTTCCGGCGAGGAAGTCGGCCACGTCCACCACCGTGCCGGAACGCACGAGATAACCGCGCGGCCCCGGGACCGACCCCGTCGCCACGATCACCGAGCCGGCCGGCCACGCGGCGGCGGCCCCGGCGGTCACCTCGGCTCCGGTACGGACCCGGACACCGAGCCGCCGCACCTCGCCCGCCAGCCAGTCGGTCAGCCGCTCCAGTCGCGCACGCCCGGCGACCCGCGCGGCAAGCCGCACCATGCCGCCCAACCGCTCGGTGCGCTCGGCCAGCTCCACGCGGTGACCGCGCAGGGCGAGCACCCGCGCCGCCTCCAGCCCGGCCGGCCCGCCGCCGACGACCAGGAAATCGCGGGGGCCAACGGCACCCTCGGCACCGGCGCTGTCCTCGGGGTCCGGATCGACGGTTTCGTGCCCGCTGCGCGGCTCGCCGAGGCAGCCGACGATCGGGTTGCGATTGTCGCGCACCCGGCACTTCTGGTTGGCCAGCACGCACGGGCGGACCGGCCGGCCGTCCCGGAGCTTGGCGACGAGATCGGGATCCGCGATCTGCGCCCGGGTCATCTCGACCAGCGAGGCGACACCGTCGTCCAGGATCCGCCGCGCCTGCGCGGGATCGACCACGCTGCCCTGCGCCACGACCAGCGTGCGGCCCTCGACGGCCTCGGTGATCCGCCGGCACAGCTCGAGATTGAAGCCCGGCTCGGTGTGCAGATCGGGCCGGTTCGCCGAGGCGCTCATCGCCGAACCCCGGACCGGCACCAGGTAGTCCACCGAAGCGGCCAGCTCGCGGGCGAGCACGGCGCCCTGCTCCGGGGTGATGCCGGCCCACGGCGCCGACTCGTCGCAGGACAGGCGCAGCCCCACCACGCGGCCATCCCCGACCGACTCCCGCACGGCGTGGAGCACCTCGCGCAGCAGCCTGGTCCGGTCCGTGCCATAGCCGTCAGCGCGCTGGTTGGTCAGCCCGGAAAGGAACTGGCGCACCAACGAATACTGCCCGGCGTCGAGCTCCACACCGTCCACACCGGACGATGCGGCGAGCGCGGCCGCCGCGCCGAAACCGGCCACGAGTGCCTGGATCTCCGCCTCTTCCATTTCCAGCGGAAGCTCGCGGCTGGCCACGTCCGGCACCCGCGACGGCGCCCACAGCGCCGACTGGGCGTAGGCCGAGGACCCCTGGGCACCGGCGTGGCCGAGACCGGCCACCACCAGCGCGGGCCGGCAGGCGGCCACGATCTCCGACCAGCCGGGTCCGGCCAGTTCCGCCAGCGGAGCCCGCTCGTAGGGCCAGTCGCTGGAGTGCACGCTCGCGGTCTCGGTGACGATGATCCCGGCGCCGCCCGCGGCCCGGCGCGCGTAATAGGCCACCTGCCGTTCGGAGAACACCCGGCCCCGCGCGAGATTGGTTTCGTGCGGGCCGAAGAGCACCCGGCTCGGCGCCGTGCGCCCGGCCAGCTCGAGCGGGCCGGTGATCATCGAAGGCCGGCCAGCGGACTGGTGTCGCAGGCTCGGTCCGGCCGGGCACGCTCCGGTGACCCGGCGGGCGGGCCGAAGGAGATCTCGACCGGCACCGCGGCGCGCCGCCCGCGACGCGAATGGTCCACATCGGACCTCGGTGCCGCGACCACCGCCCGCAGCGCCTGCTCGCCGTGGCCCTTGACGCACTCCGGGTCCGGCCCGTCCAGCGGGAGACCGGTGAAGAACTTGGCCGCCATGCAGCCGCCCTGACAGGAGTCGTAGGCCGAACACGACGTGCACGCTCCCCCGGTCTGCGGCCCGCGTAGCCGGGTGAACAGCTCGGATTCGGCCCACACCCGGGCGAAACCGCCTTCACCACGGACGTTTCCGGCCAGGAACTCCTGGTGGATCGCGAACGGGCAGGCGTAGACGTCGCCGACCGGGTCGATCAGGCAGACCACCCGGCCCGCGCCGCACAGGTTCAGACCCGGCAGCGGAGCGGAACCCAGCGCGTTGAGGTGGAAGAAGGAATCGCCGGTGAGCACCTGCTCGCCGTGGGCGAGAAGCCAGTCGTAGAGCCCCCGTTGCTGTTCGATCGTGGGGTGCAGCTCGTCCCACACGTCCGCGCCGCGCCCGGACGGTCGCAGCCGCGTGATGCGCAACTGGGCGCCGTAGGTGTCGGCGATCTCGGCGAACTGGTCGAGCTGGCCGATGTTCTGCCGGGTCATCACGACGCTGAGCTTGAATCCCGTGAAGCCCGCGTCGGCGAGGTTGCGCATCGCCCGCATCGCGGTGTCGTACGAGCCGGGCCCACGGACCGCGTCGTTGACCTCGGCGGTGGCTCCGTCGAGCGAGATCTGCACGTCGACGTAGTCGGTCCCGGCCAGCCAACGGGCCCGTTCCGGCGTGAGTTTCACGCCGTTGGTGGAGAACTTGACGCCGACGTGGTGCGCGACGGCGTATTCGACGAGTTCCCAGAAATCGGGGCGGACGGTGGGTTCCCCGCCCCCGATGTTGACGTAGAAGACCTGCATGCGTTCCAGCTCGTCGAGCACGGCCTTGCACTCGGCGGTGCTCAGCTCGCGCGGATCCCGCCGTCCCGACGAGGAAAGGCAGTGCACGCAGGAAAGATTGCAGGCGTAGGTCAGTTCCCAGGTCAGGCAGATCGGGGAGGTCAGGCCTTCTTTGAAGTGGTCGACGAGTTTGCGCGGTTTCGGCGTCGCGCCCGCGGCGCGCGCCCCCGTTACCGCCCGCCCGGGCAGGACATCCGTCATCGCACGTTCCTTTTCCCTTGCTGCGTTGGTGGAAACCGCCCTCAGCGTGGTTCGATCGTGCCCGCCTCGGCGAGTCCGGCGAGCGCCCGCAGATAGGCGGCCCGCTGGTCGGCGGGAACTCCGGCGGCGTCGAGGGCGGTGTGCACATCGGGCTGGTCTTCGAGGCCACGGACCACCTCGACCAGCGTCGGCGTCTTGAGAAAGGACAGTTTCCGGGTACCGAAGTCGTAGGCGAGCGCGCCGAAGGGTTCGGGCCTCAGCGCGACTCGCGGCGAACAGCGATAACCGCGTTCCGGATGGAATTCCACGGATCCGGCCTTACCCGGAGTGGTCATCTCGGTGCCTGGCGATGCGGTGCCGGATCAGTAGACGCCGCACATGCCGTCGATGGAGACCTCTTCGACCAGGAGCTCCTCCTCGACCAAGGGCTCGTCGTGCGTCTCGGAGATGGCGGGTGAGGTGGCGGGCGAGTCGGACATGGGATGCTCCCTTCCTGGACCGCTCCGGTGCGGCCCCGCAGGAAGGACGATAATGGCACCGAGTGCCGAATGGAAGGGGTCATGACCGAACCCGCCGTGCCGCGCGCCGGGCGCCGCCGCATCACCTCGCGCGCCGAGGTCGAGCACGTCGCGCTGGAACTGTTCAGCAGCCGGGGGTT
>DASSAD010000051.1:0-9571 GCA_035685725.1 Amycolatopsis sp. | reverse complement strand
AGCGGGCCTGCGCGCCGGTCTGCCGGCGATCGCGATCCCCGAGCCCGGCGGCGATCAGCCGTTCTGGGCACGGCGCCTGCGAGAACTCGGCGTCAGCGCCGCGACCCTGTCCCGTCGCACACTCACCGCGGACCGCCTCGCCGCCGCCATCGATGCCGCACTCACCAATCCCGTCCACCGCGACAACGCCCAACGACTCGCGGCGCGCATCGCCGAAGAAGACGGCGCGGGAAAGGTGGCCGACGCGATCGAAAAGGCTGTCCACCAGTAGTTCGCGCTCGGCGCGCGATCCGTCGATAGTTCACTGTGGACAGTGGTCTGCCCGGCGGTGTCGGTTGTTTCCGCTCCCCCGCCGGGATGAATCCGGGAGCACCGTTCGGCCCGAAGTCGCGCCGGCCCGGCGGCTTTCGGCGGTTGCCGTCCAGTGTGGTCGCCGGCCACCACCATGGCGTGTCGCAGCGGTGTGGCGGCGCCGACCTACTATTGGAGGGGTGAGTTTTCCGAAGCCACCACTCCGTCTACGCCCCGGGTGCGCGCGTTCACGAACTGTGGACGTCGGACCGGCAAGCGTGCACCTCGGCGTCACCGCGGGGACCGCCCGGGAGAGGCCGCGCCGGCGGTGAGCGGGTGGCGCGAGGTCCTGGGCAGGCGCTGGCGACAGGCCGCGCACTGGGTGATCGTGGGCGCCGCGATCGGCTACCTCGCGTGGAAGGTGCCGGGTTTCGTCCGGGACGTCAGCCAGTCCGGGCGGACGGTGGGCAGCGTGCGCTGGGACTGGGTGCTCCTGGCCACCGTGTGCAGCCTGGCGGCACTGGTCGTGTACGGGGAGTTGCACCGGCAGTTGCTCCTGGTCGGCAGCGCGCGACTGAGGGTGCGGACCGTGCAGGGGATCAACATCGTCCAGAACGCGGTGTCCAGCACCATTCCCGTCGTCGGGGGCGCCGGCGCGCTGGTCTACGCGATCGATCAGTTGCGCCGCCGTGGCGTGGACTCCGCGCTGGCGTCGTGGTCGGTGCTGGTCGCCGGCTTGGTGGACACGCTCACGCTGGTGGCGCTCGGCGCCCTCGGGCTGGGTTTTGCGGGCCGGATCGGCGTCGTCACCGCCGTGCTGATCACGCTGCTGGTGGTGCTGGTCTCGGTCGGCGGCTGGGCCCTGCTCACCCACCCGGCCGTCCTCTGGCGTGGCCTGCACGGGTTGCTGACACTGGCCAGTCGAATACCCGGCTACTGCCCCCCGTGCCGGGACGCCTGGCGCAGGCGAACCGAGGAGGCGGCCCAGCGCCTTTCCACCCGCATCGCGCTGTTGCGGCCCGGCGGTCCGCGGTGGTTACTGGTGATCGCGCTCGCCATCGTCAGCTGGGCCCTGGACTACCTCGCCCTGATCACCACCGTCTCGGCCGTGGTGTCACCGGTGCCGTGGGCGGTGCTCACCGTGGGATTCCTGATCGTCCAGGGCAGCATCGCGCTGCAGATCTTCCCGGGCGGGGCCGGCCTCGCCGAAACCGGGCTGCTCGGCGTACTGCTCGCGGCCGGCGTCGCCGCCGCGCCCGCCGCGGTCAGCGTGCTGGCCTACCGCGCGATCAGCTGGCTGGGCCTGTCGCTGCTGGGCTGGGCGGTCTACGCCGTCTGGATCCACACCAGTCCGGTTCGCCTTCACCGGCACACGCCCGAACTCAGCGAGGCGTGACGCCGGCTGTGCGCGGCAAAGGTCTGAACCTCACCTTTCGGTGACGAACATCGGTAGCGTGATCACATGGGAATACTCGATGGGCACGCCGTGGTGATCACCGGCGCCGCCCGGGGCCTGGGCGAGGCCTATGCCGATCACCTGGCCGGATCCGGTGCGGCCGTCGTGGTCAACGACATCGACCGCGAACTCGTCGAGCAGGTCGCCCATCGCATCCGGGAAGCGGGCGGGCGCGCCGTCGCGAGCGGTGCCTCGGTGGACGACCCGGACCAGGCCGCCGGACTGATCGACCGGTGTGTCACCGAGTTCGGCAAGATCGACGGACTGGTCAACAACGCCGGGATCGGTCACCACGTGCACCCCTGGGAGGACGACCCGGCACGGATTCGCGCGGTGCTGGAGGTCAATGCGCTCGGACCGCTGTACTGCGGCGTCGCCGCCATCAAGCACATGCACCGGCAGGGCCGCGGAACCATCGTCAACACCGTTTCCGGCTCGATGCTCGGGCAACCGGGGGCAGCCGCCTACTCGGCGTCCAAGGGCGCCGTCGCCTCGATGACCTACTCCTGGGCGGCGGATCTGGCCCCACACGGAATCCGCGTCAACGCCGTCTGCCCGCTCGCCTGGACCCGGCTGTCGCTGGCCGACCCCAACGGGCACCGGTTCGGTGACCCGTCCAGGACCCCGGACCTGGTCGCGCCGCTGGTGACCTATCTGCTCAGCGACCGCTCCGCCGGGATCACCGGTCAGGTCGTCCGGTTGACCGGCCAAGAGCTGCACATCGTGCGACAGTCCGCGATCAAGCAACCCGTGCTGCGACGCGACCGCTGGGACGTCGAGAGCATCGCCGAGGCCTTCGCGGGTGAGCTCGCCGACGCCTTCGAGCCATCTCCCCACGAGCGGTGGACGATCACCGACTGAGCGACGTGGCCGCGTGCCTTCCCTGTCCGGGACGCATGAGGTATCACGGAGGATATGAACGCGCGAGAACTCGTCGCCGAAACACGCCAGGAGTTGCGGCCCGTGGGCGAAGCGATCGGCGGCCACCGGTTCCTGGGCCTGGTGGAAGCGCGGGACGTGCCGGACGAGCGGCTGCGAACACTGGTCGCGGAGCAGCACGGAATCGTCTCCAGCGACCGCCGCAGTTTCGCCCACCTCGCCGCCCGGTTCCCGGCGGGCGCGGCGGGTGAGTTCTTCCTCGGCCTGGCCGCGGGCGAAGGTGCGGCGCTCGGGTTGTTGTCGGGCACCGCCGAGTGGCTGGGCCTGACCGCGCGGCAGATCGACGCTTACGAACCGCATCCGGACGCCCAGGCCTACCCCGCCTTCGTCGCCTGGCTCGCGCTCAACGGCTCCCGGGCCGACACGACACTCGCCTTCGTCGCGAACCTCGCCGCATGGGGATCGAACTGCGCTCGGATCGCCACCGCACTGCGCCGACGCTACGGCGCCGGTGACGACGCCGTGGCGTTCTTCGAGTACTTCGCCCATCCTCCCGAGGACTTCGAAGACAACGCGCTCGCGGTCATCGACGAAGGCCTGGGCGCGGGCGAGTCACCGCTGCTCGCCCGGCGGGCCGCACGGCTGCTGCAGGCCTACGAACTGTCCTTTTGGGACGCGCTCGCGGAGGGACTGGGGAAGCGATGACTGGATTGAGCGAGCGGTTACGCGCGGCCGCGGACGGAATCTGGCAGGCGCAACACGATCACCCGTTCGTCCGCGGCATCGGCGAGGGCACGCTCGAACTCGACCGGTTCCGATTCTGGGTCCGGCAGGACTACGTGTTCCTGATCGAGTACGCGCGCCTGCTCGCCCTGGCCAGTGCCAAAGCGCCCGATCTCGACACGATGACACGATTTTCCGCGCTCCTGCACGAAACGCTGCACGAGGAGATGGCGCTGCACCGCTCCTACTCGGCCGACCTCGGCATCGCGATCGACGACCTGGAGCGGGAGCGTCCGGCACTCACCACCCGCGGCTACGCCGACTTCCTGCTGCGCACCGCCGCGATCGGCGACTTCGCCGACCTGCTCGCCGCACTCCTCCCGTGCATGTGGGGATTCAACGAAATCGGCCTCGCGCTCGCCGAGCGCGGCGCCCCCGCGCACCCGGGTTACGCCCGCTGGATCCGGATGTACTCCTCCCCCGACTTCACCGCGCTCGTCGACTGGTTGCGCGCCCTCACCGACAGGTTCGGACCAGCGCTGCGGGAAACCGGGGAAGACCGGGTGACCGAGGTGTTCCTGGCCAGCAGCCGTTACGAGCTCGCCTTCTGGGAAATGGCCTGGAACCACCCCGGTCACTGAGGATCACGGGCGAATGCCGGCTACCCGGTCGCGGTGCCCACGCGTTTGGCCGTCGCCTGGCGGTGCGGCTTCACCGCGGGTTCACCCGGTTTGACGCCGTTGACGGACTCGGTACTCGACGCGAATGTCCCGAGCGTATATGCGACCGCGTCGGCATTGCGATCCAGCGCCGTGCGGTCCACATTGCCCAGTGTGTCGCACGCCTGGTGGTAACACGGGTCGTAGACCACACCGGCCCGACCACCCCATTTCGCGGCCTGCTCAGGCGTCTTGACACCCTCGGCGCCCGTGAACAACCCGCCCGCCGGGATACCGGCCGCGATGAATTCGCCGTAGTCCGAACGGCCGTCGAAGTCCGTGCCCTCGGTGGAAATTCCCCGTGCGTTCAGGTATCCCGTGAGCACTCGCTCGATTTCGGCCGAACCGTACGGTCCCGGCCCCGCACCGACGCCGTCGGAGTCGTCGCCGTCATAGGCGAAGTAGGCCGCGTTCGGCGAACCGATCATGTCGAAGTTCAGGTACAGCGCGATATCCAGCTGCTGCTCGAAGCTCAGCGAGTCCACATAGTACGTCGAACCGACGAGACCGTATTCCTCGGCGCTCCAGAACGCGAACCGCACCGCGTTTTCGACCTTCGGCCGGGAACCGAGCTCCAGCGCGGTTTCCAGCAGCGTCGCCGAGCCGGTGCCGTTGTCGTTGATGCCAGGACCTTCCGGGACGCTGTCCAGATGAGCGCCGGCCATCACGACGTTGTCCGTACGGCCGGTCCGGGTCTGGGCGACGACGTTGTAGGACGTGCGGTTCTCCTGAAGCTCCCGCAGATCCAGGGTCACCGTGGCGCCGTCGCGCCCGGCCAAGGCCTGGCCGTCGGCCTGCGAGATGCCGCCGGTAGGGATGCGGGCCCCGGCCGGATCGCCGAGGGTGCCGTTCAACGGGCCGGGTTCGCTGTTGTAGATGATCGCGGCGAGCGCTCCGGCATCCGCGGCGGCCGCCTGTTTCTGCGCGAAGGTGCAGGCGCCGCGAGACACCAGCACGATCTTCCCGGCCACGTCGCCGTAGTCCGCGGCTTCACAGCCGGGCGTGGGATCGACCGGGATGACGGCCAGCGGTGCGGTGAGGCCGCCCTCGGGTGTCGCCGGGCTGTAGGTCATCACGATGACCGGGTGCTCGGCGCCGTCGACGGTCAGCTTCTGGGCGAGGGTTTGGGTGTAGACGAACGGGAACTCCTGCCGGGTCACGACATACCCGGCCTGCTCCAGTTTCCCGGCTATGTACTCCGCCGACGCGCCATGACCGGCCGTGCTCGCGGCCCGGTTGCCGTCGTGACTGTCGGCGAGGCGCTGCAGCGCGATGAGGTGCCGGTCGATGCCGGCGACGTCGGTCTTGCCGACGAGCTGATCGGGCAGTGTGGACAGGCCGGTGAACAGGCCGGTGGATGAGCCGGTGGCCGGGGCGGCGGCGGCCGGCGTGGCGATCGCCGCGAGCGCGGCCGACAACACCACGGCGACCAAGGATCTCCTTGACCGAAGTGACATGGGGAATCACTTTTGCCCCAATGGCCCGGAACGTCAATCGCGCATTCGGCGTACCCCGAGAGCACGCTCCACCGAGCCAAACCCGGGCACTCCCGCGCCACCGGACGGACACCCATCTGTCCACTATGGACCTCTAATTGCGGGTAAATCCTTTTACTCACGGTCGATCCACGCAACCAACGCCCGTTACGACCCCGCCTGCCCGGCGCGCGGAACCGCCGCCCGCCGCGACCTTCGGGCTCACGCCGGACCCCGCACAAGATCCGGGACCCCGGGTCCAACCCTTGTGCACGGATGTGACCACGGCTACTGTCTTTCATGTCAGCGAATCCATTTCACATATATGAACACTCCCCCGGGCCTGGCGCACGGCACCGGGTCCGCGTCGGCGGGCCGGTCGCCGCCGGACGCCCCGTCGCGCGGGGAGATCCGAGCAACTGGTCATGCGTGAGTGTGGCGGCAAAGGAGCCGGCATGTCGTTGTCGAAAGATCAGGTACCGGTCCCCGCGGCCCCGGGCCCCGGGGACCGGGCGGAGCTGACCGGCGCCGAACAACGGGCCGTGATACGCAAACTCGCCTTTCGGTTCGTTCCGATCCTGGGTCTCGGTAATTTCTTCTGTTCCCTCGACAAGACGAACATCGGTCTTGCCGCGCTCACCATGAACAGCGATCTGAAGATCTCCGCCGGCACGTTCGGGCTGGCCTCCAGCTTGTTCTTTCTGGGCTACGCGCTGTTCGAGCTGCCCAGCAACCTGATCTCCTACAAGGTCGGCCCGCGCAAATGGCTGGCCCGGATCATGATCAGCTGGGGCCTGGTCGCGGCCGCGTTGTCGCTGGTCGACGGGACGGCCAGTCTCTACGTCCTGCGCATATTGCTGGGTGTGGCGGAAGCCGGTTTCTATCCGGGAATGCTGTTCTACATCGCGCTGTGGTTTCCCCGGCAGTACCGCGGCCGCATGCTCGCGCTGGTGAACGTGGTCGGCATGATGTCGGCGATCTTCGGTTCGCTGATCACCGGCGCCATCCTGTCCCGGCCGACCTACTTCGGTTTCGCCGGCTGGCGGGCGATGTTCGTCTTCGAGGGCATTCCCGCGGCCATCGTCGGCCTGCTATGCCTGCTCATGCTGCGCGACCGGCCGGGCCAGGCGCGCTGGCTCGGACAGCGGGAGCGCGCGTGGTTGGCCGGCACCCTGCGCGGCCAGACCGACGACGTGTCACGGCAACGAGCCGGCACGGGCAGCCTCAGGATGCTGCGCGATCCGCGACTGGTGGTGCTGTCGATCACCTATTTCGCGCAGTGTTTCGGGCAGTATGCGCTGTCGTTCTTCCTGCCCTTGATGATCGTGGCCTTCGAAAGCAATGTGCACCAGCATTACTCGACGCTGCACGTGAGCATCCTGACCGCGACGCCCGCGGCGGTGTCGGCGATTCCCGCGGTGCTGTGGGCGGTGCACTCCGACCGCACCGGGGAACGGGTGTGGCACAGCGCGCTGCCCATGTTCGCGGGTGCGACGGGCATCTGCGTGTCCACCATCCTGCACCAGCCGGCATGGATCATGGTCGCGCTGTGCGTCGCCTATCTCGGGGTCAGCTCGCAGAACATGCCCTTCTATCAGCTGCCCAGCACCTTTGCCACCGGTATCGCGGTGGCCGGCGGCTTCGCCATGATCAACGCGATCGGCAACGTGGGCGGCATCGCCGCGCCGTCCATCTTCGGTCTGCTGGAGGACTGGTCGGGCTCCTTCCGCATCGCCAGCCTGTTGATGGGCGCGGTGATGGCCACCGGCGGTCTCCTGCTGGTCACCTACATCCGGCCGCGGGTGGTCCGCATGCACGACCGGACCGGCACGCGACCGCTGTCCGCCGCGGTGGAAGCGGGCTGACCGCCGTGTTCATCGCCGGGGTCACCCTCGCGTGACCCCGGCGATGGCATGACGGCGCGGTCAACCGCATCATTCCGTGGAATCAGATTTCCATGCTCGTCCGGTCAGCTGGACCGGCCATTGCCTTTGCTCCGGCGTGTCCGGGACGTCGTGCTGGCGGGCATGCGTGAGTCGACTCCACGCGTCGTCGACTTCGACGCCGTTGATCACGAGAAGTGCTGTCGCCAGCAGGGATGAGCGCCCGATCCCGCATCGGCAATGCGTCACGATGGAGCGGCCCTCGCGCAGTCGTGCCGCGAGGCGTTGAAGTGTCGGCGTGATCGCAGCGACGTCGGGAACCCCGAGGTCGGGGATGGGGAGATGCACGAATTGCAGCCCCGCGCCGGTTGCTGCCTGCCCTTCGGCCGCGAGGCCCAGTTCATCGAGTTCAGGTATCGAAAGCGCGCAGACAAGGATATCGACACCGGCGTCTTTCAGCGCAGCCATCTCGTCGGCGAGCCGGTCGTCGCCTCTGGGCTTGGCCATGGTGCTGAGCCGTCCGGGGCCGGGGTGGTCAACGGTGTAGAGAGTTGGACGCATGGTCGGCAGCACTTCCCGTTGGGTTCCGAAGGTAAGTTGGCGAACAAAGGCAGGCGCGCGCCGGGGTCGGGAATACGTGCATGACCAGATCGAACCTGGTCATGCACGGGTGGGCCAACTACTTCCGGCAACCGGTCGCGAAGAACACGTTCAGTATGCTCGATGACTTCACCTGGTGGCGAGTCATCCGCATGCCGCGCGCGCGGCATCGCTGGAGGTGGCAGGACGTCCGCAGGAAGTTCACTATCCCCACGGGGCAGTGGCTTCCCATCGCCGCGGGCACAACCGAACTGCGCAGGATCGCAGCCATCTCGGTAACCCGGCATCGCTGGCGCGCCAACGCGATCCCACCCCCTGGACCGCATAACCGCGGTCACCAGCAGACAACCCGTGGAGAGCCCGTTGCGTTGAGACGCGCACGGCGGGTTCGGCGAGAGGCCAGGAGAAACGGACCGAGAGCATTCCCGGCACCGCGCTCCTGGCCTACCCAGCGTTTTCAGCATTGCTGATCAGTAGGTTTCGGCGGCCGGCCTGGACACCGGTTGCGGTGTGGATGGAGCGCATCGTCGCTCGGGCAAATGGTCGCGTGGGTGTTGTCAAGGGAACCGGTTGACAGACGTCTCCGATGTGGACGGTCGGTGGCGTCCGGGCGGTGGCCGGAGCGTTCGACCGTGTCGGCCGTGCTGCGGGCGCGCGGAAGTGGCGGTGGGCTGCCCACCGCGTCGCCGTGGCCATTACCGGGTCGATGTGAAACCGACCCGGGTTCTGTTTTTCGGGGGCGGGCGGGTGGTTTCAGGTGGTGTTGTGGTGGTCGGTGTGGTCAGTGGTGTCGGGCACGTCGGTGTGGTGGAGGTGGTGGTGGAGGTGGTGGTGGGGTGGGCCGGTGGTGTGGGCGGTGTTGCGGCGGGGGGTCTGTTCGGGGTCCAACCATTCCGGGAGGGTCCACCAGGCTTGGTTGTCGCGGATGGTGACCTGCCACCCGGCCTGGTGGATGGCCCGGTGGTGGGTGGCACACACCAGGGTGAGGTTGTCGATATCGGTGGTGCCGCCCCGGCTCCACCACCGCACGTGATGCACCGAGGTCCACTTGGGTGTCCGGGTGCAGCCCGGTGCGCTGCAGCCGCCATCCCGCAGCGCGAGGGCGCGTCGTTGGGCGCGGGTGGCGAGGCGGCTTTCCCGGCCGAGGTAGAGGGGTTCGCCGTGCTGGCCGAAGATCGCGGGCACGACCAGCGCCTCACACGCCAGGCGTCGTAGGTCGGCGACATCGTGCAGGCCCGGCACGTCCAGCACGGTGTCGCGCAGCCCCGCCTGCATCTCGGCCACCGTGGTGGTGACAAACAGCACCGCGCGTTCGCCGCCTTGGACGGTGGCGTCGTCGGCGCGGGCGGTGGTGTGGATGATCTCGACCAGGGCCTCGCCCCGCCGCTCACTCGGGGTGCGCTCGTCTCGGCTGCCGTCGGGGTTCGACCGGGGTATCGACAGGGTGCCGAGGAGGCCGGCGAGGGTGGCCCCGGTGTCCGGATCCACCACGCCGCTCAAACGCATCCACCCCGCACGGTCCACGCGGCAGTCCAACATCGGGCG
>DASSAD010000050.1:0-8848 GCA_035685725.1 Amycolatopsis sp. | reverse complement strand
AGCCCACGTCCGGGCTCATCCGGGCGTGGTCGAGCGCCCGGTAGAGCTCGTCGACCGTGTGCGGCCGGAAGGCGTTGCGGACCTCGGGCCGGTGGAAGGCGACCCGGGCGACGCGCTTGCCGGAACGGGCCTGCGCGGAGCGGTGATAGGTGATGTCGGTGAACCCGAAACCCTCGACCTCGGTCCACACGGCGGGATCGAACAACTCGGAAACGCTGTTGTCATGCACATTTGGGACAATAGGCGGCAGCAGCAGAAGACCGGCCGCGCCCTGCGGATGCTCGCGGGCCGCGAGAGCATGGGGGCAGGGCGCTTCGAGGAGGAACCGCGTGACGATCCGGGCAAGATCCGTTCTGACCACGCGACTTCGGCGAACCCGAGCCGTGACGACGAGCGGTGCGGCCGTCTCCGTGGGAGGTACCCGGTGAATCCCTCGACCGCGCAGGCCCGTGTCCTCGTCGACGAACTCGTCCGCAACACGGTCTCCCACGTCGTACTGTGTCCCGGCTCTCGCAACGCGCCGTTGTCGTTCGCGCTCCACGAAGCGGCGGCCGCGGGCCGGCTCCGGCTTTCCGTCCGGATCGACGAGCGGGGCGCGGCCTTTCTCGCGCTCGGGATCGCCGCGCGCACCGGACGTCCGGTCGCGGTGGTCTGTACCTCGGGCACCGCGGCGGCCAACTTCCATCCCGCCGTGCTCGAGGCCGACCGCGCCGGGGTGCCGCTCATCGTGCTCACCGCGGACCGCCCGCCGGAGCTGCGCGCGGCCGGCGCGAACCAGGTCGTGGACCAGCAACGCCTGTACGGCAACGCGGTGCGGTACTTCGACGAGCTCGCGGTCGCCGAATCCCGCGCCGGCCAGAACGCCTACTGGCGGAGCCAGATCTGCCGCGCGTGGAACGCGGCCTACGGCGAGTGGCGCTGCGGCCCGGTGCATCTCAACATCCCGTTCCGCGAGCCGCTCGTCCCGGAGCGGACCGACGGCGACTGGTACGAGCCGCTCGACGGCAGGCCGGGCGGCGCGCGGTGGACCGAACTGCCCGATTTCGGCGCACTGCCGTCGTTCGTCGTGCCCTCGGCGCGCTGCGGACTGGTGATCGCCTGTGACAGTGGCGTCCGCGCAGCGGGTGAATGGGCCGAGCAGCACGGCTGGCCGGTGGTCTCCGAAACGGGCGGGCTCGGCCTGTCCGGCTCCGCCGCGATCGCGAGCGGGGTGTGGTTGCTGGGCGCGCAGAAGTTCATCGCCGCGCACAAGCCCGAGCAAGTGCTCTGCATCGGGCGGCCGACGGTGTTCCGGCAGGTGCAGGCGCTGCTGTCGGACGCCGAGGTCGAGGTCCTGCTGGTGCGGCCGGACTCCGACTGGCCGGCGCCCGCGCACAACGTGCGCCAGGTCGGGCAGTGGTTCGACGAGCCGTCGAAACCGGCCGACCCGGACTGGCTGGCGAGCTGGCAGCGCGCGAACCGGTCCGCGCTCGCCGCGGTGAGCACGGCGCTGGAGGCGGAGCAGTGGCCGAGCGGGCTGCGGGTGGCCGCGGAGCTGGTCGAGGCATTGCCCCCGGACGCGCTGCTGGTCGTCGGCTCGTCCAACCCGGCTCGCGATGTCGCGCTGGCCGGGGGAGTGCGGCCGGACGTGCTGGTGCACCGCAACCGCGGGGTGGCCGGGATCGACGGCACGGTCTCCACCGCGATCGGGGCGGCCACCGTGCACCGCGGGCATTCCTACGCCCTGCTCGGTGACCTGACGTTCCTGCACGACGTGAACGCCCTGCTCGCCGGGCCCGCGGATGCCCGCCCGGATCTCACGATCGTGGTGCTCAACGACGACGGCGGCGGCATCTTCTCGCTGCTGGAGCAGGGCGCGCCCGAGCACAGCGAGGCCTTCGAGCACGTCTTCGGCACCCCGCACGGGGCCGAGCTCGGCGCGCTCTGCCGCGGATTCGGTGTCCCGCACGTTCTCGTCGCGACCCGGGCGGAATTCCGGGCGGCGCTGCGCCCGGCGCCCGGGCTGCGGGTGGTGGAGGTCCGGGTGGACCGCTCCCGTCACCGCGGCCTGCACGCCCGGGTCCGCGCTGCCGTCTCCGCCGCCCTGAGCTGACCGGACCGATTCCCCCAAGTCCGGACAAAGAGGACCTCCTTATGGGTGTACCCGGTGGTCTTCTGACCGAATAGCGTGCTTTGCATGCGTCTGCGAACCAGAGCGGGCCTGGGGGCTTTCTCCCTCGGCCTCGCGATCACCCTGTCCACGTCCAGCGCCACGGCGGCCCCGGCCGCCGGGGCCTCCGGCGTCGGCGACCCGTACTACCCGTATGCGGGTAACGGCGGCTACGACGTGTCGCACTACGACATCCGCCTGACCTACCAGCCGGCGACCGACCAGTTGTCCGGCACCACGACGATCCTCGCCACCACGACGCAGGAGCTGTCCAGCTTCGACCTCGACTTCGGGTTGCACACCAATTCCGTCCTGGTGAACAACCTCCCCGCCACGTTCCGGGTGGATCCGGAGGAGAACGGCGAGCTGATCGTCACTCCGGCCCGGCCACTCGCCGCCGGCCAGGCCATCACGGTCGTGGTGAACTACGCCGACACGCCGTCGAAGGTGGTCATCGACGGATACACGGCCTGGAAGAAGACCCCCGACGGGGCGCTGGCCGTGGACGAGCCGCAGAACGCGCAGTGGTGGTACCCCGCCAACGATCACCCCACCGACAAGGCCACCTACGACGTGGCGGTCCAGGTGCCCGACGACGTCGTGGCCCTGTCCACCGGGACGCTCGTGCGCACCAGCAAGACCCGGCCCGGCTGGACGTGGTGGAACTGGCGCAGCACACAGCAGGAGAACACCTACGTCACCACGCTGGAAGTCGGCGCGTTCCAGGTGAACCACTCGGTGACGGCCGAGGGCAAGCCGGTCATCACGGCCTACGACCCCGCCGGTGGGGACTCGCTCCCGGCGGCGCGCGCGAGCGTCGAGCGGACCGCCGAAATCGACGCCTTTCTCGCTTCCCAGTTCGGGCCGTTCCCGTTCGAGGCCGAGGGCGGCGTCGTGTCGACGGGCTTGAACTTCGCGCTGGAAGCCCAGACCCGCCCGGTCTACAGCAGTAAGTTCTTCGTCGCCGGCAGCAACACTTCCGTTGTCGCGCACGAGAACACGCACCAGTGGTTCGGCGACGCCGTCTCGCTCGGCAGATGGAGCGACATCTGGCTGAACGAGGGTTTCGCCACCTACGGCGAATATCTCTGGTCGGAACACGAGGGCGAGGGCACCCCGGCCGAACTCGCGCAGTACGTCTACGACGCGCATCCGGCCGATGACCCGCTCTGGCAGGTGCTTCCCGGTGACCCGGGCCCGGCCAACCAGTTCGACGACGCGGTGTACGACCGCGGAGCGCTGGCCTTGCAGGCGTTGCGCACGACCGTCGGAGACGACGCGTACTTCACGATCCTCAGGACCTGGGTCGCCGAGCACTCCGGCGGTTCCGCGCGGATCAGCGACTTCATCGCGCTCGCCGAGCGGGTCTCGGGCAAGCCGTTGCAGGAGCTGTTCACCACGTGGCTGTTCACCGTCGGCAAGCCGGCGGTGGGTCCGAACGGGACTCCCTCGGCCGGGGTGACCACCTTCGCGTCGGCGCGACCCGAGTCGTACCCGGAGATCGAGCGCACGCACCGACTGCTGGCTCAAGC
Organism: Amycolatopsis sp.; assembly: GCA_035685725.1. Taxonomy (GTDB): domain Bacteria; phylum Actinomycetota; class Actinomycetes; order Mycobacteriales; family Pseudonocardiaceae; genus Amycolatopsis_E. Next base: position 5,167 of record DASSAD010000050.1, on the reverse strand, counting down.
CCGCGAGTACTGATCGGCTCGGCGATCCGGCAGGCACGCCGGCGCCCCGCCGTCGGCGTGCCACCCGGGTATCACCCGGCGATGGCTATGCTCGCTTGGTGACCACGAAACGGGAGCGGCGGCTGACGTTCTTCCGCCGTCTCGTGCTCGGCGTCGCCGGGTTGATGACCTTCCTGTGCGTCGGGCTGTTGCTCGCGGCCATCCGCAACGACGACGCCATCACCAGCCATCTGGGCGTGACCAACGCCGAGGTCGATTCGGTGGCTTTCGACCGGACGATCATCCGGTTCGAGACCCCGGACGGGATCGTGCACATCCCGGCCAACGGTGTGCTTTACCCGAGTGGCCTAGCCACCGGGGATCTGGTGCGCGTCGAATACGACACGACCAACCCCGAGCTGGCCAGGGTCGCCGGCCGGACCGCGGTGCTCACCCTGCTGCCGCTGGGCACGACCACCCTGATCACCTGGGTGGTGGCCGGCGGCCTGCTCTGGCTGATCCGCTACCGCGGCCGGATCACGCTCGCCCAGCCCGTCCAGGCCACCGCGGGTGCTGCGAACAAGGAGTGACGCGCTACGGGCGCGGAGGCTGCCGCGGGTAGCCGGGCGGAGGAAACCGAGGCTGCTGCGGGGCCCCGAACTGCTGGGGCGCGCCGTAGGGCTGCGGTGGGGGGAAACCGGCGGCGGGCGGTAGTTGTGGCTGCAGCGGGGGCGCGGGCTGCTGCGCCGGAGCCTGCTGCAGATCGAGGACCTGCTGGGCTTCGGCCTTGGTCAGCTTGTTCGTCGCACCGCAGAACGTGCACACCGTGAAGTGTTTCGAGCTGATCGGAAACAGCGGGATGAAGAACAGCGTCAACTTCGTGACCGTCTTGCGCAGCGCATGCGCCGACGGGTTCTGGCAGTTCCCGCACAGGTAGGTCGCGGTGGTCAGGTGCCGGACCTGTCTCCGCCAGCCGTAAATGATCATTTCAACCTCCGGATTCGGACTTTCGACGCACGAACCCTACGCGAGGTTCCTCATGGTGCCGACGCGGTTTCCTGCCACCAGGACAGGACCTCCTCCGCGGCGCTCGGCGCGGCGACCAGCAGCCCGTCGGCGGGTAACGACGTGCCCTCGCCGCGACGGTCCAGCACGACCGCCCCGGCTTCGCCGGCGAGCGCGATCGACCCGGCCACGTCCCATTCGTGGTAGCTGTGCAGGACCGCGGCGACGGCATGCCCGAGCGCGACCTGTGCGATCGACAGCGCCGCCGAACCCAGCACCCGCACCCCGGCGTGCGCTTCGGCCGCGCGCTCGATGAACTCGCCCATCCCGGGCCAGGGTCCCTTGCGCGCCAGTTCGGTGCACACGATCGCGCCCTCGGTGCAGCCACGGTCGTTGAGCCGCACCGGTTTTCCGTTCGCGCGGGCGCCCCGGCCGCGGGCCGCCGCATAGATCTGGGCGCGGTAGGGATCGGCGACCACCCCGACCACCGGGCCCGAGGCGTCGACCAGCGCGAGACTGTAGGCGCACCAGGGAACTCCGGCGACGTAGTTGGCGGTCCCGTCCACGGGATCGACCACCCACCGGTACGGGGCGTCGTGTGCGCCCACGTCGGCCCCGAACTCCTCGCCCACCACCGGGATGCCGGGAAACTCGGCGGTCAGCACCCGGCGGGTGTGCCGTTCGAGGGTTCTGTCGGTGTCGGTGACCCAGTCGAAAGGCGAGTCGGTGGTGGCCGGGTGGGCGCCCCGCCCGGCGGTCGCGGTGATCACGTCGGTGGCCTCGTTGGCCAGGCGCCCCGCGACCTCGAGCGCTCGTGACAGCAGGCCTGGATCGACCGGCGGGGACGGGCGGGCGGAAAGAAGGGTCACGCTCGCCTAGTGTGGCGGCATCGAGTGTCCGGAACGCTACGGGGAGATGAAGTTCGAAGAGTTCACCTCGGCGTTGCGGTGCCGGTAATGCACCAATGGAATCGTTTGCCCCGTGCGAGTCGCCATTGTCACCGAAAGCTTCCTCCCCCAGGTGAACGGCGTTACCAACTCCGTCCTCCGTGTCGTGGAATACCTGCGCGAGCACGGCCACGACGTCCTGGTCGTCGCGCCGGGGCTGGCGGGACCCGCGGAATACCGCGGCGCCCCGGTGGTCCGGATCCCCGCGGTGGATCTGCCCGTGGTCAGCTCGCTGCCCATCGGGCTGCCGACCAGAACCGTGCTGACCGCGCTGGCCGCCTTCGGGCCCGACGTGGTGCATCTGGCATCGCCGTTCGTGGTCGGCGCGCGGGGGCTCGCGGCGGCGCGGCGCCTGCGCGTCCCGTCGGTCGCCGTGTACCAGACCGACATCGCCGGTTTCGCCACCGCCTACCGGCTCGGCCTCGGCGCGCGGGCGGCCTGGCGCTGGGTGCGGCGGTTGCACTGCATGGCCGACCGGACGCTGGCGCCGTCCAGCCAGTCCGTGGCCGACCTGCGCGGCCACGGGATCCCGCGGGTGCACCGGTGGGGCCGTGGTGTGGACATCGACCGCTTTTCGCCCGCGCACGCCGATCCCGCGTTGCGCGCGGAACTTGCGCCGAACGGGGAACTGCTGGTCGGTTTCGTGGGCAGGCTGGCGCCGGAAAAGGAGGTGGACCGGCTGGTCGCGCTGGCGGAGCTGGACGGGGTGCGGCTGGTCGTGGTCGGGGAAGGACCCGAGCTCGAACCGCTGCGCGAGCGCATGCCGGGTGCCGCGTTCCTCGGCGCGCGGTACGGCGATGAGCTGGCGGCGGCCTACGCGAGCCTGGACGTGTTCGTCCACACCGGACCGCACGAGACCTTCTGCCAGGCGGTGCAGGAGGCGATGGCCTCGGGGCTGCCGGTGCTGGCCCCGGATGCGGGCGGGCCGCGGGATCTCGTGCTGCCCGGCCGGACCGGGTACCTGCTGCCGGTCGACCCGGCCGAGTTCGCCGCCGCGGCGGTGGCCAGGGTGCACGACCTGCGCGACCCGGCGCTGCGGGAGCGGCTCGGGCGGAAGGCACGCAGGGTGGTGCTCGGCCGCACCTGGCCGGCGGTCTGCGCCGAACTCCTCGGGCACTACGAGGCCGTGCTCGGCAGCGCGGCCGAAGCGGCGTGACCGGCCACGATGTCCGCACCTCCGGCCGGAGCCGGCGTGGCGCCCGACCGGCGGGATGAGCACCGGCCGGTGCCGCACATCGTCCAGCTCGCGAACTTCTACGGACCGCGCTCGGGCGGGCTGCGCACGGCGTTGCACCATCTCGGCGCCGGTTACGTGGCCGGCGGTCACCGGGTGACGCTCGTGGTGCCGGGTTCGCGCTACCGGGACGAACTGCTGCCAACCGGTGTCCGGCGGATCTGTCTGCCCGCCCCGCTCCTGCCCGGCACCGGTGGTTACCGCGCGGTGGATCCTTACCGGGTACGGGCGTTGCTGCGAATCCTGGAACCGGACCGGCTCGAAGTGTCGGACCGGCTGACCCTGCGCGGCATGGGCGCGTGGGCGCGGCGCCAGGGTGTGCCGAGCGTCGTGATCTCCCACGAACGGCTCGACCGGTTGCTGCGGCAGTTCCTGGTGCCCGCTCCGCTCGCGCGTCGGGCCGCCGATCTGGCGAACCGGCGGATGGCGGAAAGCTACGACCGCGTGGTCTGTACCACCGCCTTCGCCCGCGAGGAGTTCGACCGGATCGGGGCACCGAACGTGCAACGCGTGCCGCTCGGTGTGGACCTCTCGACGTTCGCGCCGGCCCATCGCGACGACGGCTGGCGCCGTGCGCTGGCCGGTGGCGCCGACGCGCTGATAGTCCATTGTGGACGCCTTTCACCGGAGAAACACGTCGAGCGCAGTGTGGACACGGTCGCGGAGCTCACCGAGTCGGGCGCGGCGGTGCGGCTGGTGATCGCGGGGGACGGCCCGCGCCGCCGCGCGCTGGAGCGCCGCGCGCGTGGCCTTCCGGTGACCTTCCTCGGTTTCCTGTCCGACCGCGGTGACCTCGCCCGCCTGCTGGCCAGTGCCGACGTCTCGCTCGCCCCGGGGCCACATGAGACCTTCGGGCTGGCCGCGCTGGAGGCGCTCGCCTCCGGCACACCCGTGGTGGTCTCGGCTTCCTCGGCGCTGCGCGAAATCGTGCGCCCGGGATGCGGCGCCGCCGTGGCGGACGCGGCGCCCGCCTTCGCCTCCGCGGTGACCGGGCTGCTGGAAAGCCCGGAGGAGCTGCGCCGTGCGGCCGCGCGGGCCCGCGCCGAGGAGTTCGCCTGGCCGGCGTCCGTGCGCGGCATGCTCGCCGCCCTCCGGTGACGGGGCCGCCGCCGCACCCTCTAGATTCGGGACATGTCCCGCGCCAGCCTCGACAAGGATCCCGGCGAGGTCGCCGCCATGTTCGACGGCGTCGCCTCCGGCTACGACCGGGCGAACTCGTTCATGACCTTCGGCTTCGACCGGCGCTGGCGCGCCACCACCGCCCGCGTCCTCGACGCGCGCCGCGGGGAACGGGTCCTCGACCTCGCGGCCGGGACCGGGGTGTCCACGAGCGAGTATTCCCGGGGCGGGGCCTGGTGCCTGGCCGCCGACTTCTCGCTCGGCATGCTCTCGAGCGGCCGGCACCGCCGGGTCCCGATGGTCGCGGCCGACGCGTTGCACCTGCCCTTCGCCGACGGCTCCTTCGACGCGGCGACGATCAGCTTCGGCATCCGCAACTTCGTCGACACCCGGGCGGCGCTGATCGAGCTCGCCCGGGTGGTCCGGCCCGGGGGGCGGCTGGTCATCTGCGAGGTGTCGACGCCCACCTTCGCGCCCATCCGGTTCCTGCACCGGCGGTTCATCCGGCGCGCCACGACCCTGCTCGGCCGGCTGACCTCGTCCAACCCGGAGGCCTACGCCTATCTGGCCGAATCCATGGCCGCCTGGCCCGATCAGCGCACCCTCGGCGAAATGATCGCTTCCGCCGGATGGTCGCGGGTGGAATGGCTGAACCTGACCTTCGGCGTGGTCGCCCTGCACCGGGCGATCAAGCCGGCGGCCGGGTGGCGGCCGGAACCGGGCGCCGGAGACGGTTCGCGAGTTTCCTCCTGATCTAGACTCGCGGTATGACGACAGGCGCTGACGCCCAGGTAATCGTCGTCGGTGCCGGCCCTGCCGGATCGACCGCGGCCACCTATCTGGCCCGCGCCGGGATCGACGTGCTGCTCCTGGAGAAGACGAC
>DASSAD010000049.1:0-9490 GCA_035685725.1 Amycolatopsis sp. | reverse complement strand
CCCCGTGATCGCGGGGTCGTTGCCCACGACCGCCTTGCCGACCTCGGCCCGCAGCGCGATCAACGCGTTCCGCGCGTCGTCCGTCACCGTACCTCCCTCATCAGCCGGTCGAGCTCGTCGGCGAGCCTCACCAGCGCGGCGTCATCCCCCGGAGCGGGACCGTACAGCAGCGCCCCGACCGCTACCGCCGAGCGGCCGGTTCGCGCCGCGACGGACTCGACCACCGCGCTGGGCTCGGCGGCCGCGCCGAGCCCGAGCACTGGGCGCAATTGGTCGATCGCGGCCTGCCGCAGCACGTCCGCGGCGTGCCCGGGCGATCCCGACCTGCGGTACAACCGCGCGCGGCCTTCGACGGTTTCGGCGGCGCGCACCACGACCGGCAGCGGCTCGGTGACGACGGGGCCGAGCCGGCGGGCCCGCCACAGCGCGAACAGCACAGCCGCGATGGCAACCTGGATCGCCCCGAACAGCCAGCCGGGCGGCACCAGGTCGAGGAAGGACTGTTGCCCCATGCCGGCCGTGGTGTCTCCGGGCGAGGGCACGTACCAGACGAGCGTGGTGTTCTTTCCCAGCAACCACATGGTCAGCGCCGCGTCGCCTTCGGTGGCGAGCTGGTCGTTGGTCATCGGCGCCCCGCTGCCCAGCAGCGTGGTGCTGCCGAACTGGAGCAGCGCGCCGCCATAGCAGGTCCGGGCCTCCTGATGCGCCTGGTAGGTGAGGCCACCGAGGTCGGCGTTCCCGGCCGCGACGGCGGCGGCGACCGTGCACCCCGGCCACCGGGCGCCCACTCCGGTCTCGCCCGTGGTGAACACCCCGGGAGCCACCGCGTCGAGGCTGTCCTGCTGGGCGCCGACCAGCACCGCCTGTCCCGCGTCGGCACGCAGCTCGGCGAGGCGGGACGGTTGCACCAGGCTCGGATCGGTGACCAGCAGGGTGGCATCGGGCGAAAGCGCGGCTTCGGCCTCGTCGAACGTGCGGGCGGCGACGACGTGCACACCCTGCTGGGCGAGCAACCGGGCCAGCGCCTGTGAGCCGCCCGGGTCGGCCGACCCGGGGTCGAGATCGCCGTGGGTTCCGCCGCCACGGGCGAGCAACAGCACGATCGCGCCGACGAGGACCACGACGGCGATGAACAGCGGCGTCCGTGCGGCACGCCAGACGCGCCGGGCGTCCGGGGACGTCGGATGTCCTTCGCTCGGGTCCGACACATCCTGCGCCGGCAGCACGCCGTTTTCCGGACCGTCGAGACGGGGCGTGGTCACGCGTGCACTCCCCGGTCCAGCGCGACGAGCCGCTGGTAGTCCACAGTGGACGCCGACTGCCCGCCGTAGTGCACCGCGTCGAACAGTTCCGCGGCGGCCCGCAGTTCTGCTTCGGAACCGGGAAGTCGCCGGCCCGCTTCCCGCGCCGCCTCATCGGCGGTGCGACCCGACGACTCGTCGAGCACACCCCGCTCCTCCAGGTCACGCACGATCGCCCGGAACCGTTCCCGCACCGCGGCGGAGAAATCGCCGGCGGCCGCGGCTTCCTCGGCGGCCCGCCGGTAGTCCCGCGCGGCGCGGGAACGATCCGTGAAAACGTGGCGGGGCACCTTGCTCGCGCGGGCGAACCTGCCCACCCGCAACCGGACGACGGCCACCACCAGCACCACGACGGCCAGCAGAACGAGCAGGCCCAGCACTCCTCCCGGCGTGAGCCGTGCCGCATTGTCGAAGAGATCGGCGATCCGCTGACCGAGCCACGTCACCGCCCTGTCCCACAGATTCGGCTGCGCCGCCTGGTATTCGTGCTTGGCCAGCTCCGCCTCGGCGGCGCGCCGCGCGTCATCCCGGTCGATGGTGATCGGGACGTCCACGAGCCAGCCGGGGATCACACCGTTCCCGCCACGCGGGCCAGCTGGATGTCCATGCCTTCCCGGCGCATGCGCTGGTCGATGTAGAGCAGCGCGGTCGCGCTCGCGACGAACGGGGCGACCAGCGTCTGCGAGATCACCTGTCCCGCGCCGGAAAGCAGCTGCGCACCGAGGGACACGTGCCCGAGCTGGGACATGGTGCCGCCGATGCCCAGCGAGAGGTTGAACGGGATCTGGATGACCAGGCCGATCACCGCGGCGCACAGGCCGGTCAGCAGCAGGACGCCGAACACCCGCCACCACGAGCCCTGGACCAGCTGCCGGGACCGCCGCAGCGCCTGCCCGACCGATCCTTGTTCGAGCACCAGAGCGGGGCTGGCCAGGCCGAACAGCGCATACAACCAGATACCGGGGAGCAGGCAGAACAGCGAACCGACGACCACCAGCAGCGTGTACACCACGGTCACACCGAGCAACGCGGGCAGTCGTGGCCCCAGCTCACGCACGGCCTCTCGGAAGCCGATCGGCCTGCCGAGCACCGCCTTGCCGACCACCACCGTCATGAACCCGGTCAGGAAGGTCCGCACCAGCACGGTGATCACCAGCGCGACCCCGGTGGTGGCCGCGCTCTGGCCGAGCAGGCTCGACAGGTAGTCCAGTGCCTCCTGCTGGGTGGCGGCCGTGCCGGGCGCGGGTGGGACGCGCAGCCCGCTCAGCAGCCACAGGGTGGTCCCCACGGTCAACACCGTTTCGACGAGGGCGACGACCACGGAGACGCCGAAGGTCGACGCGGGATGGCGGCGCATCGTCGCGATGGCGCCGTCGAGGATCTCGCTGACACTCAGCGGCCGCAACGGAATCACGCCGGGCTTGCCGTAGCCGCCCGGGGCGCCCTGCGGACCGAAACCCTGGGGACCGTACCCGGGGGGCGGGCCGTAACCGGGGGGCGGCGGGCCCGCGGGCGGCTGCCAGCCCGGTGGGGGCTGCTGCCCGCTGCGCTGCTCGGGGTCCACCCAGCCGCCGTTGTCACTCATCGATGCTCCTGGTCTTTTCCACCTTGCCCGCTCACTCTCGCAGAACGGCCGGCGGCAGGCCATGGCGGGCACGCCGGTCCGCGCCCAACTCGTGATCTCGCTGGATATGCTGGCTGCCGATGAGCCAGCCGCCGAGTACCCAGCGCCGCACGTCGGGAGACCAACGCCAGGTGAAGGCGAAAACGCCGGTACCGGTCGCGCTCATCGTCCAAGGCATCGTCGCGGTGGTGCTGGCGGGGCTGGTCGTGGTGATCGTGATGAGCAAGTGGCCCGGTGACACGGCTTCCGGCCAGTCCACCGCCGCGAGCGGGCAAGTCACGCCCGCCTCCTCCCCGCTCAGCGGTGACGCGGGATCCGCGGTCGGCTCCAGCGGCGGAGCCGCTACCGGCCAGAAAGTGCTCAAACTGGCGGACAACCCGATCCTGCAGGACCCCAACGCCGGACTGCAGAACATCGTGTGCGTGCTGCCGACCTGGCAGAGCACGCCGGCCGGCGCGTCGGCGTTCTTCACGGCCGCCACCGGGTGCCTGAACGAGGCGTGGGGCCCGTTGCTCGAGGCCTACCACCTGCCGTTCGTCCCGCCCACGCTGCACTTTCCGACCGGCGCCAGCTTCCAGACCGCCTGCGGCACGATCGCGGTGGGTGTGGCTACCGCCGCCTACTACTGCGACAACAACCTGTACGTGCCCTTTCGCGGGTTGCAGACGGAGCAGTACGGCGATGATCCCGGTGTGTACCTCGCGCTGATCGCCCACGAGTACGGGCACCACGTGCAGGAGATCTCCGGGATCATGGACGCGGTGTGGCAGCAGATCTATCGGGCCGGCCAGGTCAGCCCGATCGGGCTCGACCTGTCGCGACGCAAGGAGCTGCAGGCTCAGTGCTTCTCCGGCATGTTCCTGGGCGCGGTGGTCGACCGGGGCGGTTCGATCACGCGGGACATGTACGCGAAGGCCTGGCGTGACCAGGACACCCGCGGCGACAACACGTCCGGCGGCGACGACCACGGCACCAACGCCCATTACGCCCAGTGGTGGCGGATCGGCGCACAGTCCAACCGCACCGCCCAGTGCAACACCTTCGCCGCACCCAGCTCCCAGGTCTCCTGACCCCGCGCCGGGTGATCCGTGCCGCGGGTTTTAGTGAAGGAAGGGATGTTTACTACGGATAGTCCGTAGTAAACATCCCTTCCTTCACAAACCGCCGGGTCGGACGGGTTCGCGGAAGATCGCGGAGTTTCCCGTCTCACCCGGGAACCGTTGATCGCCTCGGCACGTCTGAGCGGCGCATGATCCACCCCGCGTGTGCCATCGGATTCCCGGCGACAGGCGCGGGCCACGCGCGCCAAGGCCGCAAGAAGATCAGCAGCCTGTGTTGACGGGGAGCAAGACACCATGGCCAGCCACCTGCCCGTGCCGATCCACTTCGAGCTGCCCGACGGGTGGGAGTCCGCGCAGCCGGACGAGGTGGGTGCTCCCGGCGCGGCGTTCGTCGCGTTGAACACCGCCACCCGTGGCGCGGGGTTCACCGCGAACATCACGGTCGACGGTTCGTTTCGCCCCAACGATCTGGCGGTGATGGCCGACGAGTCGGTGCGTCAGATCAGTGCCGCGGTGCACAGCGTCGGCGTGGTGAGCCGCGAGGAAGCCGGTTCGCCCGAGGCTCCGTGCCTGATGCAGGACCTGCGGGCCACCGCCGACGTCAACGGTGTCGTCCGCGAACTCGCACAGTTTCAGGTGTACCTGACCATGGGGTGGTCGCCGGACCACCGGCAGAGCGCTGTCGTACGCGCCACCCTCACCTGCGCCGATGACCAGATCGCGGACGTACTCGACGACTTCCGTTCCTTCGTCGGGACGCTTACCGGGGACACGCCCTGAGATCACCGGTGAGGTTCCCGCGCACCGCCGGAATCAGACGAGGGCCGCGCGGGAGCCGCGCTGGACGAGGAAGGCATAGGTGCCACCGCCAAGGCACGACAGGGCCAGCAGTGCCAGGCCGATGGGCCGGCGCAGGTCGCTGTGTCCCTCGATCACGTCGGCGAGCTGCACGTTCGCCGATCCCGTGCCGAAGTCGGCCGGGACGGTGACCGACACGCGGTCGTTCTTGTCATTGCCACACCCGTTGAGCGTTCCGGTGCGGGTCTGGCCGTCCTGTTGGAACTGCACGGTTTCGGTCGGGTCCGCGTCGGTGCAGGACGCGGGCGTGGTCACGGTCGCATCGACGGTGGTGCCGGAGGCGGCGGGCGTCATGCCGAGCATGCCCGGCCCCGCCCACCAGACGGCGGTCACGATCGCGACGCCGACCAGTGCGGCGATGGCGAAAATCCTCCAGCGCACCACGTAAGCCTTCCAGGGCAACACCTCAGCCATGCTTCCAGAAGGCCCGGACGATTCCCAGTTACCGTGGTAGACGCCGCGCGCTGGTCAGTCCGTCTGTTCGGCGGGGGTGACCTTTCGCACATAGAGCAACCGGTCGCCGGACTCGATCGCATCGACCTGCGGCGAGTCGACCCGGTACAGGGTGCCGCCGCGAAGGACGCCAAGCACGATGTCGGCGAGGTGCCGGGGCGATCCGCCCTCCTCCGACCGCTCGACCGGCCGTTCCGCGATGGCCAGCCCCGTTTCCGGCGTGAGCAGGTCCTCGACGACGTCCACGACGGCCGGCGTCGAGGTGGCGAGGCCGAGCAGGCGTCCCGCGGTCTCGCTGGAAACCACCACCTGGTTCGCGCCGGACTGCTTGAGCAGGTGCACGTTCTCCGTCTCCCGCACCGACGCCACGATGTGCGCGTCGGGCGCGAGTTCCCGGGCGGTGAGCGTGACCAGGACCGCCGAGTCGTCCCGGTTGGGGGCGACCACCACCGCTCGTGCCCGCTGGATCCCGGCCAGGCGCAACACATCCGACCGGGTGGCCGAGCCGTGCACGGTGACCAGGCCGAGCGCGGCCGCCGCGGCCAGCGCCTGCTGGTCGGTGTCCACCACCACGATCAGGTTCTGCTCGACGCTCTCGTCCCCCAGCAGGGTCTTGACGGCGGACCGGCCCTTCGTGCCGAACCCGACGACCACCACGTGGTCCCGCACCCGCGACCTCCATTTCCGGATCTTGACGGCCTGCCGCGACCGTTCGGTCAGCACCTGCAGAGTGGTACCGACCACGACGATCAGGAACAGCACGCGCAGCGGGGTGAGCACCAGGACGTTGACCAGCCGCGCCGACGCGCTGACCGCGGTGATGTCGCCGTAGCCCGTGGTCGTCAGCGAAACGGCGGTGTAATAGAAACTATCCAAAAGCGACAGGCCGTCGCCGTTGACGTCGCGGTACCCGCCGCGGTCGGCGTAGACGATCAGCACGGTCACCACCAGCGCCACCAGCACGCCGATGATCCGGCGCACGATCGACCGCCACGGGCTGATCGACGACTCGGGCATCCTGACGATGCCGACCAGCGTCCAGTCCGGATCACGCACCACGCGGATGGTAAAGGATCAGGCGACCCCCGGCTAGGTTCCGGTTTGTCCCGGCAATCGGACGCGAGCCGGTCGACTCGTGCGCCGCGCCCGCCGTCCACGGATCCCGACATCGCCGAAACAAGGCCTGAACCGGCGCCGGATGACGCCCTGACCGCCCCGGGAATCGAAGGAAGGGGTGTTTCCTACGGAATGCCGGGCTCAGGCGCCTCGCCGGCGGCCGGGACGGAACGGAGCAGGGCGCGCAGGCCGTCGGCGTCGAGGAGGTCGACCGGGCGCAGTGTGTGGTCGTCGCGGACGTAGTGGAAGGCGGCCCGCACCTTCTCCAGTGGGGTGTGGGACAGCGACGCCCAAGCCAGCCGGTAGGCGGCGAGTTGCACCGCGAGCGGCCGGAGGCGGGGAGTGTCGGGGACGGCGCCGGTCTTCCAATCGACGACCGTCCAGCCGCCGTCGGCGTCGGCGAACACCGCGTCCATCCGCCCCCGCACGCTCACCCCGTCGATCTCCGTGGCGAAGGGGACCTCGACCTCGTACGGGGTGCGGTTTCCCCAACTGCCCGCCTCGAACGCGGCCTGCAGTTCCTCGAGCGCGTCGTCGCCGGCCGCGCCCTCGTCGGCGGCTCCGGGCAGATCGTCGAGCTCCAGCAACCGCTCCCCCGCGAACCGTCGCTCCAGCCAGCCGTGGAACGCGGTGCCGCGCCGGGCGAAGGTGTTGGGCGGCACCGGAAGCGGCCGCCGCAGCCGGCGCGCCAGCGCGGTCGGGTCGGTGGCCAGCTCGACCAGCTGGCTCACCGAAAGCCGGTCCGGCAACGCGACCTGTTCGCCCCGGGCACCGGCGGCGGCGCGTTCGGCCAGCAGGACGTCGGTGTCGGCGATCCAACCGTCGGGATCGTCGGGATCGTCGCTCTCCTCGACGGCCGGCCCGGCGAGCGCGGCCATGACCAAGCGGCTGCCCTCGGCCACCGCGTCCCGGCGCGGGCCCAGTGGGTCGGCGGGCCAGCGGGCCGTACGCGCCTCGCCGACGAGCGGATTTTCCTGCTCGGCCGGGGGTTCCGGGGTCCACACCACCGGCTCGGCGAGTGCCGCCAGCTCGGTGAGGAAGTCGGACGGGCCCTTCGGCTTTCCGCTGGTTTCGTTCCACCAGTGCCCGGAGACCAGCAGAGTGTGTTCGGACCGGGTCAGCGCGACATAGCAGAGCCGCCGCTCTTCCTCGGCCTCGCGCTCCGCGAAGCGCTCCTCGTGTTCTTCCAGCGCTTCCTGGATTTCCTTGCGGTCCATGCCCGCGAATGCCCGCAACGGCGGCAGGTCCTGCGCGTCACCGCGCAACTCGGCGGGCAGCGCGGTCACCGTACGCAGCCACGAGGACGACCGCCGCTTGCTCGGGAACACGTCCCGCACCAGTTGCGGCACGGCCACGACCCGCCACTCCAGCCCCTTCGCCGCGTGCACGGTGAGTACCTGCACCCGGTCGGGCAGCACCTCGACCTCGCCAGGGGTGAGCCCGTCCTCGGCGTGCGCCGCCGCGGCAAGATAGTCCACAAAGGACATCAGGGTGGCGTCGGGCGAGGTTTCCGCGAACTCGGCGACGACATCGGCGAAGGCGTCGAGATGCGCGCGTCCCGCGCCGGCGGGCCTGGCCAGCGATTCGACGTCGAGCAGCATGGTCCGCTCCACGTCGGCGACCAGTTCGGGCAGGGACTGGTCGAGCCGGAACCGGAGCCGGGACAACTCACCGGCCAGCGCCCTGATCCGGCGGTAGCCCGCCGCCGAATACTGGCCGGGGTCGCCGGGATCGTCCAGCGCGTCGATGAGACCGGTCTGCTCGGCCCGCTCGGTGAACAGGTCGTCCACAGTGGATCCTTCAGCGGACTCGGCGGTGGACCCGGCGCCCGGTGCGGCGATCTGGCGGGCCCGCCCCCAGAGCGCGGCCACGTCCGCGGCGGCGAGCCGCCAGCGCGCACCGGTGAGCAGCCGTGCGGCGGCGGTGCCGGCCAGTGGATCGGCCAGCACGCGCAGGGTGGCCACCAGATCCGCCACCTCGGGTTCGTCGAGCAGGCCACCGAGGCCGACCACCTCGACCGGCAGGCCGCGCGCCCGCAGTTCCGCGGCGATGGGCGCCATGTCCGCCCGCCGCCGCACCAGGATCGCCGCGGTGGGTGGCCCGCCGGTCGCTTCGAGTTGTCCGAACCAGCGGCGCGCCACCGCGTCGGCGACCCACGCCCGCTCGGCCCGGATGTCCGGCAGCAGCGCGCACGCGATGTCGGCCTCCCCGGCGCCGTCGCGTGCCCGGAGCTGTTCTACCCCCAGCCCGCGCGCCCGCAACGGCTCGGCGATGCCGTTGGCCAGAGTGAGCACCGCCGCCGGGTTCCGGAAGCTGGTCAGCAGCCCGAACCGCCGGGCGGGAACCGGTTTTTCCCCTTCCCATCGGGGAAAATCGGTGGTGAAGCGGGGCAGGTTCGCCGCGCTCGCGCCGCGCCAGCCGTAGATCGCCTGCGCCGGGTCGCCCACGGCGGTCACCGGTAGCGGAGGACCGTCGACCCGGCCGAACAGCGACCGCAGCAGGATCCGCTGGGCATGCCCGGTGTCCTGGTACTCGTCCAGCAGGATCGCCCCGTACCGCTCGCGTTCCCCCGCGGCGACCTCGGGATGCCCCTCGGCCAGCCGCGCGGCCAGCGACATCTGGTCCGCGAAGTCGAGCGCCCCCTCGGACCGTTTGCGCCGGTGGTAGGCCTCGATCAGCGGGAGCAGCGCGAGCCGGAACCGTTGCGCGGCCAGGATTTCGGCGAGTGCCTTGGGCAGCGCGGCCCGCTGCCCCTTGGCCCGTGGCGCGTTCTCGATCAGCTCGCAGAGCGACCGCGTCGTGGCCGCGAGCCGGTCTTCCCCGACCAGGTGCTCCCCCAGTTCCCCGGCGAGGGCGAGCAGTTGGGCGGTGACCGACGCGGGGACCCGGTCGGTGTCCAGGTCCTCGTCCCAGGTGGCGACCACACGGTGGGCCAGCTGCCAGGACGAGGTCTCGGACAGCAGCCGCACCCCGGGCTGCACGGGCAGCCGGAGACCGTGTTCGGCGAGGAGGCGGCCCGCGTAGGCGTGATAGGTGAGCACGGTCGGCTCCCCGGCCAGCACCTCGGCCCGGCGCCG
>DASSAD010000048.1:0-87766 GCA_035685725.1 Amycolatopsis sp. | reverse complement strand
ACAACCCTGCCGCGTGGAACTTGATCCGTACCTCGTTGGCCTTCGGTTCGTCGAGCTGGAGGTCGGCGATCTCCCAGGGGCGCCCGGGTTCCCGGCAGATCGCGGCGCGCGTGGTCATGGTCATGCGACGACGATGCGCCGCGAGCGACCGGTCGAGCCATAGCGCTTCCGTGACGCGAAAGAGGGACGGCATTCCCGTCATCGGCGGTAGTACAGTGCGGTTCGTTACTAATCCGACCACAGTCACGGCTATCCGGCTTGCGTAGCAACGGTTACGTACTGCTCGGGGTCGGCCTACTTTTGGTCGGATTAGTAACGCCCCCAAAGACGACCGCGCCGTTCGCCCTCCGGAGAACCTCTATGGTGGCGAAATGGATTGGACGCGACACCTCGTCGAACAACTTCGCTGGCATTGGGAACAACACACCCGGCCCCGCCTGGCCGACCTCTCCGACGCCGAATACTTCCGGGAACCGGCCCACCCATGCTGGAGCGTGCGGCGGCGCGCGGGGGCCACGACAGCCATTATCGGCGGTTCAGGAGAATTCGTCGTCGAGTTCGCGCGGCCGGAGCCGCGGCCGGCGCCGGTCACCACGATAGCCTGGCGCATCGCGCATATCGTGGCAGATGTGCCGGGCAGGCGGACGGCCACGCATTTCGGTGGCCCGGCGGCCGATTTCGAGGCGATCCATCACAGCGCCGAGATCCTGCTGTTGCGCGACCTCTGGCGCGACCGGACCCGCACCGTATAGGCCATTATACACCAGCCGGACGACCGGAATCGGCTTAGGATCCTGAGCGAAAAGATCACCGACGGCAGGGAGAACGCGCTGTGGACGAAACCACCCCGGAGTCCGCCACGGAGTCCGCCCCGTCGATTCCGGGGCGACCCGGGTTCGACCCCGCCTCGATCCGCGTGGTGGCCTGTGACATCTTCGGCACCACGGTCGACTGGTACACCGGCGTCGCACGGCAGGCTTCCCAGATTTTCGCCGAGCTGGGCGTGGACCTCGACGGCGGCCTCTTCGCGAGCGAATGGCGCGATCGGTACATCCCGTCCATGAACCGCGTCCGCGAGCACACACGCGACTGGGCCTATCTCGACACACTGCACCGCGAATCGCTGGACGACCTGCTGCGGCAGCACGGAATCGCCGAGGCGGTGGACGAAAACGCCCGCGCCCGCCTGGTCCGGACCTGGCACCGGCTGCCGGCCTGGGAAGACTCCGTGGCAGGCCTGGTCAGGCTACGCTCGCGCTACCTGGTCACAACCCTGTCGAACGGCGGCTTCGCGCTGCTGACCACCCTGGTGAAGGCCGCGGACCTGCCCTTCGACTGCGTGCTGTCGGCGGAACTGGCCCGCACCTACAAGCCCGACGCACGCGTCTACCACACCGCGGCCGAACTGCTCGACGTCGAACCGCACGAAATCCTGATGGTCGCCGCCCACAAGTGGGATCTCGACGGAGCCGCCGCGGCCGGGCTGCGCACCGCTTTCGTCGAGCGCGCCCGGGAGAAGGGACCCGACCGCACGGCCGACCGCGCCGCCGAGGTGACCTCCGATTTGTCCGTGACCGGTTTTCCCGACCTCGCGACCGCACTCGGCGTGTGAGGACCGTCCTTCGGGCCGGACGAAACGCGCACCACCGACACGAGATGGCCGAATCATGCCCTTTTCGACCTGAAACGCCCCGCTCGCCCGTGTTCCTGAGGCACTCTGGTGGTCAGTGCCGCAAGCGGGGGCGGAGGATATGGGACTGCAGGCGTTTCTCAGACCGGCGGAGCACGAGCCGGGGAAGGCGGGCGCGGTCGCGACCACGACCCTGGCCGTACTACTGGCGGCCGCGGGCCTGGCCGGGTACTTCACCCGGGCTCCCCGGGTGGACCTGATCGGAATCCAGCTTCATCTGGTCGAACCGCTGTCCCCGGGGAGCGTGCGGGCACTGTGGTGGAGCATCGCCGCGCTCACCGGCGTCGGCGCGGCACTGCTCCTCGGCACCACGGCCGCGCTGTGGACCGTCTGGACGGCGCGGGCCATCTCGGCGCTCCGGTTCGTCCGGACCATCGCCGGAGTCGCCGTGCTCGCCGCCGGTGCCGCCACGATCGTCCTGCTGGCGGCCGAACCGGACTGGTGGCCGCGGGAACTCGCCGCGGCCGCCGCGGTGATCACCTGGTCCGCAATGGTGGTCACCGGCCCGGTCGCGGCCTACGGCATCCTGGTGACCTGGTATCGGTGCGCGTTCACCCCGGCGCAGCGCATCGGCCGGACCGACGGGCAGGCCTGCGCACCTCTCAACGAAGACGACCCGCCCTCCCCCGACGTCCTGAGGTTCGCTGCCGCGCCGGCGGAGGCACCCGCACCCCAGGACCAGGACCGGGACCGGGACCGGGACCGGGACCGGGACCGGGAGGCACGGGATGCCCAGCGGTGGCGCCGCGGCTACCAGGTGCCCGAGGTCGAACCGCACGCCGTCGGATTCTGCCTGTCCGGCGGCGGAATCCGGGCGGCCAGCATCGCGATGGGTGTCCTGCAGTCGATGCGCGCCCGGCTGCTCGGCGCCCGATATCTGGTTTCGGTGTCCGGTGGCGGCTTCACTTCCGGTGCACTGCAACAACTTCTCACCGACACCGACGCACCGGCCGACGCGGTACGCGACCCGGAAACCGCGTTCGGGCCGGGAACGGTCGAGGAAGACTTCGTCCGCCGCCACGTCAGCTATCTCGCCGGCACGCCCGCCGAGATGTTCACCGCGCTGGGCGTGCTCGCCCGCGGTCTGCTGCTCTCGCTGGCGGCACTGTTCGCCCCGGCCGTCGTGCTCGGCGTGTTCCTGGGGCGGTACTACGAAATCGTGCCGCTGGCCGCGCTCCCGGCGGGCCCGGTCTTCGCCACGCCACGGATGGCCGCACTGCTGGCGCTGGGCGCGCTGGCGTTGTCGGCACTGCTGACCTCCCTCGCCGGACGGGCGCTGCGCCGGCGAGGCACCGTGGCCGGGATCCTGCGGCGGCTTTCCGCACGGCTGGCCGTCCTCATGGGACTCGTCGCCGTGCTGACCGTCGTGCTTCCCCTCCTCGTCCGGCTGGTGCGCCTCATGCTGGCGCAGACCTCGGTGGGCGTGCAGGTAGCCGCACCGGCGGGCACCGTCGTGCTGGCCTACCTCGCGGCGCTGGGCTCGATCCTCTGGCGCAACCGCGAGAAGCTCGAAGCGGCCGCGAAGTCCACAAAGGACGGTATCGTCGCCGCGATCCCGAACAGCCTGCTACAGCTGCTGCTGGTGATGCTCACCACCACGGTGCTCGCCCTGGCCTGGCTGCTGTTGCTCGTCGCCATGGTGGGCACCGGCAAGGCCGACGCGGTGGTCTGGACCTCGGTCGGACTCGGCGTGGTACTGGGCCTGTTCGACCAGACCTCACTGAGCCTGCACCCGTTCTACCGCGAGCGGGTGGCCGGCACCTTCGCGCTACGCACCGTGCGCCGCCGCGGCCACGAGATCGTGGTGCCCTATCCCAGCACCGGGACGTCGACACTGTCCACCTACGGCAAACGGCCCCGCTCGTTCCCGGAAGTGATCTTCGCGGCCGCCGCCAACCTCACCGGTGAAGGCCGCACGCCGCCGGGCCTCAACTGCGTCTCCTACACCCTGAGCGCCGACTGGGTCGGCGGGCCGGATGTCGGCTGGGTACGCACCGGAAAGCTCGAAGGCCTGGTGCGCAACCGGCTGCGGCGGGACCTGACCGTGCAGGGCGCGGTCGCCGTCAGCGGCGCGGCGTTCGCCTCGGCGATGGGACGCGGGGCGCGATGGTTCCAGGTGCTGTTCGCGGTGTCCGGGGCACGGCTGGGCGCCTGGCTGCCCAACCCGCACTTCCTGCTCACGGCGAAGCGCAACGGCTGGGCCTACCCCGGCCTGCCCCGGGCCCGGCGGCTGCCCTACCTGGTGCGCGAGGTGCTCGGCCTCCATTCCTACAGCGACCGGTTGCTGCACGTCACCGACGGCGGCCATTACGACAACCTCGGTCTCGTCGAGCTGCTTCGGCGTCGGTGCGCGGAAATCTACTGCGTCGACGCCGGCGTCAACGCTCCGCCGGGGGCCACCTCGCTGTCCGACGCACTGACCCTCGCGCGGCAGGAACTCGGCGTGGAGGTCGAATTCGACAAGCCGTGGCAGATCGAGCCCGGCACCGCGAAACCGCTGAATCCCGGGCACCCGATGAGCGTGCTCGACGGCAGGCTGGCCGAATGCCCGGTGCTCACCGGCACTATCCACTATCCCGCCGAGAGTGGGCAGAAGACCACCGGGAAGCTCGTGGTCGGCAAGGCCGTGCTGTGGCCGCGCCTGCCGTACTCGGTGCTGGCCTACGCCGCCCACCAGCCGGAGTTCCCGCACGAAAGCACGGGCGACCAGTTCTTCGACGACGGCCGCTTCACCGCCTACACCGAACTCGGGCGACGGCTGGGCACGGTCATGGAACACACCGCCGAGTCACCCGCAACGGCCGACTCGACCGACTCGACCGAACCACCCGGCTCGCCCGGTGAAGCTGCCGAACCCGCGCGACCCGTGACAACTGGCCCGGAACCCGAACGCCTCGGCCCAGCCGCCGCGTCCTGACCGGTAGGTAGGGCCGCGACCGTCGCGGTTCACACCATTGCCGCAGCGCCCGGGCGCGGCAGAGAGACAGGCTAGGAAGGACCGCTGGATCCGGTCGCCGCCTGGTGCCACTCCCGTGCCAGGAGGCCGAAGACCACCTCGTCACGTCGCTCGCCGGGGAACGGCGCGGCCTCGCGCAACAAACCTTCTTGGGTGAACCCCAAACGCTCGGCCACGCTCCGACTGCGTTGGTTGCCGGGGTTGGTACGCAACTCGACACGATGCAGACCGAGCGGCCCGAAGGCCTGATCGAGCACGGCCGTGACAGCCCGGGTGGCCAACCCGCGCCCCTCGAAGCCGGAATCGAGCCAATAGCCCACCTCGGCTGACCGCGCGGTGCTGTCGATCATCAGGTTGACCGCGCCCACCAGGCGCCAGCCGCCTTCGGCCCGCACCGCGATGGCCACCGGCAACTGCGATCCGTCAAGCCAGGCCTGGCCGCTCCGAGCCAGCTCCGCGCGAGTCCCTTCCGGCGTCGGCGGCTTGTCGAATCCCGGGAACCAGGCGGCGAGACGCTCGTGGTTGACCTCCAGCAGCGCCTGGTAGCCCTCCGCGATCGCGACCGTGCGGGGGATCAGGACACCGTCGTCCCCCAACGGGCAGGTGAACAAAGCAGCGACGACCGTAGCCACACCCGACTCCTTGACGGTCCCCATGATCGACGAGTGACTCCCTGGTCAGCGATGCGGACTTCCCGGATCGGCTCGCGGGACGCCGGGTGGTCAGCGGAGGTCATAGACGCGGTGGGCGTTGTCGTGCCCGATCATGGCCGCCACCCGCATCGCGTCCCGGAGGGACCAGTCGCCGTCCGCCACCCAGCGGCCGAAGGTCCGCCCGATCGCGCGGCGCCAGAGCGCCGCGCCCAGGAAGTGCAGTTCCGGCAGGCCCCACGCGTCCGATGAGTAGAGCTGCTTGGCGAACGGCGCCAGCTCGAAGGATTCGGCGATCAGCTCGACACCGCGGACACCCAGGTGGTTCACCCCGAGACCGACGTCGAAGTAGACGGCGGGAAAGGCCTGCGCGAGGTATGCCGCCTCGCGATGGTAGGGGTAGCAGTGCAACAGCAGCACGGGAACCCGGGACACCTCGGGCAGGCGCAGGAAGTCGAGCAGCAGCACCGGGTTCGCGCGGTGCAGGTCGAGGTCACGGTCGCCGAAGCCGGTGTGGAGCTGGATCGGCAGGCCCAGCTCCACCGCCGTGTGCAGGCCGTGGGAGATGAGCACCGGGTCGGTCAGTCGGGAGGGTTGCCCGCCGAGCCACAGCCGCGCCGCGTGGGCCACCGCCCGGTCGGTCGGCCGGGTCAGATCGATGTCGAAACCGCACCGGTAGGCCAGAATGCTCTTCGTCGCGACCACCTCGGGCGAACGCGCGAGGGTGCTCAGTCGTGAGCCGAACTCGTCGGCGTAGTCCCGGGTTCCGGTGGCCGCGACCTCTTCGGCCAGCGACTCCAGCCGCACCACCTCGTGCACCCGGCCCCGCGAGGCCGCCGCGACAGCGCCGGGACTCATGACCTCGTCGGCCGCGTAACCGGTGTCCACGATCCAGTCGGACACCCCGGCCGCCCGCAGGAACCGCCCGGTCACCTCGGTGGTGCCCAGCTCGACGCGCCGCTCGAAATACCGGTCGGCGGACACGTGCTCCGGCAGGTCGAGCAGCGGGGCACACCATCGCCGCAGGGCGAAGCCCAGCTGGGAGTCGAACTGGGTCATCCAGGGCGGGACCGGGTCCGGCGAACCCTCGTTCATCGCCGTTTCGAAGTCGGCGCGCGTCACCTCGCCGGTGAACGCGCCGTGGACGTGGTGGTCCGCCAGCCGCAGCGTTTCCAGGTACGTGCCCAGCTGTCCGGTCGGGTATCCGGTCGCCACGGCCATCACCAGGTGAACCGGAACCGTTCGGCCACCACGGCGAGGTCCTCCTTGCCATAGGTGTCGAGTTCGTGACGCCGGACGGCGCCGAGCGCTTCGAGGATCTCCTCCCCCAGCAGCCCGCGGGCCAGCGCCGAGCCCTCCAGCGCGTCCAGCGCGGTCTCCTGATCCGCGGGCAGGCGCAGGGTGCCCGGGACGCCGGCGGGATCGACCGTGAGTTCGGCCGGGAGTTCGGCGTCCCGCACGATGCCGTCGAGCGCCAGGCCGAGGAGCACCGACGTGGCGAGGTAGGGGTTCGCGGACGGGTCGACGCATTTCACCTCGACGCTCGCGCCGTGCGGCGCACTCGGCGTCGCCGCGCAAAACCGCACGGCCGCTTCGCGGTTCTCCAGGCCCCAGCACGCGAACGCGCCCGACCAGTAGCCCGGACGCAGTCGCGGCGCGGACAGCACGGAACCGGCGAGTACCCCGACGACCTCGGGCAGACCGGCGACGATTCCGCCGATCGCCGCGCCGCCTTCGCGGGTGAGTCCGTGCGCACCGTCCCCACCGGAGAGCAGCGGCACGCCGCGCTGGGCCAGCGAGAGATGCAGATGTGCACCGTTTCCGCTTCCCCCGGCGAACGGCAACGGCGAGAACGAGGCCCCCAAACCGTGCCGGCGCGCGACACGGCCGGTGAGTACGCGGGCGAGAACGATGTTGTCGGCGGCCGTGACGGGATCGGCGGGGGCCAGGGAGAACTCGAACTGTCCCGGCCCGTACTCGGCGTGGACCTGTTCGATCGGCAGGCCGGCCTGGCGGGCCGCGTCGACGAGGTCCATCAGCACCGGCTCGGCGTCGAGCACGGCACCGAGCCCGTAGGCGTTCCAGCCCTGTGTCGGCCGCGGCGAGCCGTCCTCGCGGGTCAGGACGAACTCCAGTTCGCCGCCGACCAGCGCGGTCAGGCCACGCTGGGCCAGCGCGGCTTCGGTGCGGCGCAGCAGGCCCCGGGTACAGATCGCGGCCGGCTCACCGTCCTGCGTGTACATCTCCGCCGGTGCCCAGTCCAACCCGCCGCCCAGCGGGCGCACGGTGGACAGATCGAGGCGCAGCCGCAAGTCACCGACCACACCGAACCGGGGCGTGAACGCGACCGTGTTGTCGATGCAGAACACGTTCCAGCTCGGTGACGCGCCCATCCCGTGTGCCTCGAAGACGCCGGCACGCGCGATCGGGACCTGCTTCGCCCGGATGACCCCGGCCGGGTCCACGACGGTCCCGGCGAGCAGCCTCGCGCCGGTCAACTCGGTGTCCATCTTCGCCATTATGGTTCGCCGACCCCACCACGGCGAGTCCCCTCTTCCCGCCCGCGTGTCCCCCCTTCCGGTCGCCGTGTCCTCCCGTCCGGTCGCCGAACTCGCCCTTGCGCGCACCGAGGCCCGGGTGTCCCGTGTGGACACCCGGGCCCGGACCGGATTTCGGCGAGTCAGCCGATCTGGAGATCGACGCAGGAATAGAAGGCGTTGGACGTGTCGGCGATGTTCCAGATGGCGAGCACCTTCTGGCGGCCGCTGAACCCGCTGAGGTTCACGGTGTGCGAGAAACTGGTGGGCGGGATCTGGTTGCCGCCGTCGACCAGGCCGACCCTGGTGTTGCCGATGTAGTACTCCCAGTCGGTCGTCCGGTGCTGGGCGGTCAGCGTCCAGTTGAACGTCACCGTGCTCCCCACGGAGGTGGCGCGCCAGCCCTTGGTGTCGTCGTCGAGTTCCGCGAACCGGGTGTTGCCGCCGCTGCAGCTGCGCAGCCCCTTGGGACCTTCCACGCTTTGCGGCTCGTATTTGATGTCCCCACAGGAAACTATTCCCTGTGCGCATTCCGCCTGCCGGCTCGTCGGCACGGAAATGTAACCGTGCGCGCTGGCGGTCGCCGGAACGGCGATCATGATGAGGGGTGCGAGGGCCGCGCCGGTCAGCGCGGCGACGATTTTCCGGACAGCCATGTCGACTCCACGAAGAGGTTTCGGTTCAGCCCCCTGTGCGCCCCTATGGTCTGGACCATAGCGGGAGAATCCTTGTCACGTCAAGAAATTCACCCGATACGTCCAGTAAGCGTACCGGCGAGGAACCCGCCGGGATCACCGTTCGAGCACGCGTCGCCGGATCGTAAAAGATCGCGGTGATCGAGTTCAGGGAAATCGTCCGGCTGAATTCGGCCGACACCTCACCGACACCTCCCGACGAACGATCACGAGCTCAGCGGCGGTCACGCGGCTAATGTCGCGGGCGGGAATTCGGCACTCCCTGATCAGCGGCGGGTAAACGGGGTGCGGCCCGGAACTACCTCAGCACGGTCGCGGGCCTGCCGGTGGGCGCGGTGTGCACGTCGACGACCTTGTGGTCCCCCGAGGGCGAACCGATCACCATCTCGTCGGCGATGCCGGTGAACAGGCCGTGCTCCACCACACCGGGAATCCAGTCGAGTCGGGCATCCAGCACCAACGCGTCGGTGATGCGCCCGAGATGCGCGTCGATGAGGTAGTGGCCACTGTCGGTCACGACCGGTTCCCCGCGCACCGTGCGCAGCCGCAGGTCCGGTTCGGCGTACCCGAGTTTGTCCAGCAGCCGGGCCACGGACCGGCGGGTCGACTCCCACGAGAAGGGCACGACTTCGATCGGCAGGGGGAACCGGCCGAGGCGCTCCACCACCTTCGTGTCGTCGACGACCGCCACCATCTTCCGCGAAGCGTCGGCGACGATGCGTTCCCACAGCAGGCACGCGCCGCCGCCCTTGATCATCGAACCGTGGTGGTCGATCTCGTCGGCACCGTCGATGGTCAGGTCGAGCCGGTCCACCTCGGCCAGCGTGACCAACGGGACGCCCACCTCCCGGGCCAGGTCCCGGGTGCCCGTCGAGGTCGGCACGCCGACGACATCCAGGCCCTCGGCGACCGCCACGCCCAGCGCGCGCACGAACCAGTGCGAGGTCGTACCCGAGCCCAGGCCGAGCTTCATACCGTCGCGCACATAGGTTTCGATCGCGGCCGTGCCGGCGGTCCACTTCGCCTTGTCCTGATCGGTGCTGGGTTCCATGGGCTGCTCTCCTGTCTCGGTCACGAGTCGTCCCGGTAGACGTCCCGCAGGCGGTCGTAGAGGCGGCGGTGGGAGGCGAAAACCCGCTCGTAGGTCTGCGCCGCTCGCGGCTGCGGCACGAACGTCTTTTCCACGCGGACACTGGTCAGCGCCTCGCCGAGATCACGCCACACACCACTGCCGACCCCGGCCGCCAGCGCCGCACCGTAGGCGCCGCCCTCGGTCGCCCCCGTCACGGTCACCGTCTCCCGGCCGAGGACGTCGGCCAGCATCTGCAGCCACCGGGGTTCGACGGTCGCTCCGCCCGAGGCGACCACCTGGTCGCACCGCACGCCCGCCTGCCGGCACACCTCGAGGATCTCGCGCAGGTTCAGCAGGACCCCTTCCATGACGCTGCGCGCCAGGTGTGCCACGGTATGCATCGGGGTCAGCCCCACCCAGGACGCCGACGCCTCGGGCGCGACGTGCGGCGACCGCTCCCCGAGCAGATAGGGCAGGAACAGCAGACCGCGCGAACCGGGCTCGACCTCTCCGGCCAGGCGCACCAGGTCGGTGAACGAGACCGGCGCGCCCGCACAGGCTGGTGCCAGCGCGTCGCGCAGCCACTGGAAAGCGCCCCCGGCGGCGAGGGAGACACCCATGATGTGCCAGCGGTCCGCCGAGTTGCCGCAGGAGACCTGCACGCGACCGTCCGGGTTGTCGGGGCAGAACGAGGTCCCGCCCGCGACGATGCCGGCCGTGCCGATGGTGAACCCGACCGAACCCGGATCGATCAGGCCCATCGCGGTGGTCTGGATGACGGCGTCGCCCCCGCCGCCGAAGACCTCGGTGCCTTCCGGGATGTTCCAGCGCCGGGCCAGTTCCGGCCGCACCGCGCCGGTCGGGTCCACCGACTCCACGACCTCGGGCAGCAGCGCGCCGTCGATGTCGAGAAGCTCGATGAGCTCTTCGGACCAGGCCCGCCGGCGGACGTCGAACAGACCGGTCCCGGAGGCGTCCGAGGCGTCGGTCGCGTAGCTGCCGGTCAGGCGCAACCGCAGGTAGTCCTTGGGGTTGAGCAACCGCACCATGCGGTCGTAGTGCTCCGGCTCGTGTTCCCGCAACCAGATGATCTTGCCGCCGGTGAAGCCGGGCAGCATGCGGTTCCGGGTCATCCTCAGCAGGCCGTCGACGCCACCGGCGCGCTCGGTGATCCAGTCGCACTGTGGGGCGCAGCGCTGGTCGTTCCACAGGATCGCCGGCCGGAGCGGGTTTCCCGCCGCGTCGAGCGCGGTGAGCCCGTGCATCTGTCCACAAAGGCCGATTCCGGTGACCTCCCGCCCGCGCTGCGGCAGCGCGGCCGTGAGACCGGAGATCACCGCGTCGGTCGCCTGCCACCATTCCCGGGGATCCTGTTCGGACCAGCCCTGCCGCAGGTTGATCATCGGGTAGCCGCGGCTCTGCTTGGCGACCACCTCGCCCGACTCCGCGACCGCGATTGCCTTGCACGTCGAGGTTCCGAGGTCGATTCCGATCAGCATGTCCGCTTCCGTCCTTTCGCGCTCCGTTGCGCCGTGGAACCGCTTACGCGGCCGGGGACAGCTCAGTCCGCGCCGTGGCGGATCCGCACGTGTTTGAACTGCAGATACGATTCGAGTCCTTCGTGGCCGTGCTCGGAGCCGAAACCGCTTTCCCGGCGGCCGCCATAAGGTGCGTTCATGATGCCGGCGTCCACATTGTTCACCGCGACGTTGCCGAAATCGAGTTCCCTGGCCAGGGTGAAGGATTCCCCCATGTCGCGGGTGTAGGCATAGGCGGCCAGCCCGCCGGGAACGGCGTTCGCCCGCGCGATCGCGTCGTCGAGGCTGCTGAAGGGCGCGACCCCGGCCAGCGGGCCGAAGGTCTCCTCGCGCATCGCGCGGGCCTGGTCCGGCACATCCGCGACCACCGTCGGGCGCAGGAAAAGGCCGGGGCGCAGTTCCTCGAGGGGACCACCGCCGGCCACCACCCGTGCTCCCCGCGCGCGGGCGTCCGCGAGATGATCGAGCGTCCGCTGGTAGGTCTCCCGCATCGTCATCGCGCCGACATCGGCCGACGGCTCGTCGGTCCCGTCCGCGACCCGGAGCGCGTCGGCCGCTTCCGCGAACCGCGACACGAACTCGCCGTACACGGCATCCTGCACGTAGATCCGGTTGATCGCGATGCAGATCTGCCCGGCGTTGCGGAACGAGCGGCGGGTGGCCCCGGCGACGGCCGCTTCGAGGTCGGCCCGGGCGGTGACGATCATCGGGCAGCTGCCGCCGAGTTCGAGGGAAAGGGCGGTGATGCCCGTGACGGCGCGGAAGATCGCCTGACCCGTCCGCATCGAGCCGGTGAAGGCGATCTTCGCGAGATCCGGATGTTCCGCGAGTACCTGGCCGGTCGAGCCGTCTCCGTAGACAAAATTGACGACACCGGGCGGAAACGCCATCGCAACGCATTCCGAGAGCACGTGCGCGCAGCCCGGCGTGTACTCCGACGGCTTGATGACGATGGTGCAGCCGGCCGCGACCGAGGCGGCGAGCTTCCAGCCGATCAGCTCGATCGGGTAATTCCACGGCACGATACCGCCGATCACCCCGACGGGTTCCTTTTCCACGATACTCAGGTAACCGCGTGCGTCGTTGGGGACGGTCTTCCCGAACACCCGCGTCGCTTCCTCGGCGTAGTAGTGCAAGGCGGTGATGAACTTGCGCACCTCGCCGCGTGCCTCGTCCAGCGGCTTGCCCTGTTCCCGGGTGATCGCCGAGGCGAGGTCGTCCACCCGCCGGGCGCAGTGGCGCGCCAGCTCGTGCAGCAGGCCCGCTCGCTCGGCCGGCAACGTCCTTCGCCAGCCGCGGAAGGCGGCCTTCGCGGCGGCGACCGCCGCGTCCACGTCACTCGCGGTGGATCGGGGCGCGGCGGCGACGAGCTTCCCGGTGGCGGGATTGTGCCGTTCGATCGGGGCACCCGCGCTGTCCTGCCAGTGCCCGGCGAAGAAATTCCGGCAAGTGATCATGGCACTCTTCTCATACTCGATCTCGATCGGGCATTGTGGACGAACCTTGACCGAGAAAACGCTTTCTGTGAATGACGCGATCAGCTGGTACGGGCATTCCGGAGAACCGGGCCAGTCCCTGCCTTCCCGTCGCCGTGTCCTCCTTTCCCGCACCCGAGCTCTCTCTTGCGGCAGTCGTGTCCTCCGGCGGCGCGACCCATCGCGTAACGGATTCCTGTTCGTCATGCGGCCGGCGCGGATCGTCGGCACGTCCCGTTCGACGGGAGAACTCGGCGACCGGAAGTGAGGACACGATGACCGGAGGGGGGAACACGACGACGGGAACAGGGGACACGACCGCAGGAAGGGGGGACACGGCGACGGGAACAGGGGACACGACGACGGGAAGAGGGGACACGGCGGGTGGGTCAGATGATCAGGGACAGCAGCATGACGAATCCGAAACCGACCAGCGACACCGCGGTCTCCAGCACGGACCAGGACTTGAACGTCTGGCCGACGGTCAGTCCGAAGGATTCCTTGACCAGCCAGAATCCCGCATCGTTGACGTGGGACAAGAACAGCGACCCGGCGCCGATGGCCAGCGCCAGCAGCGCGGCGTGCGTCGGGGTCAAACCGCTGGCCAGCGGCCCGACGATGCCGGAGGCGGTGACGGTCGCGACCGTCGCCGAGCCGGTCGCGAGCCGCAGCGCGACGGCCACCAGGAAACCCAGCACCAGCACGGACAGATGGCTGTTCCCGGCGAACTTGCCCACCGAATCGCCGACACCCGCGCCGACCAGTGCCTGCTTGAAGCCGCCGCCCGCACCGACGATGAGGATCACCGCGGCGACCGGTCCCACGCTCTCGGAGATCCGGCCGGCGATCTTCGCACCACCGAATCCCACGGCGTACCCGAACGTGATCATCGCCAGCAGTACGGCGAGCGTCAGCGCGATGAGGGGTTCGCCGACGAAGTCGAGCGTCACCCGGACCGGATTCTTGCTGTCGCTCATGACGATGTCGACGAGGCCCTTCGCGAGCATGAGCACGACCGGACACAACACGGTCACCAGCGTTGCCCCGAACGACGGAGGCCGCTTCACATCCGCCGCACGGGTCCGGGCCGACGTGGTGTCGACGCCGCCGGCCCGGGCGGGCGCGCTCACCGGCACCACGCGCGCGATCAGGACGGAGGCCAGCGGCCCGCAGAGGATCACGGTCGGGATGGCCACCACGAGACCGAGAGCCAGCGTGGTGCCGAGTTGGGCGTGCACCGAGTCGACCGCCAGCAGCGGGCCCGGATGCGGCGGGATCATGCCGTGCAGTGCCGAAAGCGCTGCCAGCGCCGGGATCGCCACCCGCATCAGGGGAAGCTTGGCGCGCTGGGTGACCAGCACGATCACCGGGAGCAACAGCACCAGGCCGATCTCGAAGAACATCGGCAGTCCGATGATCAGCGCGACCAGCGTCACGGCCCACGGGACCGCGGCTCCCCGCGCCCGCGACAGCAGCTTGTCGATGATTTCGTCGGCGCCGCCCGAGTCGGCGAGCAGTTTGCCCAGCATTGCGCCGAGCGCGATCAGCAGGCCCACCTCCTGCAAGGTGCTGCCGACACCGGTTTCGAAGTTCGTGACGACCTTCGCCGGCCCCACACCGGCGGCGAAGCCGACGAAGACGGAACCGAGCACGAGCGCCAGGAAGGGATGCATCTTCACCGCGACGATCAGCGCCACGATGATCGCGATCCCCAGGACGGTGACCCAGATCAGCCGCGTGTCGTGCGATGTCCAGGCAGCGGCGGCGAGTACGGCGTTCGTCATGATGCTGGGGCTCCTGTCTTCTCGCCCGCGGGACACACTCTGGTTTCGGAAGGCAGGACTGGACAACGCGATCGGAGAACTCGACGACCCGACGGGAGGACTCGGCGACCGGACGAGGGGACACGGCGACTCGACGGGAGGACACGGCGACCGGACACGAGGACACAGCGGCGGGAACGGGGGACACGGCGACCGGAGAAGGGGACACGGCAACGGGAACGGGGGACACGAGAACCGGAAGGGAGGACTCGGCAACGGGAACGGAGAACTCGGGTGCCGGAAGAGGGGACACGCGCGGGGCGGGAGGCCTCGCCAGCAGTTGCCGTGTCCCCTCGTCCGGTCGCCGTGTCCCCTCGTCCGGTTGGTGTGGTCTCCCGGGCGGGGGGTGTGGTTTCGGGTTTGGGGGGTGTGGTGCTCCGGGCTAGCGCGAGGTGTCGGGGAGGTGCCGCTCTGTCGTTCATGTTCATCACGCCCGTCCTGGAGGTGGAACCAGCCTCTTCCCGTCGCACGGCGCCCGCCGCGTGCGAGGGCGGACGGCGACCCGGCGCGGCCATGCTAGTCATGCCCGCGCGGACTTTTGAAGTCCGATGTGATCAGCGTTGTACTTCCCCTGAACCAGTTGGGACCAAATGGAGTAAGCGCTTTCAGCACCCTCTCCAGGTTCGAAAGCGAGGCCGGTCAGCACACCGACCGTAACGCCGAATCAGTACACCGACTGCAACGCCGGTCAGTACACCGACGGCAAGGCCGATTAGTACACCGACCGCAACAGGTCCAGGACCTCGGATCGGTCGGGCAGGCGAGGCGAGTTCTTGGTGACCGCGTCGGCGACCGCGTCCGCCGCGATCACCGGCAACAGGTCCCGGGTGACCCCGAGTTCCCGGAGGGGTCGCTTGATCGCGATCGCGTCGCGGATCTCCGCCACGGCCCGGATCGCCGCCGTGGTCGGGTCATCGGGAACCGCGGTGACCCCCAGGGCGCGCGCCACGGTTTCGTAGGCGGGCCCGGCGGCCGGGGCGCTGAACGCCATGACCTCGGCGAGCACGGCCGCCAGCGCGACCCCGTGCGGGGTACCGGTATGCGCGGTCACGGCGTGGCCGATGCCGTGGACCAGTCCGAGGCCGGACAGGGTCAGCGCGTGCCCGGCCAGGTGAGCGCCCCACATCAGCTGCGACCGGGCGTCGAGGTCGGCACCATCGCGGAACGCGACCGGCAGCCAGCGACCGACCACGGTGACGGCGTGCGTGGCATAGGCGGCGGAAAAGGGGTTGGCACCACGGGAAGCGAGCGACTCGATGCCGTGCACCAGCGCGTCCATGCCGGTGGACGCGGTGATGGGGCCGGGCAGGCCGAGCGTGAGTTCGGGGTCCAGCAAGGCGGTTCGCGGCCGCACCGACGAGTGTCCTATGTAGACCTTCTTGCGGGTGCGCGGGTCTTCCACGACACCGAATCCGTTGGTTTCGGCACCCGTTCCCGCCGTCGTCGGGACGGCGATGAGCGGCATCCCGTCGCGCGCTTCCCACAGCGTGTCGGCGTCCGCGGCACCGGCGCCGGGGTTACCGGCGAGCAGCGAGATTCCCTTCGCCGCGTCGAGTGCGGAACCGCCACCGACCGCCACGACCACCGCCGGCCCGAACCCGGTCAGCGCCAGCGCGCCGCGGTCCAGCTCGGCCATGGCCGGGTTGGGACCGAGGTCGTCGTGGACGGCGTGCTCCATCCCGGCGCCGGCGAGTATCTTCGCGACGCGCTCGACGATTCCCGTGCGGCGCAGTCCGCGATCGGTGACGACGAACGCCCGGGTGTACCCGAGCCGGGCGACGCACTCGGGCAGCTCCGCCACCACACCGGGTCCGAAACGCGTCTGGCCGGAAAGCTCTACCGAAAGTCCCACGCCGTCTCCCGCCGTCTCCGAGGAGTCTCGTCCCGTCTCGCGAGGTGCCTCAAGCGTCACCGGCGGTCTCGTGCCGCCACAAGCCCGACCGTGCCATCACAAGCCCTCCGTGCCGCCACAAGCCCAACCATGCCGTCACAAGCCGAATCCCGGCGCCACAAGCGATCTCCGGCCGCGACAACCGATCTCGTGTCGTCTCGTCAAGGTGCGGACTCCCACCGCCCGGGTCCCGTACCGGACGGTGCCGTTCACCGACGCCACCGCGCCACCGCTTCCTCGTCCAGTTCGACGCCCAGTCCCGGTGCCGCCGGGACCTCAACCTCGCCCGCTTCGCTGATCATGACGGGCTCCGCCAGCATGAAGTCCCGCCGCCGCGGCGTCCACCCCGGCGGGTCGTACGGGAACTCGAACCACGGCCCGCCACCGACGCCGGCGCAGACCTGCAGGTTGGCCAACAGGCCGATGCCGTTGGTCCAGCTGTGCGGGGTGAACGCGCGGTGCTTGAGCTGGGCGAGTTCGGCGAGCGTGCGGGCACGGTGCATTCCGATCGCCAGCACGACGTCCATCTGGTAGACGTCGAGCACGTCGTCTTCGAGGTAGCGCAGCAGTTCCGGCACGCTCGAATGCATCTCCCCCGCCGCGATCCGGACCCCGGGGTTCTCCGCGCGCAGCGTCCGCAAGCCCGCCACGTCGGCGTAGGGGAGCGGTTCCTCCACCCAGTACACGTCGAGCTCGGCCAGTTTCCGCACGAGCGCCCGGGTCGCGGCCAGATCGGTGGCGGCCGCGGTGTCACCGGCCATGCGCCAGGACTGGTTCAGATCCACCATGATCACGAAGCCCGGCCCGAGCGCGTCGCGCACGGCGGCGACCGCGGCGACCCCTTCGGTGATCCGGTCCCGGTCGATCCGGATCTTCATCGCGCGGAACCCGGCCTCGCGCGCCGCGAACGCGGCCTCCACCCGCTCCCACGGCGCCTTCAGTTCCGCCGAAGAGGCATACGCGGGCACCGCGGACGCCGCGTTGCCGAACAGGGTCGCGACCGGGAGCCCGGCGACCTTGCCGATCACGTCCCACAGCGCGGCTTCCAGCGGCCAGTACCGGCCACGGTGGAAGTTGGCCGTCTCGATCGCCTTGACGTGCCGCACGATGTCGAGCGGATCCTGTCCCACGAAGAGATGCCTGACCGCGTCGAACCCGTCCATGGTGTCGCCGGAGCCGATGCCGGTCACCCCGTCGTCGGTGTGCACGCGCACGATGGTCGCGTCGAAATGGCGGCGCGGCACGGGATCCCAGGCCGCGCGCAGCGGCGGATCCAGCGGGAGCCGCAGCCGGTCCAGCACGATGTCGGTGATCTTCATGCCCGGCTGCCGTTGCCGGCGAGCGCGCCGAGCGCATGGTCGGTCGGGGAAGTCATCTCAGCTCCAGATCCGGGGCCGGGCCACGACAATGACCCTAGGAGCGGCCGGGGAACGGCGGCAAGATCTCTCCGCGCATCCCCGGCGTTCCCCGTGACGTCGATCACTCTCCGCGGCGACTTGTCATCGGCGGGACCCCCGAGGATGATCAGCACACCATCGGGCGCGAGGAGGACCATGGACGTAGTCGAGTTCACGCCACGCCCTGAGCAGTACGCGTGGACGTTCGGCGGTGCCGAGCCGATCCTGCGGGTCAAGCCCGGCACGATGATGCGACTGTGGACCGAGGACGCCTTCAGCGGCCGGCTGCAAAGTGCCGAGGACCGGCCGAGCGAAAAGCTCGACCTGCGCGAGGTGAACCCGCAGACCGGCCCGTTCTACGTCGAAGGCGCCGAACCCGGTGACACGCTCGCGCTGCATTTCGTCGAGCTGGAACCGGCGCGGGACTGGGCCGCGTCGGCGACCATCCCGTTCTTCGGCGGCCTCACCGCTACCGACCGCACCGCGATGCTGCACGAGCCGCTGCCCGAGCTGACCTGGATCTACCAGCTCGACCGGGACCGGCAGGTGGTGGTGTTCGAGGCGCAGCGCGGGCAGCTGCGGCTGGATCTGCCGGTCGAACCGATGCTCGGCACCGTCGGTGTCGCACCGACCGGGCGCGAGGTCCGGACCTCTCTCGTTCCCGACACTTTCGGCGGCAACATGGACACCCCGGAGATGCGGGCGGGGACCACTTGTTTTCTCGGCGTGAACGTCGAAGGGGCGCTGTTCTCGGTCGGCGACGGCCATTACCGGCAGGGCGAAGGCGAGTCGTGCGGAACCGCCGTGGAGGGCGCGATGAACGTGACCCTCATCGTCGAGCTGATCAAGGGCAACGCGCCGCTGTGGCCCCGCATCGAAGCCGACGATCGCTACGTCGTCGTCGGCTCTTCCCGGCCGCTCGAGGACGCGTGGCGGGCCAGCCAGCGCGGCATGATCGACTGGCTGCACGAGTTGTACGGCCTCGACCGTCTCGACGCCTACCAGCTGCTCACGCAGATCAGCGAGGCGCCGCTGGCCAACGTGGTGGACGCGAACTACAGCGCGGTCACCAAGGTCTCGAAGAAGCTGCTGCCGGCCGCGGACGCCTACGGCGGGATGCACCGCTATCTCCGCGAGCAGTCCGCCAGCCACGCTTGACGGCGGGAGAACTCGGACAGCGGTGTCCGGCCTGACCGCATCACACAAGAGATACCAGGCCCGAACCGGGAGGCAACCGTGGATCTTCAACTCGCCGGGCTTCGTGCCCTCGTTACCGGCGGCACCAAGGGAATCGGCCGCGCGATCGTCGAATCCCTGACCGCCGAAGGCGTCGCGGTCGCGTTCTGCGCGCGCAACGAAGGCGACGTGAAGGCGGCCGTCGAGGAACACACCGCCTCCGGCGCGAAGGTCACCGGGCGCGCCCTCGACGTGGCCGACGGGCCCGCGTTGGCGTCCTGGGTCGAGGATGCCGCTCAGGAGCTGGGCGGGCTGGACATCGTGGTGTGCAACGTCAGCGCACTGGCCATCGGCCCGACCGAGGACCATTGGCGCTCGAGCTTCGACGTCGACATGATGCACACGGTGCGGACGGTGAACGCGGCGATGCCGCATCTGGAACGCAGCGAGTCCGCCTCGATCATCACGGTGTCCAGCGTCTCCGGCCGGGAAATCGACTTCGCGGCCCCGGCCTATGGGCCGATGAAGGCGGCGATTGTCCACTACACACAGAGTCTGGCGTTCGAGTTGGCCGGCAAGGGAATTCGCGCGAACACGGTCAGCCCGGGCAACACGTTCTTCCCGGGCGGGGTCTGGAATCAGGTTCAGGACAACAACACCGAGCTGTTCTCCCAGGCCCTGGCGCTGAACCCGACGGGGCGAATGGGCAAGCCCGAGGAGATCGCCTACGCGGTCACCATGCTCGCGAGCCCGTGTGCCTCGTTCATCACCGGCACGAACCTCGTCGCCGATGGGGCGCTGACCCGCGGCGTCCAGCTCTGAGTGTCCACAATGGAGGAGCGACGACCCGGCCGGCGGCGGGGCATCCGATGAACGGTACCCGAAAACCGGTCTACCTCGACTGCGACACCGGAATCGACGACTCGCTGGCCCTGGCCTACCTGCTGGCCTCCCCGGCAGCCGAGCTGGTGGGTATCGGCACCGTCAGTGGCAATGTCGCGGCCGCCCAGGCCGCGCGCAACACCCTCGACCTGCTCGCGCTCGCCGGGCGTCCGGACATCCCGGTCTCGGTCGGCGCGCACGACCCGCTGGCCGGTGCCTACCACGGTGGCGCGCCGCACGTCCATGGTTCCAACGGTGTCGGCGAGGTCGAGCTGCCGGGCTCCGGGCTGGCGACGGCCGCCGAGGACGCAGCGCGGTTCCTGGTGCGGCTCGCCAAACAGCACGGGGGTGCCCTGCGAATCGTCGCCGTCGGCCCGCTGACCAATCTCGCCCTCGCACTGGATCTCGAACCGGCGCTGCCCGGACTGGTCCACGACGTGACGATCATGGGCGGCGCGGCACTGGTGCCGGGGAACGTCAGCGCGGTGGCCGAGGCCAACATCGCCGGCGACCCCGAGGCCGCGGCCGCGGTGTTCGAGGCGCCGTGGGACATCACGCTGGTCCCGCTCGACGTCACCCTGGAAAACACCTTCGAAGAGGAGCACCGGCAGGCACTGGTGAACTCCGGTGACCCGTTCCTGGCCGCGCTGGGGAACATCGTCGACTTCTATTTCGACTTCTACCTCGACCTCTACGGCCACCGGTCCTCGGCGCTGCACGACCCGCTCGCCGCGGCGATCGCCGTCGGCGGGATCATCCCCACCCTCGCCCCCCGCGTCCCGGTGGTGATCGACGCGACGCCCGGGCCGGGGCGCGGTCAGACCCTGTGCGACCTCCGCGGCCAGCGCCGGGGCAGCGTCGATCACCCCGGCGCCCACTGCCGGGTGGTGCTGGCCACCGACACGCCGCTGGCGCCGCGACTGGTCGCCCTTCTGCTCGACCGTGCGGCATCCTGATGTACCTCAACCTGCACTCCCACCTCGAAGGACGAGTGCGACCCACCACCGCCGCGGAGCTGGCCCGGGAGTTGCGGATCCCCACCCCGGCGCGGGGCTGGGCGGCCGCCCTGACGCTCGACCGGCCCGCCGACCTGACGACCTATCTGGCCAAGGTGGCCTCGACCTACCCCTTCTTCGGCCACTACGACGCGCTCGCACGAATCACGTGCGAAGCCGTCGAAGACGCGGCAGCGGCGGGTGAGGATTACCTCGAACTGCGTTTCGGACCCGCGACGCACACCCGTGACGGGTTCGATCTCGACGCCGTGATCGCCGCGGTGTGCGAGGGCGCGCGGGAAGGCTCCCGCCGCGGCGGCGGTACCGCGGCCGGAGTCGTCGTCGCCGCGCTGCGCCGGGACCCGGCCGAGCGGAACGAACGGGTCGCGCGCGCGGCCGCCCGGTTCGCGGGCGACGGGGTGGTCGGCTTCGACCTCGCCGGGGACGAGCGGCTCTCCCCCGGCCTCGACGCGCACACCGCCGCTTTCGCGATCGCCCGTGCCGCCGGTCTCGGCCTGACCTGTCATGCCGCCGAGGCCGCCCCGGCCCGTGCCGCGCTGGAGGCGGTGAACCGGTTCGGCGTGACGCGGATCGGCCACGGCGCGCACGTGGCCGACGATCCCGGGGTCATGCGGGAGCTTGCCGAGCGTGGCGTCGTCGTCGAGGTGTGCCCGACCTCGAACCTCTACACCGGCGCGATCTCCCGTATCGACCGGCATCCCGCGCCGGTGTTCAAGCGTGCCGGGATGCGGATGGTCGTCGGCGACGACAACCCTCGCCAGACCGGGTCGCCGCTGCGCGCCGAGTACCGGATCCTGCGCGAGCGGCTGGGCTTCGGCGAAGCCGATCTGGATGCCGTCGTCGGCACCAGCCTCGAAACGGGCTTCATGGAACCGTCCGTCCGCGCCGCACTCACGGCCCGCCGGGGTTCCGGTCCTGGGGTTCCCCCGGCTTCCTGACCCCGGCTTGTCGACCCGCTCGCTGATTCGGGCTTGGTGACCCCGGCTTGGTGACCCCGGCTTGGTGACTGGGGGATCCGGACGACCCGAACCGCGCACCCGTCCGCCGGACGGGAGAACTCGGCCACCGGACGGGAGGACACGGCGACCGGACGGGAGGACACGGCCACCGGAGGAGGGGACACGGCCGCGAAATCGTAGAAGCTCCCTTGTGGACAGTGCGTGCGCCGTGCAACTTTCACCGTCGCCGCCATCGGTTTCGCCGCTCTTCGGCGGCTTCACCAGGCACTATGCCGGGTCGCGCGATCACGGGTACCGGGCCGCGCGCGCGGCCGGTGCGCTCGCCGGATACCCGGCCCTACGCTCGCCTCGGCCGGTCACGGCCAGCGGCTCGAGCCGGATCCGCCGGCGTTTCGCGCGGCGTGCCGGAGGGCCCTCGTTTCGTTCGAGACAGAAAGGAACCAGTCGTGCTCGCAAGAAAGCGATGGGCAGCCACATTCGGGGTGGCGGTCGCCACCGGCCTGGCCATGACCGTCCTGACGCCGGCAAGCGCCAGTGCGGCGACCACGACGCTGTGCGCCCTCCAGTCCACGACCGTGGCGGGCGGGGCGTACACCGTCCAGAACAACGAGTGGGGTTCGTCGGCGTCGGAGTGCATCAGCACCGACGGCAACGCGGACTTCCGCGTGGTGAACTCGTCGATCTCCAACGCCACCAACGGCGCGCCCGGCGGCTACCCGTCCATCTACAAGGGCTGTCACTGGGGCGCCTGCACCCAGAACAGCGGCCTGCCCGTGCAGGTGTCCGCGATGCGCAGCGGCAAGGTGACGACGAGCTGGAACACCACGCAGGGCGCCAGCGGTGCCTACGACGTCGCCTACGACGTCTGGTTCAACCAGAGCGCGACCACCAGCGGGCAGCCCAACGGCACCGAACTGATGATCTGGCTCAACCACCAGGGCAGCGTCCAGCCGTTCGGCGCGAAGGTGGCGACCACGACCGTCAACGGCGTGTCGTACGACGTGTGGTTCGGCACCCAGGGCTGGAACACGGTGTCCTACACCAGGACCTCGCCCGCGACCTCGGTGAGCAACCTCGACCTCGCCGGCCTTACTAACGACGCGGTCAGCCGCGGCTACATCCAGCAGTCGTGGTACCTGATCGACATCGAAGCCGGGTTCGAGCTGTGGCAGGGCGGGGCCGGCCTGGCCACGAACTCGTTCTCGGTGACCGTCAATCCCTGACCGTCGGCCCCGACCGTCAGCCCCCGAACGTCACGAACCAGCCGATGACCCGGTCACCGCGGGGGACCGGGTCATCGGAGCGTGCCTTCCCCGGACGGCACGGGGGTGCGCGGCCGCATGGCCGGGGCGAGGAAGAAGACCCCCGCCGCGACCACCGCGGCGGACCCGAGCGCCCAGCGCAGCCCGATGCCGCCCGCCAGCGCGCCGATCAGCGCGGGTTCGAGCAGAAAACCCAGGTAGCCGCAGGCCGCGACCGCGGCGACGGCCTGGCCGGGCGAGCCCGGCTGCCGCCGGCTCGCCACGCTCCACGCGATCGGCACGATGCCCGCCACGCCCAGCCCGACCACGGCGAACCCGAGCAGGCCCAGCACCGCCACCGGGACCGCGATCACCAGCGCGAACCCGCCGACGGCCACGGCCGTGACCACCTGGATGAACAGCACCGGGCCGGTGCGCCGCACGATCCGGTCCGCGACCAGCCGCACCGCGATCATGGTGACGGAAAACGCGAAATAACCCAGTGACGCCAGCGCCGGCGGGGCGGCGGTGACATCGGTGAGGTACACCGCGCTCCAGCTGTTGACCGCGCCTTCGGCGACGAACCCGCCGAACGCGATGGCCCCCAACGGAAGCAGCGCGCGGCTGGGCAGCGCGAACGCGGCCTCGCCCTGGCCGCGGTCCGCGCCGCGGAGAAACCACGCCGACGCGGCCCACCACGCCACCGCCAGCAGGAGCACCGCGGCACCGGTGAAATCGACCGAGACTCCTACGTGCCAGGCTCCCAGCAGCGCGTCGGCACCGGAACCGGCGAGCCCGCCGATGTTCCAGAACGCGTGGAAGCCGGCGAAGATCGGCCGGCCGTAGCCTTCCTCGACCCGGGCCGCGTGGGCGTTCATCGCCACGTCCAGCGTGCTGTTGCCGACCCCGAGCACGACCAGCGCACCGACGAACACCGGCGGATCCGGCGCGAGCGCGACCAGGCACAGGCCCCCGCACAACACGGTGACACCGGCCAACACCGCCGCCCGGCTGCCGATCGTGGTGATCAGCGCTCCGGCGCCGAGCAGCGCGACCACCGAGCCCGCCGCGAGCCCGAACAACCCGATCGCGAGCTGCCCGGTGGTCAGGCCCAGTCGTTCGCACACCGCGGGCACCCGGGCCAGCCAGGTCGCGAAGGCCGCCCCGCACACCGCGAACGTCACCGAAACGGCCCAGCGTGCCCGCCTGAGTTCCCCAGTCATGCCACCACGTTAAGCGGCCGGGCTTCCGCGCCCTGAAGTCGGCGTGGGACTCGGTCGGGGAGCACCACCGCCCGGACCCGGTGCGGGCAGGCCACGGTCGGAAAGGTTCGGTCCGCACCCTTGGTTCCTCTTGCGACGATTCGTCATGCGACGGACCCACACCGGACACGCGGGCGCGACCGGTTCGGCGGACGCTGCCGCGAGACCGTGACCGGTCACCGGCGACCGGCCGCGACCCGTCATGCCCCGTCGTGCCCCGTCGTGACCGTCGTGACCCCGGCCGGACCGGGCACGCATTCCAGGGAAAGGTTTCGGATGACCCCAGCCACACCGCGCACCCTCGTCAGGGGCGGCATCGTCATCCCCTGTGAGGGCCGCAAAACCGTCCACGACCCGGGTTCGGTACTGATCGAGGGCGGTCGCGTCGTCGCCGTCGGTCCGGTCGAACAACTCGACGCCGCCGCGACGGACGCGGTCGTCGTCGACGCGGCCGGGCACGCGGTGCTTCCGGGATTGCACAACTGCCACCTGCATTCCGGGCTGTTGCGGGGCACCGCGGAGTCCAAGGCGCTGTGGGACTGGCTGCGCGATTACGTCGATCCCGCGCACAAGGCGCTCACCCCCGAGATCGCCGAGGCCGCGTCTTTGTTGTGCTACACCGAATCGCTGCGGGCCGGGACGACCTCCGTGCTGGACATGTGGCGCTACCTGGAGGGTTCCGCGCACGCCGCCGAGCAGGTCGGCCTGCGGGCCACGCTGGCGCCCTACGTCGCGGACCTGCCGGGCTACGACTACTTCGAAACGCTCGACAGCAACCGGCGGCTGCTCGAAAACTACCGCACCTACGCCGGCGGTCGGGTCCGTTCCTGGGTCGGTCTCGAGCACCTTTTCTATTGCAGTTCCGAAGCGTTCACGGCGGCGGCGCGGCTGGCCGAGGAGTTCGACACCGGCTTGCACACCCATTCCTCCGAAACGATCTGGGAAGTCCAGGAATCGTTGCGGCGCTTCGGCCGCCGTCCCATCGAGGAGTTCTTCCACCGCGGCGTTCTCGGCCCGCGCACGGTCGTCGCGCACTGTGTCTGGCTGGACCAACGGGAAATGGAACTGCTCGCCCGCACCGGCACCGGCGTCGCGCACTGTCCCTGCTCCAATATGAAACTTTCCTCCGGCGCCGCGCCGGTGCCCGGCCTGCGCGCCAAGGGAATCACCGTCGGACTCGGCAGCGACGGCGAGAAGGAGAACAACAACCTCGATCTGCTGGAGGAAATGAAGTTCGCCTCGCTGCTGCAGAAGGTCACCACGCTCGACCCGACGACGGGCGATCCGTGGGACATCCTCGCCATGGCCACCCTCGACGGCGCCAGGGTGCTCGGCCTCGACGCCGAGACCGGATCGCTGGAGCCCGGCAAGAAAGCCGACCTGATCACGGTCGACCTGCGCACCCTGCACACCACTCCGCTGCTGCACGGAGCCGACTTCAACGCCGCCGCGCACCTGGTGTTCTCCGCCTCCGGTTCCGACGTCGATCAGGTGTATGTCGAGGGCAGACTGCTCGTCGACGGTGGAAAGGTGCTCAGTGTCGACGCCGGCCTGGTCGCCGCTCGCGCCCAGGCGGCGGCCGAAGAACTTTTCCGCCGGCGGGCGTCAGCCGCGCAATCCTGATCACATCGGCGCCCGATGGGGTCCACAATGGGCAGATGACGGCGACCGCAACGTATCATGAGCGGGTGTTCAACCGAGTGCGGCGATCGCGATGACCGGTGCCGAGGGCTTCGTCCCGGTGAAGTCGGCGGACCGGGTGATGGCGATCCTCGAACTGCTCTCCACCCGGCACCGGCGCTGCAGTCTGTCGGAGATCAGTCAAGAACTGAACATCCCGCTGTCCAGCCTCCACGGGCTGCTGCGCACCATGCAGCGTCGCATGTGGCTGGAGGTCGACGAAACCAACACTCGCTTCGGCATCGGCGTGCAGGCGTTGCTCGTGGGGTCCAGCTACCCGCGCGGCGACGATCTGGTCGCGCGCGCCGACCCGGTGCTGGACTGGCTGAGCGAAAACACCGGGGAAACCGTGCACTACGGCCGCCTGGAAGGGCCGTACGTGGTGTATCTGGCCAAGCGCGAATCGCAGTACCAGCTCCGGATCCACACCGCCGTGGGCAAACGTATCCCGGCACACGCCGCGTCGCTGGGCAAGGCGATTCTCGCCACCTGTGACGAAAACTACGTGCGCGGCCTGTTCAGCTGGCCGCTGGAGGAGCTGACCAAGCACACCCTGACCAGCCCGCGGGAGTTCTTCGCCGACCTGGAGCTGACCCGGGAGCGCGGCTTCGCCGTGGAGCTCGAGGAAAGCGACGTGGGGCTGGGGTGCGTCGCCGTGACGACCCCGGGACACCCGCCGCTCTACGACGCGGTGTCGATCACCGCGCCGACGGTCCGCCTCGGCCCCGAACGGCTCAAAGAGCTGGCCGAACTGTTGTTGCAGGCGCAGCGGATGCTCGCCGGACAGGCAGCTCCGCCGGTGGTCCCGGGCGCCGACGGCTTCCTGCGCAACCTGGACTGACCGCGAGAGCCCGGCGAGAACCCGGCGAAGACACTCGCGAATACACGGCGGCGCTCCCGGGAAGACCCCCGGGAGCGCCGAGTGCGGGCGGCGGGTTACTCGCCGTGCCAGGTGCTGATGCTGTCGATCTTCGACTGGTCCAGCTCGATCCCGAAGCCGGGCTTCGTCGGCAGCGCGAAGGCGCCGTCCACCGGCGTCGGCGGCGAGACCTCGAAGTGGTGCCGGTTCGGCATGCTCCGCATCAGGTACTCGGCCATCGGGCAGGTCGCGGGCGACTGGCTGGCCACCACGTGCAGCGCGGAGTGCAGGCCGTGCCCGTGCGGGATCACCGGGACCCCGAACGTCTCGGCCAGCGCGCAGATCCGCACCAGCTCGGTGACCCCGCCGCACCACTCGGGATCGGCCTGGATGACCGACAGCAGCCCGTCGGTGAGGTAGGGCAGCACGTCGGCCCGGTCGTAGAGGTGCTCACCGGCGGCCAGCGGGATCCTGGTCGACCGGTGCAGCTCGGCGAAGGCCGCGTACTGCGTGGGCGAGAACGGTTCTTCCAGCCACCTCGGCCGCAGCCGTTCGACCTCGTGCGCCCAGGACCGGGCATAGGCCAGGTCCCAGCCCATGAACACGTCGAACATGATGTCCGCGCCCTGGCCGAGCACGTCCCGGACGGTCTCGGCGACCTCGATGTTGTGCTTCATCCCCTCCCAGCCCTCGCTAGGGCCGTGTGCGAGGAACCACTTCTGGGCCGCGTACCCCTCCTTCGCCGCCTGCTGCGCCACAGAGGTGATGGTCTCGGTGTTCAGCGCGGTGCCGAGCGTGCTGGCGTAGGCGGGGATCCGCTCGCGGGACGAGCCCCCGAGCAGCCGCCACACCGGCGCGTCGTACACCTTGCCGCGCAGGTCCCACAGCGCGTTGTCGAGCGCGCTCAACGCGATCTTCAGGTGCCCGTGCCGCGTGTGCCGGTCGAACCGGTAGAGCTTGTCCCACAGGATCGTGCCCGCCAGTGCGTCCTGCCCGACGAGGAAACCGGCGTACATGTCGATGATCGGCCAGGCGGCTTCCCGGTCGATCGGGCCGTAGAAGCCCTCGATGCCCTCCTCGGTTCCGATCCGCAGGTAGAGCGACTGCGTCCAGTCGGGCGGGGTGCCCGAGCCGGCCGACGCACGCGGCAGGTGCTCGGGATAGACGTGAAGCAGCTTCGCCTGACTCTGCGACGGCCCGGGTGGCGGAGCGGGCCGCGGACCGCGGACCGCCTGGACTTCCACCGACGAGATTCGCATCTCAAACATGCACCCCTACCTTCGAGGTTGTTTCCGATTCCGCTTTCCATGCCAGGATCCGGGGGAACACCAGGGTGATCACGCCACCGATCGCCATGATCGCCCCCATCACATAGCAGGCCGAGGAGAAGTTGCCCGACATGTCCTTGAGCCAGCCGGTCGCATACGGCGCGGCGAACCCGCCCAGGTTGCCGATGGCGTTCACCATCGCCAGCCCGCCCGCCGCGGCCACGCCGGTCAGGAACTGACTGGGGATCTGGAAGAACGCGGTGCTCTGCGTGCCGATCCCGATGCTCGCCACGCACAGCGCGATCATGATCAGGACGGGCTGGCTGAGCACGGCCGCCAGACAGATCCCGACCGTGCCGACGAACAGTGGCAGCGCGCTGTGCCAGAACCGTTCACCGGTGCGGTCGGAATGGATCGCCCACGGGATGGAGGCGATCACCCCGGCCGCGGCCGGGATCGCGCTCAGCAGGCTGACGGTGAGCACCGAGTAGTCGTGGCCCGAGCTGTGTTCGAAGACCACGATCATCTGCGGCATGAAGAAGGTCAGCGCGTACTGGCCGAAGCACTTGCAGAAGTAGATGAAGGACAGCACCGTCACCCGGATGTCGGCGAGCATCCGGAACCGGCCCGCGTGCGAGTTGTTGGCGCGCACGCCTTCCCGCTCGGCCGCCAGGACGCCGCTGAGCCATTCCTTCTGGCGGCCGGTCAGCCACTTCGCGTCCGCGGGGTGATCGCGCAGGATGAACAGCGCGGCGATTCCGACCACGATC
The DNA here is from genome assembly GCA_035685725.1 of Amycolatopsis sp. Classification (GTDB taxonomy): domain Bacteria; phylum Actinomycetota; class Actinomycetes; order Mycobacteriales; family Pseudonocardiaceae; genus Amycolatopsis_E. The sequence goes on along the minus strand of DASSAD010000048.1, from coordinate 58,929 downwards.
GCGGGCAGTCCCTCGAGGATGAACATCGACCGCCAGCCGGTCAGCCCGAACAGGCCGTCGGCGTGCGCCATGATCAGCCCGGTCAACGGGGTGCCGATCACGCCGGAGAGGGCCCCACCGACGACGAAGTAGGCCAGCATCCGCGCGCGGTAGCGGTGCGGGAACCAGAACATCAGATACAGCAGGACACCGGGATAGAACCCGGCCTCGGCCACCCCCAGCAGGATCCGCAGGAAGTAGAGGCTGCCCGCGCCGCCGACCAGCGAGGTGGCCGCCGACACCAGGCCCCAGCTGACCATGATCCGCGCGATCCACTTGCGGGGCCCCACCTTGTAGAGGATCACGTTGCTGGGGACCTCGAAGGCGAAGTACCCGATGAAGAACAGTCCCGAGGCGAGCCCGAAGGTGGCCGCCGTGAGACCGATCTCCTTGTTCATGGTCAGCGAGGCGATGCTGATGTTCGTCTTGTCGATGGAATTGATGAAGTAGGCCAGTGCCAGGATCGGCACCAGCCGCCAAGCGACCTTGCGGACCGTGGCCCGCTGCTCGACGTCGGTCAGTGGTTCACCGGTGTGTTCCACGGGGACTGCCATGCCTGACTCCTTTGTCATCGCATGTGGGGGGTTGATGGTGCGGTTTTCTTCCTTTGCCGTCGTGGGGGTGGGCCGGCTCCGGCGTGGGGGCCTAGGCCAGAAAACGGTTGTGCAGCTCCTTGAGGTCGAGCCGGTCATCGGGATCCGCGGCCAGCGCGCAGTTCGCGGCGACCTCGACCGGATCGGCCATCCCGACCAGCGCACAGTCCACTTCGGGCGTGGAGAGCACGAACTTCACCGCGAGCCGGTTGATCCGGTCGGCGGGGAGCTCTGGGAACTCGGCGTGCACCAGCCTGGCGAGCACGCCGGAGGTCGCGGTGCGCATCGTCAGCACACCCAGGCCGAGGGACTTCGCCAGTGGGATCACGCCGAAGGGCTCGCGCTGGTAATCGCAGGCACCCTGGTAAATCGCGTTGTAGGCGACCTGGAGGGTGTCGAACACGCCCGATTCGACGAGGGTTTCCAGGCCCCCGCTCGGGGTTTCCGCGGTGACGCCGATCGCCCGGGCCCGGCCGCCCGCACGCACCCCCTCAAGCCACTTCGCGGGGGCATCGAGCAGGCGGGCCGATCCCTCTCGCGACCAGGTGGAACCGTGCACCTGCAACAGATCCACGTGGTCGGTGCGCAGCCGGGCCAGACTCGCCGCCAGGCTCGCCTCCCACTCACGCGGCCCCTCCCCCGGGCGCATGTGCAGTTTCGTGGACAGCACGATGTCGTCGCGGACACCGGAAAGCACCGCGCCGTAGAAGGATTCCGACCGACCGTTGCCGTAACCGGGAGCGGTGTCGAAGAGCGTGACGCCGAGTTCGAGCGCGCGCCGGATCGCCGACTCCGCCTGCTCGGCGAACGCGGCGCTTTCCCGGTCACCGGGGACGAGGTAGCTCGGGATGCCCACCACCGCACCACCGAATCCGAGCTGCGACACCGAGATCCCGGTCTTGCCGAGTGTTCGCTTCGGGAGTGTCGTCGCCGTGGTCATCACTTCACCTCCGGAAGCGCGCCGGCCAGCACCTCGTCGAGATAAGCGCTCAGGGGCCCGCGTCGCGCACCGCCCCAGCCGAGCCAGCCGTGCAGCAGCCGCGCGGTGAGCGCATTGCCCATCGGCAGCCCGAACGGCCAGGTCGGCGAGGGCTTGTCCACTTCGAACTCGCGCGGGTCGAAGGGCAGGCTGAGCTCGGCGATCTCGCGCCGGGGCCGGTCGAAGATCAGCCGCTGCGCGTTGCCGGAGTAGAAGTCCGCGGCCTGTTCCGCGTCGGGCGCGAACGACTCGGCCCAGCGCAGGGCGTCGGCGATCGGTTCGTCCCGCCAGTGCAGCACCGGCGCCTCCGATCCCCACAGCAGCCGCCGCCAGCTCACCCGTTCGATCAGCGCGTCCATCCAGTCCCGCATCACCCCGGGGTCGAACAGGCCCTGCCGGGAACAGATCACGGCGAACCGGTCGTGCGCGAACAGCCGCGCGGTCGCCGGGAAGTCCCGGAACACCGCGGGATCGGTGGGCCCGGCGAAATGCCCGCCCAGCACCAGCGCATCCGGATAACGGTCCAAATAGGACAGGAGTGCTTCCGCGCCGGTGTGCAGCCCCTCGCTGCCGCAGACCAGCGCGAACCCGCCGTCGGCGCCGAGCGCGTCGAGAATCCACGGGCGCTCGGCGACATCCTCGCCGGAGAGCCGCAACCCGTCGAATCCGGCCCGCAACTGTGCCCCGATGCCCTTCTCCACCTCGGCGCGGTCGGCACCCAGCGGGAGGCCCGCCGCACGGATCCGGTCGGGCGCGGAGCGCAGCGCCTTGTGCACCTCGGCCAGATCCGGGCAGGTGGTGAACGGGCAGGCGACCGCCTTGTCGATGCCTTCCGCGGCGAGCACGGCGAAGGCGTCGGCCGCGCTCTGGAAGCGCGGAAGTCCGATGTGGATGTAGCCGTCGATCACCATGCGCGACCGCCCAGCAGTCCGGTGACGGCGTCGCGCACGGCGGCCACTTCCCCGCCCGGCGCGCGGACCCGCGCCCGCACGGGCCGGCCGGTGGCTTCGGTCGCGGCCTTGAGCGCCAGGATCGGGGGTGCGGAGAGCTGGTACACCCCGAACAGCTTCGTGAGTTCGGCCAGCGCCGCGGGCAGGCGCTGCCCGGAGCCGCGCACCTCGCGGTGAATCTCGAGCAGCAGGTCCGGACAGAAGTTGGCCATCCCGCTGATCGCGCCGTCGGCCCCGGCGTGCAGCGCGGCCGGCAGGAGGTCCTCGAACCCGGTGACCACCCGGAAACCGGGCCGCTCCGCCTTGACCGCGGCGAGCACCGAGGTGATCTCGAAGAGGTCGCGGACGGTGAGCTTGACCCCGACGACGTTGGGCTGCTCGGCGGCGAGCCTGCGCAGCACCGAAACCGGGATCTTCTGCGCGGTCAGCGCCGGATAGTCGTAGGCCACGACCGGGAGCGACGAAACGGTCGCGATCTCCGCGAAGTAGTCGTAGAGACCGCTTTCGTCCAGCTTCCAGTACAGCGGTGGGAGCACCAGGACCGCGTCGGCGCCCATCTCCCGGGCATCGTCGATGTGCCGCAACGTCTGGACCAGCGACAGGCCGGTCACCCCGGCCAGCACCGGCACCCGCCCGGCGACCGACTCGACGGTGACCCGGAGGATCTCCGCGCGCTCCCCGGCGGCGAACTCGCAGAACTCGCCGGTCGTGCCGAGCGGGACGACGCCGTGGACACCGGCCTCGACCAGTCCGCCCGCATGCTTGTGCAGCGCGTCGAGATCGATCCCCCGGTCGTCCGTCAGCGGAGTGAGCAGTGCCGCCCAGACTCCCTGCAGGTGTGCCGCAAAGTCCATGCCGACCCTTCCCGTTTTCACCTATGTGAAGCGCTTTCGCTATCGTGAAGTATCGTAGGCTCGGTCACACCAGCCACACAAGGCTTGCGTTCCGGCGGGCATCCGGGACCGCAAGCGCGACGAAAGGACCTGTAGCAGTGCAGCACACTCGGCTCGGCAGGACCGGACTCACCGTTTCCCGGCTGTGCCTGGGAACCATGACCTTCGGGTACCAATGCGACGAAGCCGGCTCCTTCGCGATCCTCGACGCCGCGGCGGAGGGCGGCATCACCTTCCTCGACACCGCGGACAGCTACCCCCTCGGCGGCGGCGCCGAGACCAAGGGCCGCACCGAGGAGATCATCGGAAAATGGCTGCGCGGGAAGCGCTCCGACTTTCTTGTCGGCACCAAATGCTTCGGCGTGATGGGTGAGAAGCCGTGGCAGCGGGGACTGTCACGCAAGCACATCCTGGACGCGATCGACGATTCGCTGCGGCGGCTCGACACCGATTACGTCGACCTTTACCAGTTGCATTTCCCCGACCCGGAAACCCCCCTTGACGAAAGCCTTTCCGCGCTCGACGACGTCGTGCGCTCGGGTAAGGCCCGCTACGTCGGCTGTTCGAACTTCCCGGCCTACAAGGTGGCCCGCGGCCTGGGCCGCAGCGAACTCCACGGCTGGCCCGCCTTCGACTCGGTCCAGCCGCGATACAACCTGCTGTTCCGCGAAATCGAACGCGAACTGCTGCCGCTGGCCGCCGAAGAGGGCCTCGGCGTGATTCCCTACAACCCGATCGCGGGCGGGCTGCTCACCGGAAAGCACCAGCCGGCGCAGGTCACCGAATCCAGCCGGTTCACCCTCGGTTCGGCGGGACGGCTCTACCAGGACCGCTACTGGCACGACCGCGAGTTCGCGACCGTCGAAAAGCTGCGCGCGCTCGCCGCCGAAGCCGGGATGAGCCTGACCACCCTCGCGGTCGCCTGGGTCCTGGCCAACCCGGCGATCACCGCACCGATCGTGGGCGCCAGCAAACCCGGGCAGCTGGCCGACAGCCTCGCCGCCGTCGACGTCACCCTCGAACCGGACTTCAAGGCCAGGCTGGACGACCTCACCGCCGAATACCGGCGCGGCGACGCCCCCCGCTAACCCCACCGACCCGCCGACCCGCCGGCCATCGCTAACCCCGCCGGCCCACTAACCCGCCGGCCACCACTAACCCCGCCGGCCCGCTATCCCCGCAGCACGTTTCCCGCACCTACCACATCATCGTTCCGCACAACACCACCCCGACCGTGGCTCCCGGTCGGCACGCCCACCCGGCGTGCCGACCGGGACACACCCGAACCCCCTCCTCCGGTCCCCGTGTCCCCTCCTCCGGTCCCCGTGTCCCCTCCTCCCGTCGCCGTGTCCCCTCCTCCCGTCGGCGAGTCCTCTCCTCGGGTCGGCGAGTCCCCTCCTCCCGTCGGCGAGTCCCCGCTTCCGGTCGCCGGATTGCTCTTGAAGCAACCGCATTCTCAGGTGAAGTCCGCCTGTCTCAGCGCGATCACGGCGCGATAGCCGGGCGCCTCGCTCAGGGTGTAGAGCATGTCGGGCTGGCCACCTTCACCGTCACCCCAGCCCCAGTAGCTCAAGGATTCCGCGCCGTGTACACCGGTGTAGGTCCTGACCGGGTTGGTGGCGCTGCTGCTGTCCCAGTAGCGCAGCTTGCCGTAGAAGTCGCTGCCTCCGCTGCTGTTGAACCAGAACCGGGTGCCCCGGGTCGTCGCGCCCTGCACCTTGTCCCAGGGCATCACCCAGACATCCGACGGGACGCTGGTGCCGGAGGTTGGATTGGTCGCGGGCAACCTGGTGGTGTAGTCCAGGTTGTATCGCCAGATCTTCCCGCCGTTTTCCGTGGAGTACTCCGACACGACCAGCTTGTCCGGCGTCGAGGCCCGATCCAGGGAGAGCGAGGAGAACCGGACGTTCCCGGCCGGGTTGGTGATCTCTCCGACCTGCATCATCAGGTAGGCGTACCCGCTCGCACAGAACCGGTACGTGCCGTTGTCGTCGTATCCGCCGATCCGGGAACCGCAGTACGCAGTGGTGTCCGCGCTGTAGACGTGATCCCAGCTGAACAACTTGATGTGGTCGGTACAGGCGACGTAGAGCATGTTCCCGTACCACATGGCCCCACCGGAATGGCAGTCGCTGACCGCGTCGAAGTTCCGGCCCGAGGTCGGGTCGACCAGGAGAAGATGGCGGTACTTGTTGTTTCCGGTGCCATAACCTCCGGCCGGGGCGAGTGTCACGCGGACATGGCTGTCGGCCGCGCTGTACCAGGTGGTGGCCACGGCCTGCACGCCGTCGTAGGTGTCGCCCCCGAGGGCGTCGGCGGTGGTCGTGATGCCCTGGGGCGTCCAGGTGGTCGTGTCCGGGTCGTCGGTCTTCGTGCCATCTTCCTGCCAGCAGAAGCCGTACTCGCCGGTTCCCTGACCGGCCACCTCGTACATGGCGCCGCCCGAACCCGTCTGGCAGGACACCGGTTCCATGGCCCGGTTGGCGTTGTTCAGGATCCAGTCCACGGTCCGCTTCTTGCCGGACCCGATCGCGGCGCCGAGCGCGTCGGCGTCGCCGTAGTCGCGGGTCGGCGAGATGCTGTAGACCCCCGTCGTGGACGGATCCACCTGAGAAGGCGCGGGATCGGCGGCCCGCGCCACACCCGCCGCCGGCAACGAGACGGCGACCGCGAGCGCTCCGGTCAGCGTGAGCCGGCCGAAGCGCGATCTCCAGGTTCCTCCCTTGTTCACGTGTTCCCTCCCTCGTAGCACGCGACCCACCACTATCCCGGCATAACTCGCAAAAATCCAGCACTTTTCCCGGCCGTGTCCCCTCTTCCCGTCGCCGTGTCCCCCCTTCCGGTCGCCGAGTTCTCCCTTCCCGTCGCCGAGTTCTCCCTTCGCGGCGAACGTGTTCCCTCGAGCGGCGGCTTTGAGAGCTGCACCTGCGGTCTGGACCGCGGTTCCGGTGGCCGATTCGCGCAGTGGGATCGCCGCCTTCACCCCGGCGGCGGGGTCGACCTGCCTGCCCCGGCCGACATCTTCACCGGGACCACGGTCCGGTACCAGAAAATCCGTCGGGAACGGAGGACACGCGCGCGGGAACGGAGGACACGGCGACCGCACGAGAGGACATGGCGACAGGAAGAGGGGACACGGCGACAGGAGGAGGGGACACGGCGTCGGCACGGGCAGTACTTGATCTTGTACTGGGAGCGACGGCCGAACTTCGCAGGATGGACTAGACCTCGCAAACAAAATATGTTGTGATGCACAACATTGCTCATCGTGGAGCGTGAAGGGAATCTCGATGCCGAGAACCACCCTTGACGTCCCCGCCGCGGCCCGAGGGCGCCGCGCGGGGTCGTCACCACAACCGGTGCCGGACTCCCCCTGGGCCGGCGCGAAAGCCGCCGGTGCCACGGCGGTCGCCGTACGCGGTGCCGTATTCCCCCCGCCGAGCCGCGAATCCCGGGCCGCGCCCGTCGGTGGCCCCGGGACACCCGCTCCTCCCCTCGAACGCTGAGCACTCACCACCGAGGCCCGCCCGCACCGCTTCCACGGGCCTCGTCCGCCGTGGATTCATCGCAGTTCAAGGAGGATCATGTGAAAAGACCCGCCTTCCGGAGTGGCCTGCTCCGGCGCGCCGCACGTCCCGGCATCACGGCCACGGTGCTGGCCGCGATCACACTGGCCGCGGGCGCGGTCCCGGCGGCCGCGCAGGCACCGGGATCCGTGACCCCGGCCTACCTCAATCCGCGATTGCCGGTGGCACAACGGGTTTCCGACCTGCTGGGCCGGATGAGCCTGGCCGAGAAGATCGGCCAGATGACCCAGGCCGAGCGCGGCGCGGTCGACGGGGACCAGTCCCAGATCACCGATCTCGCCCTGGGCTCCCTGCTTTCCGGCGGCGGTTCGACGCCCACCCCGAACACCCCGCAGGCCTGGGCCGACATGATCGACGGCTACCAGTCGCGCGCGCTCGCGACCCGTCTGCACATCCCGCTGCTCTACGGCATCGACTCGGTCCACGGCGACAACAACCTCGTCGGTGCCACCATCTTCCCGCACAACGTCGGCCTCGGCGCCACCCGCGACCCGGCCCTGGTGCGGCAGGTCGAGCAGATCACCGCGACCGAGACGCGGGCGACGGGCCCGCAATGGGTCTTCGCCCCGTGCGTCTGCGTGACCCGCGACGAGCGGTGGGGCCGCACCTACGAAAGCTTCGGCGAAGACCCGAACCTGGTGTCCCAGATGGAGACCGCGATCGACGGGTTCCAGGGCACGAGCCCGGCGGACCTGGCGAGCCCGGACCACGTGCTGGCCACCGCGAAGCACTTCGCCGGCGACGGCGACACGACCTATGGGACCTCGACCAATGGTGGCTACACCATCGACCAGGGTGTGACGATCACCGACTGGCAGCACTTCCAGCAGATCGACCTGGCCCCCTACGTCACCGCGGTCCAGCAGCACGACGTCGGCAGCATCATGCCGTCGTACTCGAGTGTCCAGTGGACGGACCGCCCCGGCTCCACCGCGGTGAAGATGAGCGCCAACAAGGAACTGCTCACCGATGTGCTCAAACAGAAGATCGGTTTCGACGGCTTCCTCATCAGCGACTACAACGCGATCCACCAGCTCCCGGGTGACTACGCCACGCAGGTCCGCACCGCCGTCAACGCGGGCATCGACATGTTCATGGAGCCCGACACCGCCGGCCAGTTCGAGCAGGCTCTCACCGCCGAGGTCCAGGCGGGCCGGGTGCCGATGTCACGGATCGACGACGCGGTGAGCCGAATCCTCAAGGAGAAGTTCGAGCTGGGGCTGTTCGAGCATCCCTACACCGACCGCACGAACATCGGCACGATCGGCTCGCCGGCGCACCGTGCGGTGGCCCGGCAGGCGGCCGCGGAATCGCAGGTGCTGCTGAAGAACTCGAGCGACGCGCTGCCGCTCCAGCCGTCACAGCAGATCTACGTCGCGGGGGTCAACGCCAACGATCTGGGCAACCAGGCCGGCGGGTGGACGGTGACCTGGCAGGGCCAGTCCGGTAACACCAGCTTCCCCGGTACGACGATCCTGCAGGGCATCCAGCAGGCCGACCGCCACGTCACCTACAGCGCGGACGCGTCCGCGCCGATGACCGGCGCCGACGTCGGCATCGTGGTGATCGGTGAGACGCCGTACGCCGAAGGCATGGGAGACGTCGGCAACAACGGTCACACGCTGGAGATCTCGGCGGCCGACCGCGCGAACATCGACAAGGTGTGCGGCGCGATCAAGACCTGTGTCGTGCTCGACGTCGCGGGCCGTCCGCAGATCGTCACCGACGAGCTGTCCAAGATGGACGCCTTCGTGATGTCGTGGCTGCCTGGCAGCGAGGGCGAAGGTGTGGCCGACGTGCTGTTCGGCAAGCGCCCGTTCACCGGCAAGTTGTCGGTGACCTGGCCGCGTAGCGCCGCGCAGGAGCCGATCAACGTCGGCGACGCCAACTACGACCCGCTGTTCCCCTACGGCTACGGCCTGACCACCCGCCGGTAACGGCGGTAACGGCCGTAACGACGCTGTGGCGCCCCCTGTCTCACTTTGAGACAGGGGGACCTGCCCGCTGCGTTTACCTTGGTGTTCACCAGGCGACACAGGGACACCGGCGGGAGGTCACAAGTGGTGGAAGCGACGTTCGGGCGCCGCGGCCCGGTTCGACCGGCGGTGTGCGGAAGGTGACCGGCGACTCAGGCCGGCCGAGGACGGTGCGGCGGTTGCAGACGCCGGCGGCGCAGGCGCTGACCGATCTCGCCGGGATCTTCAACGATCTGCAGACCGTGCTGCGCTGTTGCGAACGGCTCATCGACGAACTCGAGGGCGAACCCGACGACGTGGTCGTCGAGGGGGTGTGGACCACCGCGCTGATCTCTTACGCACGCTGCTTCACCGGGGGCAACCGCGGGATGGGCCTGACCGAGCAGGATGTCGAATCGACGTCGTTGCAGGGCGAGGTGCTGGAATGGCACAAGGTCTTGCGCCAGCTACGCAAGCATTACGCCGACCCGGGGCAGAATCCGCGCGAGCGGTACGAGGTTGGCGCGGTGACCGGCGCCGGGGGCCGGGTCACCGGGATCGCCATCACCTCGACGCCGCAGCCCGCCCTCGACGAGGTCACCGTCCGCCAGACCGGTGCGCTGGCGCTCGAACTGAGCAAGCTGGTCGACGAGCGCATCGCCAAGCACCAGGAACGCGTGCTCGCGGCGGCCAACGCCCTCTCCCGCGAGGATCTGCACAACCTCACTCTCATCGACGTAGCCCCCGAAGAGTAGGCCCCGCACCTTCCCGTCGCCGTGTCCCCCCTTCCGGTCACCGTGTCCCCCCGTCCCGTCGCCGTGTCCCCTGTTCCGGTCGTCGTGTCCTCTCTTCCGGTCGCTGAACTCGGGCTTCCGTGCGGTGTGGCCTCCGGTCCGGTGGTCGCCGCGTTCACCAGCGGCGGAGGGCGAGTCACCGGATGGCAAGCACGTGGTGTCAGACGCGGAAGTGGTCCAGGCCCGCCCGGTCGATCTCGATGCCCAGACCCGGCCGTTCCGGTACGCGCATGATCGGTCCCGGATCGAGGAAGGCCAGCTTGTCCCGCAGCGAGTTCGGCGACGTGTCGAGTTCCATGCGCGGCCGCTCACGGGTCATCGACGGGGTTCCGTGCGGGAGTGCGCTGATCACGTGCAGTGCGGTCGCGGTGGCGATCGCAGATCCCCACACGTGCGGGGACATGGCCGCGCCGAACGCGCTGGCCATCCCGGCGATGAGCAACATCTCGCCGATCCCGCCGCACGCCTCGGTGTCCGGTTGCACGACATCGACGTACTCCCCGGCCAGCAGGTCGCGAAAGCCCCACCGGGTATATTCGGACTCCCCGCCGGCGATCGGGATGGTCAGCGCGGCCCGCACCCGGGCGTAGCCGGCGAGGTCTTCGGGCGGCACCGGCTCCTCGAACCACCAGATGTTCTGCTCGCTGATCGCCTGACCGAACACGATCGCCTCGGCCGCGGTGTAACCCCGGTTGGCGTCGACCGCAAGGCGGGCGTCCGGACCGACCGCGGCGCGGACCCGGCGGACGCGTTCGGCGTCATCCTCGATGGACCGTCCCCCGACCTTGATCTTGAAGGCGGTGAAGCCCTGTTTCAGCAGGTGCTCGGCCTCGCGTTCGATATCGTCGTCGAACAACCCGCCATAGTAGAAGCTCGACGCATAGGTCTGGACCGCATCGGACTTCCCGCCCAGCAGCTGGTACACCGGCTGCCCCGCGATCTTGCCCGCCAGATCCCAGAGCGCGATGTCCACACCGGACAGGGCAGTGATCGCTATGCCTTTGTGTGTCCGGCCACGCTGGTACATCGCCTCCCACAGGCTCACCCGCTCCGTCGGGTCCCGCCCGATGAGCAGCGGCGCGTACATCGACTCGATCAGCGCGCGGTTCGCCGCGGGAAGGCCGAAGCATTCGCCCCAGCCGGTGACACCTTCGTCCGTCACGATCTCGACGACGCAGCTGCTTCGGGTGTTCCAGTAGAACTGCGACATGCCGAACGAGGTTTCCAGGCGTTCGGCGATGATGTGCGGGATGACCTCGACGATCTTCAATTCTGCTCCATGGTTTTCGCGACGGGTCGGCCGTCTCGTGCGGGAACGGTGATGGCTTCGTACGGGCCGATGAACACAACGTAGAAGTACAGGCTCAGCACGATGCATCCGGCGGCGATGATGATCACCAGGGTGAACGAGCCGGTGGCCTCGACGATGAAGCCGGTGATCATGGTGGACAGCGTGTTGAAACCCCAGTTCGCGAAGTTGATCACACCGCCGATGGCGCCGACGGCCCCGGTCGGGGCGAGGATCGCGGGGAGGCTCCAGGTGATCGAGCTCATGATCACGGTACCCGCGGTCCCGGTGGTGATGAACACGATCGCCACCACCGGGTCGTGCGTGAAGGCGACGAAGACGACGGTCAGACTGATCAGGATGCCGACCGTGATCAGTGTCCGCCGCACCCGGCTGGGGTTGCGGCCGGACTTGATCAGACGGTCCACCACGAGCCCCGCGATGAAGAAGTCGGCCAGGGTGGCCACGATCCACGGAATCGTGCTGTAGAGCCCGGTTTTCAGCACCGACAGGTGCAACTGGACTTCCAGATACCCGGGAAGCCACACGATGAAGAACGACCCGGCGTAGCCGGCACAGCCGTAACCGAGAAACAGGCCGAGGATCTTCCGGTTGCGCAGCAAGGTTGCGGCGGTGCGCCAGGTTCCCGCGGCGGGCTGCCCCTCTTGTTGGGCACCACCACTTCCGACGATGTAGTCGAGTTCCGCGCGGGTGAGCTTCGGATGCTGCCGCGGGTTCCGGTACCAGATCCACCAGACGACCGCGAACAGTCCACTGAGGACCGCGGTAAGCCAGAATCCGCCACGCCAGCCCCATTCGGTGATGGCCAGCGCGATCAGCGGGGCGCCGATGACATTCGAAAAGCGCGACGCGCCGTCGAAGGAGGCGGTAGCGACACCGCGTTCCCGCAACGGAAACCAGTATCCACTCGCCTTGGCCGACGCGGGGAACGCGGGCGCTTCGGCGACGCCGAGCAAGACGCGTGCCAGCATGACCAGACCCAGCCCACCGGCTATCGCGGTCAGCAAGGTGAACAACGTCCACAGGACACTGCACACTCGCATGATCCAGGTGATGCCGATCCGGTCGAGCAACAGTCCGAACGGGATCTGGGCCGCGGCGTAGGACCACCCGAACACCGACAGCACCAGCCCGAACTGCCCGACCGACAGGTGCAGGTCCTTCATCATGGGATCGGCGGCGAGGCTGATGTTGGACCGGTCGAAGTAGTTGATGAGAATGCCGATACCGGTCAGCGCGGCAATGCTCCAGCGGATCTTTCCTACAGGCTTCGTCGACTGTGTCATGGGTTGCCTCTCCTGGACGACCGCGGCACAGACCGCCGACTTCGGTGTTCGGCGGCCGTTTACCCCCGCTCCCCCACTTGTCCCCCGCGCACTCGAGCTGTCTACGCGCCGGGGAAAATCGCGTCGAGCCTTTTCATCGTCTCACTGTCGAGGTCGATTTCCGTGGCGCGCAGCATGCTGTGGAGTTCCTCGACCGAACCGGGCCCGATCACCGGGCTGGTGATCGCGGGATTGGCCAGCAGCCAGGCGATCGCGACCGTCGCTTCGCTTTCCCCGAGTTCCCGGCACAACGCGGAGAATTCCCGCATCCTTTCGCGGTGGGTGACCAGGAGGTTCCTGGCGTCCCCGGAAAGCGCGGTGGGCAGCGGCCTGGTCACGTCCAGCGCCAGCAGGCCCCGTGCCATCGGACTCCACACCGTCACGCCGATACCCAGCTTCGCGGCGGTCGGGATCAGCTCGCGCTCGGCGGCGCGGTCCACCAGGTTGTACCGAGACTGCTCGGAGACCAGGCCCATGAACCGCCGGTCCCGGGCCGTGTGCTGGGCTTCCATCAGGTCCGCGGCCCCGAAGTTGCAGGAGCCGATGTAGTCGACCCTGCCCTGACGGACCAGTCCCTCGAACGCCTCCCACAGCTCGTCCCAGGTGACGTGCGGGTAGGCATGATGCATCTGGTAAAGCTCGATGTGGTCGGTCCGCAGACGGCGCAACGACGCCTCGAAGTGCCGCCTGATCTTGTACAGCGACAGGCCTTCCTGCTTGTTCGGACCATCGATCTCGTCCTGCTCGAAAACGCGGCCGACCTTCGTGCCGAGCACGACCCGCGCACGCCGGTCACCGCCCTGAGCGAACCAGTTGCCGATGATCTCTTCGGTCCGGCCGCGCGAACCGACGCCGCCGTAGACATTCGCGGTATCGAAGAAGTTGATGCCCGCGTCCAGGGCCGCATCCATGATCTGGAAGGAATCGGCCTCGCTCACACCGCCGTATTCCTTGCTGCCACCGGAAAAACTGCCGAAAGCGGCGGTGCCCAGGCACAGCCGGCTGACCCGGAGGCCCGACCGGCCCAGGTAGGTGTATTTCATGGCGTCTCGTCCTGCCATCCCGTTGTCGGTGATTGACGTATGACGTGGTAGGGCTGGTTGGCCAGAGAATCGTCGAAGCCCGGAGCGAGCCAGGCGTCGCCCGAGCCCGCGCGGACCGTGAAGTAATACACCAAGGGGAACGCCGAGTCGGTGTATTCGGCGGGAATCGTGGCGGTATACACCGTTCCGGTCGAGGTCATTTCCTCGGTCCGGTAGTCCTCGCCGTGGTTGAGGTGCCGATAGTGCAGTGTCACACCGGAAATCGCCCCGTCCTGGCTTCCGCGCACGGCGACATCGACCGAGAAATCGTCCCCGCGGCGGAACCCGGCGGGCTCGACGTGGTCCAGCGCCGGGCGGTGTCCCCGCGGCACGGGTTCGATCTCGTTGCGGCGGTCTCCGGTGGTCTTGGCGGCCTTGCGATGTTCGGCTTCCAGTGCGGCGAGGTCAGCGTCGACTTGGGACAGCCGGTCCTTCCAGTGCCCGAATTCGCAAGCGCGGTTACCGAAGGCGAGGTTGGCGCGGTAGATCCCCTCGGTGACCGACACCACGGCGGCCAGCGCGGCGCGCGCGTTCCGATAGTCGGTCACCGCGTCGCACAGCCATGCGGGATCACCGGTTCGTTGGTACAGCGCGTAACTCAGCCCGGCATGTGTCCGGGCAGCGAAGAACCGGCCCAACTCGGCCTGGACCCGGACGTCGATCGCCAGGCGGCGGAACGCCGGGACCTTGACATCATTCATCCGCGATTCCGCCGCGGCGAGGTGGTCGTCCGCCTCCTCGGCGAGGCGGTCCAGCCAGGCCGCGGTGTCTTCGGGGGTGTACTTACCGGACCGGCGGCCGGCCAGCAGGTTGTCCGCGTGGTCGTTGACCGTGTCGAACAGGCCCGGATCAAAGGAACTGACGCCGCCGAAGGTCTTGGGCTCCACCGTGTCCCAGCCGTAATGGGCCGATTCAGCGCCGCCCGCGATGGGCATGGGAAGGTAGACTTCCGGCCAGTACCAGTTGTTCGAGGCACCGATCCCGTGCACCACCGTGACCAGTGGCAGGATCCTGCTGGCGCGAGAAAGCGCTTGCTCGACGTCCGGCGCGGCGGTCCCGAATTCCCACCGGAGGAACCGGCGCCAGCTCTCGGGATCGGCGTCCGGGTCGTAAAGCAGCCGTCCCCACAACCGGTAGGTGTAGAGGTATTTCTTCCAGTCGTCGCGGCCCAGTCGCAGCGCCGGATCCAGGTAGGGGTCGCGAGCGTCCGGCGCGCCCGAATCCTTGCGGCCGCGGAAGGAAAGCGGCTCACACAGCTCCACGCCCCGTGCGCCACCGAGCGTCCCGAGCCGGCCGTATCCCGCCGCGAATACCGGGTCGCCCCAGAGCAGGACGCGCTGGGTGCCGGGCCAGATGCGGAAGACGACGTCGAACTCGCGGTCCTCGCGGAGGAAATCGCCGTAGCCGTACCGGGTGAACCGGCGGGTGTGCTGGGTCTTCGCGCGCAACCCGGACCCGACCTGTGAGGTGGGCTTTTCCCGTTCCCGCACCGCCGTCTGGTGGTAGGGCAGGCCCTGGTGCTCGGCCCAGTATTTCGCCGAGATCACCACGGGGGACCCGGTGCCGACCGCGATGTCCAGCAGGGCCTGGTCGACGCCCTTGGCGTGCAGGTCGATCTCGATCGGCCGGCCCGCCGACCGCACCGCGCCGAGGACCTCGCGCCAGAAGTCCTCATGGCCTTCCTCGTGCACGCCGCCCTCGTAGTGGACGCGCAAGGTCAGCCCGTCGATCGCCGGGCAGGCCTGGAGGAGGCGATCCAGCGCCGCCGCGCAGTAAGCGGCGTGTGTGGCGGCCGAAAGTCCCCGGATGGGGTACCGGACCCGAGGACTTTCCATCGGTTCGTAACCGTGGTTCCACAGGCCGAGCTGGAAGTGAATGCCGCGCCGCTTGGCCTCATCACTGATGTATCGCAGCGCGGCGAGGTTCCGGGTGCGCTCGTCGTGGTCGACACCCTCGGCGAAGACGTCGAAACCGGGCACCGCCAGCAGGAAAGGATAGGCGAAGCACAGATAATTGTCCCGGACGTCCCGGTCGTGGGAATAGTTGTACTGCATACCGAGCGCGAGCTGCAGACGATTTATGCGCTGCATCGCCAGTTCGGTCAGATATTCGTCCCAGAATGCTCGGTCATGGAACCAGGGTTTGTCCTGGACATCGCTGACGAACGTCCGCGAAATGCTGCGCACCGGGGTCGACGGCGTCTGCCTGACCGGGGCGGTGCGTTCCAGTTCGCGCAGCGGATCCTCCGCGTAGCGGACCCGATCGGCCAGCTCCAGCAAGCCGTAGGTGGCACCGGCCGGATCGTCACCGAAAACGACGATCTCCCGGGGCTCGCCGGGCGGCCGGGTGAAGCTGAAGGCCTCTGATACCCGGAAGTCATGCCCATCCGGGTTCGAACGGACCTCGACACGGATCGCGGGCGCCGCTCCCGCGGCACCGGCGATCCCCCGGATTCCGCGTGTCGCCAGCTCTTTCAGGACCACGTCGACCGCCCAGCGAACAGATTCCACTTCGGACAGTTCACCGTCGACCGCGACGGTCACCTCGGTTTCGGACTCGCTGTCAACCTGCCTGGAGTCGTGATTCATCGGTGCCTCTCCCGCGTCGGTGCGAGTCGGACGGCGGCGCCGAGCTTTTCCACATGGCGAGAAGCCGTTCCGCCTGGAGGAAGGCTAATCATCTGATCGACACCGTGTCAATCAGGCGGGACAGCATCGATGTCCCCTTTCGAAGGGATCATCCCGATAATTCCTCTTGCCCCCGATCATCACCATTATGAATATTCGGCGGACCGTTCCGGGGAGGCGCTCGAACCTATACCGGGCTACCCGTCGGCGGCCGATCGGGGGCCGCGAAGTGCCGCAACCGAGTGCCGCCTGGCCGCCGGATGGGCGAACCCGGCTTCTCCCGTGGCGCTGTTGCGCTTCCGGCATTCCGTCGCCGTCAGCGGGCCGGCTCGCCCTGATACACGAGGCGAAGCGCGGTCCGCATCGCCGCCGCGGAACCCGGCGCCGACGACGGTCGCGGCCCCGTCTTCTTCCGGTTCTCGCCGGGACTCACGGCCA
This sequence comes from Amycolatopsis sp., assembly GCA_035685725.1. Taxonomy (GTDB): domain Bacteria; phylum Actinomycetota; class Actinomycetes; order Mycobacteriales; family Pseudonocardiaceae; genus Amycolatopsis_E. Next base: position 42,358 of record DASSAD010000048.1, on the reverse strand, counting down.
CCGATGTCGTCACTCACAGTGCCCGTTCGCTGCATCTCAACCCCTCACGGCGACTTCGGAGACCCGACGGGAGAACTCGGCGACAGGAACGGGGAACACGGCGACCGGAACGGGGGACACGGCGACCGGAAGGGGGACACGGCGTGAGCGGGGTCTTTTGGCTCTATCGGGGGTTGGGGGGTCGGGTGAGGCTGGGGGCCGGGAGGCGTTCGAGGAGCGGCGATGGTGGCTGTGGGCGGGCGGCGGTGAACGCGCGGGTGAGCGTGAACTTCGATGTCGGCAGCAGTGCGGTCCTGTGGCTGTTCGCGGCGTTCGTGGTGACGTTCGCGGTGACTCGGGTCATCGTGCGGCTGATCCGGTCCGGGCGCGGACCGTTCCGGGACACGGCGGTCGGCGGGGTCCATGTGCACCACCACGTGTACGGGATCTTCCTGATCCTCCTGGCCGGGGTCGCCGAATTCCTCTACCGCCCCGGAACGCCCTGGGTCCAGGTGCTCGCCGCGGTGTTCGGCGCGGGCGCGGCGCTGACACTGGACGAGTTCGCGCTGTGGCTGTACCTCGACGACGTCTACTGGACCGACGAAGGCCGCAAGTCGCTCGACGCCGTGCTGATCGCCTCCATGCTCGGCCTGCTCCTGGTGCTGGGCGCTCGGCCGTTCGAGGACAGCGCGGGCGAGGGACAGATCGGGTTCGCCGTGACGGCGGCGCTGAACCTGGGGTTCTCGCTCGTCGCGATCCTCAAGGGCAAGATCGCTTCGGGGGTGCTCGGGCTGGTGATCTTCCTGGTCGCGATCGTCGCGGCGGTACGGCTGGCCAAACCACGTTCGCCCTGGGCACGCAAGCGGTACGGCGCCGGATCCCGGAAGCTCGAGCGTTCCTGGTCCCGTTACCCCGCCGACCGACGCGGACGGTGGGCGACCCTGATCGACCGCATGGCCCGCGCGCCGAGCCGTGGGAAGGCCTGACCGGGAAGGCAAGACAGGCGACACAGCACTGGCGACACCACGGGCAGCGCACCGCGGAACGCGACGCCCTTAACGTCGTTCCAAGAAGGCAAAACCGGAACACAGCGGTAGGAACAGAGCAGTAGGAACGCAAGGCCGGTAACACGGCGCGGGGAAGACGGTGCCGCGCCGGAGTCGACGGCGCTCGTGTGACCGCGCGGTCACCGCACTCGTGTCGCGATGGTCGTATCATCGCAGGATCGGTACGCCGCGTGCCCAGGCGCTGGCCTTCCGTGGCCGCCTGCGGCGCACGACTGCCTCGCCACGCGCCGACACGCGCCCACGGCTCAGCCGGCCACGTCCGCCCTGCCATCCCTGTCCGGGCCATGACGTCCAACGTTCGGCCATCGACGTCCCCGGTCGGGCGGCTCGTGACGGATTCCGGTCACCCCGCGCCTGCGCGGAAAAGTTTCGACCTCGTTACGAACCGGGGCAGCCGGTCCACCTCAGTGAAGCTCGGTGAAACCGAATCCTTCGCGAACCGCCGTCGCGGTCGAACCGGCCCGCGCGCCGCCAGGAGCCGGGCCGACCGTCCACACGCGAACGCGTCGCGCTGGTCGAGCCGGAATTCCCGCCGATCATTTCCGTGCACCATATCCCCGATGACGGCGCCCCACGACCGCGATGCGCACTCGTGCCGTTTTGAGCCGACCGGCCTGTCTTCGGTGAAAATCGGACAAGGCGGAGTTCCCGACCGGAATTGACCCGGCGAAGCCGTTATTCTCGGGAAATGGCAGCGCCATCGCCACCCGTCGCGCTCGCCCTGCGGATCCTGGTCGTCGCCGCGGCCTACTACGTCGGCGCGGTCCTGGGTCTCCGGCTGGCGCTGGTCGGCACCCAGGTCACTCCCCTGTGGCCGCCGACCGGGATCGCCGTGGCCGCACTGCTTCTGCTCGGTCCGCGGACCTGGCCGGGCATCACCATCGGTGCGCTGGCGGTCAACATTCCGCTCGGGCCTTCGCTGCCCGCCGTCGGTCTGATCGCCGTGGGCAACACGCTGGCTCCGGTCTGTGCCTATCTCCTGCTCACCAGGGCGGGCTTCCGGACAGATCTGAGCAGGCTCAAGGATTCCCTGGCGCTGGTCTTCCTCGGCGCGTTCGCCGGGATGCTGATCAGCGCCGCCATCGGCAGCGCGGCACTGGTGATGGCCGGCGCCGTCCCGACCGGCCGGTTCTGGACCACCTTCTGGGTGTGGTGGACCGGCGACGCGATGGGCGTGCTCACCATCGCGCCGCTGCTGCTGCTCGCCCGCCGGATCCGGTTACCCCGCCACGTCAACCCATACCGCGTGCTCGAGGCGGTCGGCCTGTTCGCCGGGACCTTCGTGGTCACGGTGTTGGCGATGTACAGCCCGGCCCACCTGTTCTTCCTGCCCTTCCCGTTCGTCATCTGGGCCGGGCTGCGTTTCCACCAGGCGGGTGCGGTGACCGCCGCCCTGATCGCCATCACGGTCGCGATCCTGGCGGCGGCCCGCGGCAGCCCGGTCTTCGTCTCGCTCGACCTCACCGCGAAGATGATCAACCTGCAGGCGTTCAACGGTTCGCTCGCCCTGACGGCGCTGATCCACGCGACGATCACCGCGGAACGCGATCGCGCGCGCGAGGAAATCGACGACGCCTGCAAACAACTCAGCGAAGCCGTCACCCAGCTCAGTCAGGGTCTCCCGTTGCAAGGCCGCCTACTCGACGTCGTTGAGCGACGCGCCCCGGGTAACCGGTCAAAACGATTCGCCGAGTAGACCCCGGCGCACGAGTTCGGGGCGCACACCTTCGCCGAACCAATAGGCCTCTTCCAGATGGGGATACCCGGAGAGCACGAATTCGTCGATGCCGATGTCGTGGTATTCCTCGATCAGGTCGGCGACCTCGGCGTGACTGCCGACCATCGCTGTACCGGCGCCGCCCCGGACGAGCCCGATGCCCGCCCACAGGTGCGGGTGGATCTCCAGGGACCGCGCGTCGGAGCCGCGCACTCCCTCGTGCAGCTCGGCCATACGTCGCTGCCCGACGGAATCCTGCGCGGCGAACCGCGCCTGGGACGCGGCGATCACCTCCGGATCGAACTGGTCGTAGAGGCGCTGCGCCTGCGCCCACGCGGCTTCCGAGGTATCCCGGGACAGGGTGTGCAGCCGGATCCCGAACCGCAGTTCCCGGCCCTCGTCGGCGGCCAGCTTGCGCAGCCGGGCGACCTTCTCCGCCACCGCGGCCGGCGACTCGCCCCAGGTCAGGTGCACGTCGGCGCGCCGGGCGGCCACCCGCAGGCCGGCTTCGGACGAGCCGCCGAAGTACAGCGGCGGCACGGGATCGGGCACGGTGAACGCGGTGGCGCCCTCGATCCGGTAGTGCCTGCCGGTGAAATCGGTCGGCTCGCCGGTCCACACGGAACGCAGGACGGCGAGGAACTCGTCCGTGCGGTCGTACCGCTGGTCGTGGTCGAGGTGATCGCCGAACCGGGCCTGCTCGACCGGATCGCCGCCGGTGACGATGTTGAGCAGGAGCCGGCCACCGGAGATCCGCTGGTAGGTCACGGCCATCTGGGCGGCCAGCGTCGGGGTCAGCGAACCCGGCCGGAACGCGACCAGGAACTTGATCCGCCGCGTGGCGGCCAGCAGCGCCGCCGTGGTCAGCCAGGCGTCCTGGCACCAGCTGCCGGTCGGGGTCAGCATCCCGGTGAACCCCATCCGTTCGGCCGCCTGTGCGACCTGCGCGAGGTAGTCGATGTCGGGCTCACGCGGCGCCGTGCCGATCGGGCTCTCTTGTGGACGGTCGACGATCGTTCGTCCGTCGCCGTGGGTCGGCAAGAACCAGTGCACTGCGATGCGGGATGTTCTGCTGGTTGTGGTAGTCATTAGTTTCCATTTCCGGTCAGCGGAGCGATCGCGGAGTTGTACCGGTTGTCGACGAACGGGCCCATATCGACCTGCCCCGGTATCTGGCCTGCCGCGGTGAAGGCATCCGCGAGGTTTTGTTCCGACGAAATCACCGCGTTGTCGATCACGATGGGGTTAAGGGTGAGACCGGGCACCGCCGCCTTCGCGACTGCAAGCGGGATCCCGGTTTGCCGCGCGTACACCTCGGCCCACTGATCGAGGTGGTTCTTGGCCCACAGGTCGGCCTTGGCGACCCGGGTCACGTAGTCCTCGATCGCCGCGTTCTTGCCCGCGTCGCCCAGCGAGGTCCGGCTCGCCACCTGGAAGGTGTAGCCATTGGACAGTGGCGTTCCCCCGGCCAATCCGGTGCCGTTCAACGCATCCGTGCCGCTGACCAGTCGGCGGCCGCCCAGATTCTGCACGGCCTCGGTCACGTAGGGCTCCCAAACCGCCCACGCGGCAACGCTTCCCTGCGTGAAGGCGGCGTAGGCGTCGGCGGGCTGGAGGTAGGACAGGGTCACGTCGGTGGGCTTGAGCCCCGCCTTCGCGAGGGTGTTGAGCAGCGTGCCGTTGGCCGAGGATCCCTTGGCCACGGCGATGGTCCTGCCGCGCAGGTCGGACAGGCTGTGGATGGTGGAATCCTTCGGCACCAGCACGGCGTCGCCGACCGGGGAGCGGAGCACACCGACGATGTCGATGTTCCCGTTGCCCGCGGCCGAAAAGATTGGCGGCGTGTTCCCGACCTGACCGACGTCGACGGCGTTGTCGTTGATCGCCTCCAGCATCGGCGGTCCGGAGGTGAAGGTGGACCATTGGACATGGTAGGGAATATCGTCGAGCAGTCCGGCGGCCTGGAGCAGAACCTGCTCGCTGCTGCCTTTCTGGTCCCCGATTTTCAGCGTGACGGCGGCCAGCTGCGCCGGGCTCACCGCGGCGGGCACCGCCACGGCGGCGGGACCGGTGGTGGCGGGTGCGTTCCCGCAGGCGGTCAGGCCCAGCACGACGGCGGCCGCTCCGGCACCGAGCGCGATTCTCTTACGCGCCTTCATGGTCATCGACTCCCTCGACTCCGAGATCGGACAGCACCCGGACCCGGAGTCCGGCGTTCTCCGCGGCTTTTCGCGGGCGGGCGCGGGGCAGGACGTGCTCGGCCGCGATCCGGCCGTCCGCGAGCACCAGCACGCGGTCGGCGAGGGCGAGTGCCTCGTCCACGTCATGGGTGACCATCAACACCGCCGGCCGGTGCGCCTGCCACAGCCGCGTCACCAGGCGGTGCATGGACATTCTGGTCAGCGCGTCCAACGCGCCGAAGGGTTCGTCCAGCAACAGCAGATCGGGCCGGCGGACCAGCGCCCTGGCCAGCGAGACGCGTTGCGCCTCGCCGCCGGAGAGGGTGCGCGGCCAGGCGTCCATCCTGTCGGCCAGGCCGACTTCGTCGAGCGCCTGGCGCGCGGTTTCGCGCGGCTCGGGCGTGTCGACTCCGAGCGTGATGTTGTGCCAGACGCGCCGCCACGGCAACAGCCGGGGTTGTTGGAAGGCGACCGACACCCGGCCGTGCGTGCTCGTCTCGCCCTCGATGTCGTGGTCGAGTCCGGCGAGCACGCGCAACAGCGTGGATTTCCCGGACCCGCTCCGCCCGAGCAGGGCGACGAACTCACCGCGCCGGACGACGAGATCGAGGCCGTCGAGCACCCGGCGCGGGCCGAATTCCTTGACCAGACCACGGATCCACGCGGTTTCCGTCCGCGCTGTCGTCTCCGTCATGACACCCGCCACCGCAGCAGCCACCGCTCGATCGCCCGCACGAGCGTGTCCATGAGCAGCCCGACGACGGCGTAGATCACCAGACCCACGATGACGATGTCCGTGCGGAGGAAATCGCGGGCATTATTGATCATGAAGCCGATGCCGGAGTCCGTGGCGATCGTCTCGGCCACCACCAGGGCGAGCCAGGCCGACGCGACACCGAGTCGCACTCCCACGAGCGTGTAGGGCAACGCGCCGGGCAGCACGACATGCCGGATCCGTTGCCAGCGCGTGTAACCGAGCGCGGAGGTCGCCTCGACCAGGTGCGGGTCGGCGCCGCGGATGCCGGCGTGCACGTTGACGTAAATGGGAAGTCCCGCGGCCAGCGCGATGAGCACCAGCTTGGGCAGCTCGCCGATGCCGAACCACAGGATGAGCAACGGGATCAGGCCGAACAGCGGCACATTGCGGATCATCTGCATTACCGGGTCGACGGCGGCGTCGGTCCACCGCCGAAGCCCCGCGAACACGCCCAGCGCGGCGCCGATCAAGGCGCCGATCGCGAAGCCGATCAGCATGCGGCGCAGCGACACCGCCAGGCCCGTACCCAGCTGGCCGTTACCCGCCACTTCGAGGGCGGCCTGCCACACCGTCGTCAGCGGCGGGAGCTTTTTCGGTGATATCAGGCCGAATTCGCCCACCACCTGCCAGATCAGCAGCAGTGCCACCGGGCTGATCCACCGGACCAGCCGGAGACCGTGGCGCCCGAGCGCGCCGGCCGGCCGGGCCCGGCGGGACACCCCGCCGGCCCGTCCGGACTCGGCGAGCACCGCCGGAGGAGAGGAAGTCACGCGGAAAACTCCAGGGAGTCGGAGACGGCGACCACGACCGGGTCACCTGGGGTCGCCACGAATCCTCTGGTCGGCGAACGCGGGCGTCAACGATTTCCTCGGCACATCCCATCATTCGAGATGGCGACCCGACACCGTACAATTAATTTCACGGCGAAACAATCGGGTGCGCGCACCCCGGATCAGGGCACTCCCATTTTCCGGACCTGTTGTTCTTCCGCCGCTGTGTCAGGAACCGGGACTGGGCAGGATCTTGCCCGGCACCGCGTTGAGCGAGGAGATCAGGCCCAGCACCGGAACACCGAGCGGGGCGAAGGTGTAGATGTTGTTCAGCGTGCTCGTGTCCGGCTCGTCCACGACGGTCACGCCACTGTTTCCGGGTGCGGTGTCGGCCAAGGCCGGGACCGCGCCACCGGCCAGCGCCACACCGGCCAGCGCGGTCACCACGAACCCGCGTACCAGGGTCTTCTTCATCTTTTCGCCTTTCTCTCCAAGGTTTCAGCCGAAGTAGGTCAGTACCGCGTCGACCGGGGCCAGCACGGTGGCCGGGAGACCGACCGTCGGATCCGCCACCGACCCGACGTCGACGCCCGGGAGCAGCCAGATCGGGGTGCCGGGCTCGGCCGCACCCGCGACCCCGCCGCCCAGCGCCAGCGCGGCGGCGGCCACCGCACCGGAAACCAGCACCCGGGTAAGGACTCTGCGCACCATTTCTCCTTTCTCCGTTTCTCCGCCGTTCAATCGAGCGGGGAGCTCACCGGGACGACCGTGCCGTCCGGAACCCAGTGCCCGGCGCCCTCGCCGACCATCGGCATGCCGGGCGGCTGCGGTTGACCTGGATCCATCGGCATGGCGTTGACCTGCGCGGACGCGTAGAGCTGCACCGGTGAAACACTCGCCTGCCCGGCTGGTCCGAGCCACGAGAGAAATCCGCCGACGGTCGGGTTTTCGCCGCCGAAGGCCGCGCCGAGCGAGACGGCATACGTGAGGGCACTCTCCTCCCGCGGATCGAACCGCAGCGGAACCATCGACGCGGACACCGTGTTGACGATCGGTCCGCTCAACAGCCACGGCGCCACGTAAAGCCCGTAGGGGTAGGCCGGGGATGAGCGCTGGGCCCGCCCGGCCGACGTCATGGCCGTGTAGGCGTCGGACCAGCCGGACACCACGACCAGCGCGGCCTGGCCCGGTTCGTTCGTGACCCGCAGGCCCTGGCTCGCGGCGGCGTCGCGCACGAGGCCGGCCGCGGCCGTGCCGCGCGGCGAGGAATCCGACACGAGCGTGATCGTTCCGGCGTGCCGTGCGCCGAGAAAACCGATCAGATCCCGCAGTGCGTCACCGTCCTGGACGGACAGTGCGTCTTCCGGGCAGGTTGTCAGGACGTCCTTCCGGCCGGCGATCAGTCCACCGAGCCCGGCCGACGCGCATTCGGGACTGATCACCCGGCCGGGTGCGCTGCCCGCGTCGACGGCGATCGTCGCCCGGCTTCCCGCCCTGCCGAGTACGAGATCGCTTCGCCCCGCGGGCAGGTCGACGTCGGCCCAATACCCTTCGGCGCCCGCTCGCGGGGACGCGGGCACACCGCCGACGGTGATTCCGGCCCCCGCGCTCTCGGGCAGGTGCACCAGGTTGCGGCCCGGCCGCTGCGGGCTCACCAGGACCGGAACCTCCTGACCGGCCAGTGACGCGGTGGTGAGCAGGGGAACGCCCGGCTCAGGCAGGTCGGGCGGGTATGGTAGGACACCGTATGTGGTCCAGACCAGAAAGCCCACCGCGACGAGCACGGCCCCGGCGGTGCGGGTCCGCACGGCCAGTGCCGCCGCGGGCAGGGCGACCACCGCCAGCAGCGTGATCCCGAACAGGGTCTCGTAGAGCCGGCGGTCGAAGGCGACACCGGAGAGCAGCAGGCGCACCACGCCCGCCCCGACCAGGAGAAGCCCGAGTGCGAGGGTCAACGCCTGGTACCGGGGTGGCTTTTCCGGTGCCAGGGCCAGACCGAACCACGCGGCCGCGGCGGCGACGCAGACCGTGTCGGCCGCGAAGTCCACACCGGACCGATCGAGCGAGGTCTCCACGACGACGAGCAACAGCAGCGCCAGCGCGATCCAGCGCGCGGTCGGCAGACGCCGCGCCAGCAGCAGCGGAACGGCGAGCACGAGCACCACGTGCACGCCCGCGGCGACCGCGTTGACGTCGAAGGCGAACGCCGAAACGACCGCCAGCACGGCCGAAACCGCACCGAGCGCGGTGACCGGGATCCGCCGGTGAACGAGGAGGAGTCCGGCGCCGGCCACCATCGCCGTCGACAGCAGCAGTACCACTCGCACCAGGAGCGCCACGACGTCGGGCCCCGCCGACGCCATGACGGCCTGTGTCCCGTGATCCATCGAATGCCCTTTCGGGTCAGGAAGGGGAGCCGTCCGGGCGACACCGGACGGCTCCCGCCGGGTGGGTTGTTACTTCACGTCGTCGTCGGCGATGACGAACAGCTCGGAATGCGGCTTGGCATTGCCGAAATCACCGTGGGGCCACGACTTCCGGTTGAAGTTGATGCCCACCTGGCCGGTGAACTCGTCCCGGAAGGTCTGGTCCACCGAGATGGAGCCGTCCGGCGCGAGGTCGATCATGTTGACCTTGTGGTCACCGTCCAGGCCGGACCGCGCGACGAAGTAGTTCGACACCGCGAGCCTCCTCGGCTGGGTGGTCTCGTGGTAGAAACCGTCCGACCCCAGCACGAAGTTGTCGTAGGCACCCCAGTGCGGACCGGCACCGGCCGTGCCGGGGTTGATCGCGGCGGCGCCGGCCAGCGTCGGCAGGACACCCCCGCCCCCGTTCTCCGCCTGCTCCTTGGTCTCGATTCCGGGACCTGCCCAGTTCGGCCCCGCCGCGAGCAGCTTCTGGATGTCGAGCACGTAGACGCCGCCCACGGTGCCGGGGTCGGTCGGCCCGAGGGTTCCCTTCTGCCGCCCGATGACGGCGTGGTAGAGGTACTTGTCGTCGGGACTGGTCTGGATCCAGCCGCCGTTGGAGCTCGCCCCGATGCTGTCGTTGTTCGGCGAGAGCGCCTTGTTCGCCGCGCCGTCGTCGAACACCTCGTACCAGTGGGGTGCCGCGGCGGTGATGTCCGGCGTGTAGTAGATCGCGCCGCCCTGCATGGTCTCGGCGAACGCACCCTTGTGCCCGGGCAGGTTGGTCACGGTGGTCTCCATGGCCGCACGGCTTTCGGCGAAGAGCGGGTCGTAGTCCCCGGCTCGCGGACCGTCCGGCAGATAGGACACCGACTTCAGCTTGGGGTTGTTCCGGTCGGAGATGTCCCAGGTCCGCACGGTCGGCCGCCGTAGGTAGGGCGACGGCTGCTTCACCGGGTCGAGAATGATGTTCCGCGGCTCGGCGTAGTCGCTGGTGACCATCGTGTCGAGGTCTTCCCTGGCCTGGATACCGTGCGGGTTGGCGCAGCTCGGCGTGCTCAGGGTGGGCAGATTGTCGCACAGCTTCGGATCGTCGCCCTGCGGCGTCGCCGCGGTGGTCTGCGAGAGCACCTGGCCGTCGGGTCCGAAGTGGACGACCTCGCCGGGACTGCCGGCGAACCCGTTGCCGACGACGGTCTGTCCGTTGGCATAGGTATAGGGCCCGGGCACGACCGGGCCGCCCATGTAGGTGCCGTAGGCGCTGCCGTCCTTGAGAACCCAGTAGGCGTCGGGAACGGAACCGCCGAGGGTCTGCGTGGGCAGGCTGATCCCCTTCAACTTCAGTTCGGGTAGCGCGCTGACGTCGAAGGCGTAGGTCGTCGCGGCGAACAATCCGCCCGCGTAGATGGTGTCACCCTTGTGCCACACATATTGCATGTGGTGCGGTTCGTTCTCCACCACCGGTCCGACGGTGGCCGTGTTGACCACCTTGCCGTAGGTCGACGATCCCTTGGTCGCGTCGATGACCGCGATGAAGTCCGGGCCCGGCAGGGCGTTGTTCACCTTGTCGAGTCCGCCGCTGATGCTGCCGGGCAGGTTTTTGACGTCCTTTACCGCGGTGTCGGCCGCGTTCTCGTCGCCCGCCCACACCAGCAGCCATTGTTTGCGCTGGCCACCGGCCTGGCCGTCGAGCCGCTGGATGTCCTGGGTGACCAGGTGGTTCTGCACCCAGTACTGTTTTCCGTCCGCGCCGGTCTTCGCGTCGGTGACGACCTGGACATCGGCATAGGCGCTGGTCGCCGAGCCGGTATAGGTCACCGCTCCCACCGCGAGCGCCACGGCCACGACGCCCACCAGAAATTTTCGCCCTCGGGGCGGTTTCAGGCGCATGAATACTCCAGTTCCTTCCTCAACCGTCCACACCGACCATCTGCACCCGAAAAGGGACGCAGCTGTCCACGAAGGACGATGTTTCTCGCGAACCTGAAGAGGTGTCAAACTGATGTCAAAGTTTGAGAATCACCCACAAGTGTGACATTTTTCCCGAACCACTTCCCAGCGTGACCATCCCGGCGACATTCTTTCCGCCTGTTAATAACGCGCTGAACAATTTCCCGTCGCGCGTACCGATTGCCGCGGTGCGTGCGGCCGCCACCAAATCCCATTCGGTGAACACCGCGCCCTGGCCCGATTTTTGTTCACGTCGAAAATTAATACGCCACAATCCCGATCGGTTATCGTTTTGCCACAAGATCGGGCACGCGTCCGTCCGCCTGTCCGGGAAAGGGGTACACAGCTGATGACGGCTCCGTCCAAACCGGCGCCTCGGGCCGGCATGCCCTGGCTTGCCGACCAGATCGGGGAACGGAGCGCGCGGGGGATCGCGCGGGGCATCGCCGCGCTGATCCTCGACGGCGAAATGCCGCCGGGCACCCGGATGCCGGTGGTGCGGGACCTGGCGCTGGCGTTGTCGGTGAGCCCGCCCACGGTCGCGGAGGCGTGGGCGCTGCTGCGCGCGGACGGGCTGATCGGTCCCGGCGGCGGGCAGGACACCGTCACGCTGACACCGCCCGAACAATCCGGCGACGACCAGATCCGCTGGGAAACCATCGACCTCGAACAGGGAACCCCGGACCCAGCACTACTTCCGCCGCTGGAGACCGCCCTCGCCGTCGCGGCGCGAGCCCGCAGGCCGGCTGAGAAAGCAAAGGAGTCCATCACGCCGGGTCTGCTCGCCGCTGTGGTGCAGACCTGGCCGTTCACCCCGGAGGAGTGGACCGTCGTCACGGGTGGCGCGGAAGGAACCCTGGTCAGCTGCCAGGCCTCGGCGCGTCGCGGCGACGCCGTCGCGGTCGAGGAGCCGACGGATCCGAGACTGCTCGAAATACTGCGGAAGGCACGTGTCCGCCTCGTCCCGGTGGCCTGCGACGACGAGGGACCGAAGCCCGAAGCGCTGGCCCGCGCGCTGGCCCGGAGTCCGGTCGCCTTCCACTATCAGCCGCGTGCCCAGGTCCCTCGTGGACACTCGGTGTCCGCCGCCCGTGCCGCCGAGTTGGCCCGCGTACTCGACGAACACGGGAGCGCGACCGTCGTGGTGGAACACGACAACCTCGGTCCACTCGCGACCGCGCCAGGCGTCAGCATCGGAACCCACTCCCCTGCCCGGGTTCTGCATGTCCGGTCCTATTGCGCCGCCTATGGTCCGGAACTGCGCAGTTGCGTGGTGGCCGGCGCCGCCGAGCTGGTGCACCGGGTCCGGCGGCTGAGCGGCATGACGCCGATCCCCGCCAGCCGGATCCTGCAGGACGCGCAGGCGTTCCTGATCGACGATCCGGCCACCGGGCTACTGCTCGGGCGCGCGATCGAGCGGTACGCCCACCGGCGTGCGGCGCTGGCGGATGCCCTGCGGGCACAGGGTGTCGGCGTCGCCGACCGGGACGGATTGTTCCTCTGGGTGCCGGTTCCCGACGAAACCCGTGCCCTCGTGACGCTGGCGGCGACCGGCGTGTCGGTCGCCCCGGGAAGCCCGTGTTATCCCGGCCGGTCCGCCGGGAACCACCTGCGCATCGCGATCAGCCGGCTGCCCGAGAAGCCCGAGCTGGTCGCGGACCTGGCCGCGCTCGTGGCGCTGGCCGCCACCGGTCGCGGACGCCACAAGGCCGCCCGCGGCCGGTGAGACGACCGGCTCAGACCCCGGTGCAGCAGGAGTTCCGGCCACTGGCCACATAATGCGGGTCATGCCACCAGTAGGCGCGGTTCGCCGGATTCTCGGGTACCGGGGGAAGCAGGACGCTCGCCGGAGCCGCCGTGGTCCCCACTGTTGTCCCCGCTGTGGTCCCCGCTGTGGTCCCGGTGGCGAACGGGGCGAGCAGAGTGTCCACATCGAACACGGTGCCGTTGGCGACGACCTGCCGGACGTTGGCCGCCTGCGTGATGTCGGTGAGCGGATCGCCGCCCAGCACGGCGAGGTCGGCGTAGCCGCCCGCCACGATGCGGCCGAGCGGTTCGCCGAGGACCTGGCCGGGCACGCTGGTCGCCGTGGTCAGCGCCTCGAACGGGGTCAGCCCGTAGGCGACCATGGCGCGCAGGTTCATGTGGGTGCTGACCGCGGTGTGGTCGATCGGCGAGTCGGTGCCGGTGATCACCCGGCCGCCGCTGCGGATGATCACGGCGAGCTGCCGCACCTGGTTGGCCAGGTTCGCCAGCGCGGTGGTCTGGTCACCCGACTGCGCCGACTTCACCGCGGCCTGCAGGCTGGCGTACTCCCACGGCGGGTACAGCGTGCGGACCCGCCGGTCGGTGACCAGGCTGGTGTCGTCCCGGAACATCGCGGTCGCGACGAACAAGGTGGGCGTGCGTGCCGCGCCGCTGCGGGCGAACAGCTCGGTCACGTCGGTGTAACCGGCGCCGAGCGCGGTCACCGTTCGCGAGTAGCCCAACCGGTTGGTGGCCCCGACGTGCTCCATTCCGTCGCCGCCGAAGGAAAGCGCCGGATAGTGGTAATGCGAGGTGGCGGGAATACCGCGCGCGTGCGCCCACTCGATGACCCGTTGCTGCCACTCGGGATTGAGTCGGACGTAGGCCTTCATCAGGTCGTAGTCGAGCGCTTCGGCGCGCTGCAGCTCCAGTTCGAGTTGATCGTCGTCGAAGGTGGGGCGCATGAAGTTGTAGTAGATCCGCGACCCGTCGATCGCTTCGCCCGTCCCGAAATACCGGGGGCCGACGCGGGCGCCGGACTGCACGGACTCGCGCTCCTCGACCATGTGGTAGGCCGGACTGCCGGGCGAGCGCGTGGTGGTGAAGCCGAGCGACAGCCACAACCGGCCCTGCCGGTCGCCGTAGCTGTAGCCCTGCATTTGCCGGTGGTTGTGCATGTCGATCAGTCCGGGGATGACCACCGAGTCGCGCGCGTCGACCACTTCCCCGTCCCAGTGGCCACCGCCGGGCACCACGGACCGGATCCGGTGGCCCTCCACCACGATGTCCACATCGGAGGTCAGGGTGCGGCTGGTGCCGTCCCACAGCCGGCCGGCACGGATCACCACGCGGCCCCGGCTCTGGGTGTTGGTCCACTTCAGCCCGACCGGCACGGTGCGCGGGGCACCACCGTCGACCGGAACCAGCCGCAGCCGCCCGTTGGAGAGGTAGAGCAGGTTCCGCGAGTCACCCTGCCAGCTGGGTGCGTCGGTGACCTCGCTGGTGATCTGGCGTGGCTGCCCGGCGAACGTGCCGTCGGGGTGCACATCCACCACCCACAGCACGCTGCCGACGACGAAGGCCATCTTGCCGCCGTCCGGCGACCACACCGGACCGTCGTCGCCGCGCGTCTGGATCGACCGGTCCGGCATCGGATCGACATAGGTCGCCGCCCCGGTCGCCACGGTGACCAGCAGGATTTTGCTCAACCCCTCCCGGAACCGCGCCGAGTACGGTTTGATCGCCGCCAGCGCGATCACCGACCCGTCCGGTGACCAGGTCGGCCTGCCCGGTTCGAAGGTCGCCGGGAAGATCTGCCGCACCGCGCCGCTGGAGACCTCGACGGTGTACAGCGCGCCGGTCTGGTCCAGGAACGCCAGGTGCGTGCCGTCTGGCGACCAGGATCCCGACACCGCGGCCGCGCCGGGCAGATTGGTGAGCCGGCGGTCCTGCCCGGAGGCCAGCTCGCGCACCCAGAGGTCGAGCTTGCCGCCTCGATCGGTCGAATAGGACAGAAAGCGGCCGTCGGGCGAGAAGGCGGGGTCGGACTTCCACCACTGATCGCCGGTCAGCGGCCGCGGCGGCTGACCGAGGGTCATCGTGTAGATGTCGTTGAGCGCGCGGAACGCTACCTGCCTGCCGTCCGGGGAGAGCACGGGGCTGCCGATGCCGACGACGGGCTTGCTGCCGGCCGAGTCGAAGTCACGGCGGCGCAGAGTGTATCGCGGGGTGTCGACCGTGATGTCCGCGGTGAACGGGATTTCCCGTGCCGGTCCGCCGTCCAGCGCGCGCCGGCGGAGGACACCGTCCGCGGTGTAGAGGTACTCGCCGGATCCGGCCCAGGAAACCCGGAACGGAAAGACGTCTTCCCCGGAGAACAACGGTTTGTCCGCCGACACCAGCTGCGCGGTCCGGACCGTCGATGGGGAAACCACGCCGTCGAAGCGGCAGTACACCAGTTCCGCTCCATCCGGTGTCCAACATGGACCGTGGATCAGCTGGTCGGCGGCGGCCGTCACCGCGGTGCTCCGGGTGCCGTCCGCGACGGTCACCACGTCGATGCGGTTGTTCGCCGCCACGAAGGCAACTCGCGTGCCATCCGGGGACCACGCCGGTTCGAACTCCTCGTCGGCGGTGTCGGTGAGCTGCGTGATCGCGGACGTCGCGGGGTCGAGCAGGAAGATCCCGTAGCTGCCGCCCGCGTCCGAGGAGAAGACGATCCGCTTGCCGTCCGGGGAGAACCGGGGCTCGCGGTGGTCGAACGGGCCGGTGGTCAGGCGCCGCAGGCCGGAGCCGTCCGCCCCGATGGTCCAGAGGTGGAAGTTGCCGTCGCGATAGGACTGGAACACCAGCGTCCGGCCGTCCGGGGACCAGTCCGGCTGGGCGATGTCGTACAGGTCGCTGGTCAGCCGGGTCGCCGCCCCGCCACCGGCGGGCACGAGCCAGAGCACACCGAGCAGATCGAGCGCGACGGTGCGCCCGTCCGGCGAGAGCCGTGCGGCGAGATTGGTGCCCTGCCGCACCGACACCGGCACCCCGGCCCGCGAGGGTGCGGCCGCCGCGTCGCGCCCGGTGGTCACACCGAGACCGGTCAACGCGGCGGCACCCGCCACGCCGGTAAGGAAGTTCCGTCTGTTCACCTCGGGCATGGCGACCTCCGGCTCTGCGGGTCGCGCTCGCGTCGCGACGGTCCGTGGAAGCTTCAGGCTAATGACCACCATCACGGCCAAGTCGTGTGATGTTGATCACAACATGCCGAAAAAGGCTTTGCTGTACGGTGATTTCACTCGCCGGATAGCGCTGCCGCGGACTTTTCGACGTGGTGGCGGGCGATCTTGCCGGTCTCGTTCAGGCCCAGCAACTGAAGCCCCCGCTGGTACTCACCACGCAGGATGTCGAAGGCCCGCTGCACACCGCGCTCCCCGCCGGCCATCAGGCCGTACAGGTAGGCACGCCCGATCATCACCGCGTCCGCGCCGAGCGCACGGGCCGCGACGATGTCCTGACCATGGCGCACCCCGCTGTCGAGGATCACCGTGGCGTCCTTGCCGACGGCTTCGCGCACGTGTGGCAGGACGTCCAGGGTCGCCGCCGTCCGGTCCAGCTGGCGCCCGCCGTGGTTGGACACGACTACGCCGTCCGCGCCCGCGTCGAGCACCCGCCGCGCGTCCGCGGGATTGAGGATGCCCTTCACCAGCAGTGTGCGGGGCCATTTCCGGCGCAGCCAGGCAAGCCCCGCGTAGTCCACCCCCGGGTCGAACAGCCGGGCGGCCACATCCGCGGAGGAACCCGGAAAGTCGCGGACCGAGGCGAAATCGATGGGCGGCGTGGTCAGCTTGTTGAACCACCAGTACGGGAACCGCGCCATGTCGAGAAAGGTTCGCAGGGTCAGCGTCGGGGGAATGGTCAACCCGTTGCGCACGTCTTTCAGGCGGCGTCCCCCGACGGCCGTGTCAATGGTCAAGACCACCGTGCTGAAGTCCGCCTCGATCGCCCGCTGCACCAATTTGTCGTTGAGACGCTGGTCATTGGTCAGATACAGCTGGAACCAGTTGTCCCCGGCGGGGGCCGCGTCCCGGACATCTTCGACATTGCTGGTACCGACCGTCGACAGGGCGTAGGGGACGCCGTTGCGCTGCGCCACCCGCGCCACCGCGCGCTCCCCCTCGTGGTGCATCATCCGCGTGTACCCGGTCGGCGCGAACACGAGGGGCAGCGCGATCCGCTTGCCCAGCAAGGTGGTCGAGCAGTCCGGGTTCGCCACCGAATGCAGCGATTCGGGAACGAACACGAGATTCTGGAAGGCCGCCACATTGCGGCGGACGGTCACCTCCGAGTCCGCCGCCCCGTCGACGTAGTCGAAAACGGCCCGGGGCGTGGTCCGGCGGCCGATCCGGCGCAGATCCTCGATGGTCAGCGCGCGAGCGAGCCTGCGGTCGACCGGGTCCAGGATGAGCGTCCGGAAGCGGACCAGCTCCCGGACTTCCGACAGGCGGGGCACCCTGCGCTTGTCCACTCCCGGCGCGGCGGGCCGGGAGTGGGGCGTGGACGCCGGACGAGGCTCGGTCGTACTCACCTGGACTACCTCCTGTCGTCGTTCGACGCCTTCCAAGTTAGCGAGCGAGATCATCGCGGTGGGCGAACCCGCCGGTCGTGGGCTCCGGCACCGGTGCCCGCGACACGGGCTCGCCGACACCTCTGGGCACGCGGGCGCGGATCGTGGTTAGCTGGTCACCGACACCGATCTTGCTGCGCCAAAGGAGGCGGAGTGGGCAGCGCATATGTCGTCGGCACGTTCGACACCAAGGGCGCGGAGCTGCGGTATGTCGCCGGGCTGATCTCCGCGACCGGCGTCGGGGTGCGCACCGTGGACCTGTCCACCACGGGCCGGGACCCGCGGGGGGCCGACGTGCCCGCCGCCGAGGTCGCCGCCCACCACCCCGACGGCCCGGACGCGGTGTTCACCGGGGACCGGGGCAGCGCCGTCGCGGCGATGACCGTGGCGTTCCGGCGTTATCTGCGCGGACAGGACGATGTGGACGGCGTGCTCGGGCTCGGCGGCTCGGGCGGGACCGCGCTGATCACCCCGGCGATGCGCGCCCTGCCGGTCGGCGTGCCGAAGATCATGGTGTCCACCGTCGCTTCGGGGAACGTGTCCGGCTACGTCGAGGGCAGCGACATCGCGATGCTGCATTCGGTCACCGATGTCGCCGGGCTCAACCGGATTTCCCGGCAGGTACTGGGCAACGCCGCGCACGCGCTGGCGGGGGCCTGCGCCCACCCGGTGCCGGTGCACGACGACCGGCCCGCCGTCGGCCTGACCATGTTCGGCGTCACCACGCCCTGCGTGAGCGCCGTGACCCGACAGCTCGACGAGAAGTTCGACTGCCTGGTCTTCCACGCCACCGGCACCGGCGGGCGGGCGATGGAGAAACTGGCCGACGACGGGCTGGTCGCCGGCATCGTGGACATCAGCACCACCGAGGTGTGCGACCTGATCGCGGGCGGCATCCTCGCCGCGGGCGAGGACCGGCTGGACGCGATCGCGCGGACGTCGGTGCCCTACGTGGGTTCCTGTGGCGCGTTGGACATGGTGAACTTCGGCGCACCGGACACCGTGCCCGAACGCTACCGCGACCGCACGCTCTACCCGCACAACCCGCAGATCACGCTGATGCGCACGACCCCCGCGGAATGCGAGCAGATCGCGATGTTCCTGGCCCGCAAGCTCAACGCGTGCCGCGGCCCGGTCCGGTTCGTCCTACCCGAGGCCGGAGTGTCCGCTTTGGACTGTCCGGGACAGCCGTTTCACCATCCCCGAGCCGACGCGGTGCTTTTCGCTACGCTGGAGCGCGAAGTGCGGCAGACCGCGACACGACAAATCATCCGGTCGCCGCACCACATCAACGATCCGGAGTTCGCCG
This sequence comes from Amycolatopsis sp., assembly GCA_035685725.1. GTDB lineage: Bacteria > Actinomycetota > Actinomycetes > Mycobacteriales > Pseudonocardiaceae > Amycolatopsis_E. The sequence continues at coordinate 23,860 of DASSAD010000048.1, read as the reverse complement.
CCGAACTGGTTTCGCTGTTCGGCGACGTGATGGGGAGGTAGTGTGCCGCGCTTGCGCAGGGACGAGCTGATGGCGAAGTTCACGGCGATGGCCGCCCGGGGCGAGCCGATCGTCGGGGGTGGCGCCGGAACCGGCCTGTCGGCCAAATGCGAGGAGGCCGGTGGCATCGACCTCATCGTGATCTACAACTCGGGCCGGTACCGGATGGCCGGCCGTGGCTCCCTGGCCGGGCTGCTCGCCTACGGCAACGCCAACGAGATCGTGGTCGAGATGGCCGCCGAGGTGCTGCCGGTGGTGCGCCACACCCCGGTGCTCGCCGGGGTCAACGCCACCGACCCGTTCCTGAACACCGAACGGTTCCTGGGTGAGCTGGCCGGTCTCGGGTTCTCCGGGGTGCAGAACTTTCCCACCGTCGGGCTGATCGACGGCACGTTCCGCGCCAACCTCGAGGAAACCGGGATGGGCTACCAGCACGAGGTGGACATGATCGCCGCGGCGCACCGGGCGGATCTGCTCACCACGCCCTACGTCTTCTCCAGCGAGGAAGCCAGGGCGATGGCCGGGGCCGGGGCCGACATCCTGGTCTGTCACATGGGTCTGACCACCGGCGGCTCGATCGGCGCGGTCACCGCGAAGACCCTCGACGACTGCGTCACGCTGATCGACGAGTGGGCGGTGGCCGCCCACGAGATCCGCGACGACGTGCTCGTCCTCTGTCACGGCGGCCCGATCTCCTCACCCGAGGACGCCTCCTACGTGCTGGGGAAAACCCGGTACTGCCACGGTTTCTACGGAGCCAGCAGCATGGAGCGGCTGCCGGTCGAACAGGCGCTGACCGAGCAGACGCGCGCGTTCAAGCGACTACGTTCCGCGAAGGAGAACTGAATGCCCAGGCCTTATGCGAGTGGAATCGTTCCTGCCGATGTCGACACGGTGTGGGGATTGGTGCGCGACTTCAACGGTCTTCCGGCGTTTCATCCGACCATCGCGAGCAGCGAGATCGAACCCGGGCCGGCGGCCGGCGCGCCCGGGGCCGTGCGCCGGCTGGTGCTCGCCGACGGCGGTATCGTCCGCGAAGTGCTGCTACAGCTGGACGACGACGAGCGGCGTCAAACCTACAAAATCCTGGACAGCCCGTTTGCGGTGCGCAGCTATGTCGCCACCGTCCGGGTGGCGCCGGTCACCGCGACCGGCGAGTCGTTCGTGGAATGGTGGAGCTACTACGACTCCGAGGCCGCCGACGAGGCCGAGCTGAACACCACGTTCGCGCAAGGCGTGTACGCCGGCGGGATAGCGGGCCTGACCAGCAAGGTCAAACCCGCCTGACGCCCGATCGGGGCCCCGTGCCGGGAAGGGTCGCGGCACGGGGCCTTCGCTTTCCGCGTCCGGATCTACTGCCAGGCGTCGGTGATCGGCGTGGACGTGCTGCTGTTGCCCGCGTACGGCAGACCGTAGGCGTCTTCGAGGGTTCGCAGCACGCGGTAGTGGTCGACGTGTTCGCTGTAGTTGCCGGGTTTGACGTGCTGGCCGACGAAAATGGTCGGAATCTGGTTGCCGTGGCTGTCGTCGTCTTCGTCGAACGTGATGACGAGCAGGCTGTTGTTCGCCTTGGCCCACTGCGCGTAGGCGTCGATGTTCTTCTTCAGCCAGGTGTCCCCGGTCGAAACGCTGCAGTCATGCATGTCGTCGCAGATGTTCGGCACGACGAAGGACAAGGCGGGCAGGTTCGCGTAGTCGGTGGGAAAGTCGCTGAACCGGAGGTTGCTCGCGGCCGGCACGTTGGTGAAGTCCACCCACGGGTTGTGCTTGCGGTAGTACTGGCCCGACTGGCAGCCCGTGTAGCCGTCGGACGGCATGCTCTCGGAGTACCCGGCGAAGGTCTCGCCGGCACCGATCAGTTCACTGCCGAGGTTCGCCGAGGAATAGGTGTGCGGGCACGAGTCGTCCGTCAGCCCCTGCGTCGAACCGGAAAAAAGAGCGACATAGTTGGGCTCGCTCGGGTGCGTGATGGCGAAGGACTGGGTGAAGTTCGCGCCCGACGCCGCGAGAGAGGTGAGGTAGGGAGCCGAGGAGCTGCCCACGACCTGGCTGTAGGCATGGTTTTCCAGGACGACCACCACGGTGTGCGCGGGGGCCGGCACGCCGTTGGCGGCGGTTGCGGCGGGCGTCTGCGTGACACCCGGCAGCGCCACCGTGCTCACCGAGGCGAACATCAACGCGGACACCGCCGAAACCAGCAACGCCCTTCGTCTTGACCGCACTGGGTTCCTCCTTCTGTGCTTGCGGACCGGGAAACGGCACCGACCACCATCGCACGGCGGCGACGACGAAAAGGTGGACAGCGGGAAAGAAACCGGAAAACCGTGCGCGACGAGACGAACACACCGAACGCCGGTTCGGCGGTTCGACGAGTTCCCCGAATATCCGCTTTGCCGCCATGGTGAATTCCGGCGCGTAGCGCGGAATGTGAAGTGGGACATCTTGCATGCAAGCAGGTACGCAAGAACGCTAGCGTGAGCGCGTGCCGGATTCCCGCATCTCCGCCAGCAGCCCACCCCCGCCCCGCACCGGAACACACGCACCGGCGCACGCCGCCGAGCGCGCCTATCACTACACCAAGGAACGCATCCTGCGCGGCGACCTCGCGGGCGGGGAGCTGGTGAGCGAAGGACAGATCGGCGGGATGCTCGGCGTGAGCCGCACTCCCGTCCACGAGGCCTTCCTGCGGCTCGATGCCGAGCACCTGCTCACCCTGTCCTCGCGCAAGGGCGCGGTGGTGGCACCGATGTCCCCGCAGGAAAGCCGGGACGTGCTGGAAATGCGGGAGGCCATCGAATCGGCCTCGGCGCGGCGTCTGCTGGCGCGCGGGCGCCCGCCCAAGGAGGCGCTCGCGGCCCTGCGGTTCGCGCTGGACCACCAGCGGGACGCGGTGGCGGCCGACGACATCGACGCGTTCGTCGAAGCCGACGACGAGTTCCATTCCGTTGTCGTGCGCTGGTCGGGGAACACGCTGGCGGCGCACTTCTTCGCGGCGATCCGCGATCGCCAGCAACGCCTGCGCTATCAGTTGCTGAGCATCCGCTCCGAGCATCTCACCGCCGCGCTGGAAGATCACCGCGAGCTGGCCGAGCGGGTCGCCGCGGCGGACCCCGAGGGCTACGCGGCGGTGCTGCACCAGCACGTAGCCCGCCACCAGGGCGGACTGTGACCGGCATGCGCAGACCATGGGCGGCACTGTTCGGCATTATTTTCGTGTCCACCTGGTGCGGCAACCAGTTCAGCCCGTTGCTGCTGCTTTACCAACAGCGCCAGCATTACTCGGCGTTGACGGTGAACCTGTTCCTCGGCGTCTACGTGCTCGGCCTGGCGCCCGCCCTGCTCGTCGCGGGCGCGTTGTCCGACCGGCACGGCCGCCGCCCGGTGATGACCGCCGGTGTCCTGTGCGCGCTCGCGGCCAGCACCAGTCTCACCTTCGGTTCGACCGGACCGGCGGCGATCTACCTGGGCAGGCTGCTGTCCGGGGTCACGGTCGGCATCGCGATGTCCGTGGGCAACAGCTGGCTGAAAGAGCTTTCCCAGGCGCCCCACGACCCGGACGCGGACACCGCCGCGGGGGCGCGGCGGGCCTCGCTCGCCTTCGCGCTCGGCTCCGCGCTCGGTGCGCTGGTCGCCGGGGGCATCGCGCAGTGGGGACCGTGGCCCGAGCAACTCCCGTTCCTCGTGCACATCGGCGTGACGCTGCCGTTCGTGTGGTTCGTGGTGCGGCTGCCGGAAACCAGTTTCGGCGGCGTGCCCGGCCCGTTGCGTGCGCAGCTGCGCATTCCCGCCCTGGCCCACAAGCGGTTCCGGCGCGTGGTCATGATCGCGTCGCCGTGGCTGTTCGCCGCCGCCGCGCTCGCCTACGGGTACCTGCCGGTGCTGCTCGCCAAGGCGACCGGCCGGTGGGGTCTGGCCTACGCGACCCTGCTGACCGTGCTCACGCTCGGCACCGCCGCGCTCGTGCAGCCGTGGGCCAAGCGGATCCACTCCCCCGACAGCGCCCGCGGCCTGTTCACCGCCCTCGCGTCGATCACCGCCGGGATCGCCCTGGCGGGAATCACCGCGTGGCGGACCTCGGTACCGCTGGGCATCGTGACGGGCATCGTGCTCGGCGTCGGCATCGGGCTCGGGATGGTCTCCGGCCTGCTGGAGGTGCAGCGGATCGCCACCCGCACGGACCTCGCCGGGCTGACCGGCGTCTTCTATGCCCTGGCCTACGCGGGATTTCTCACGCCGACCGTGATGGCCGCCATCAGTTCGTGGGTGCCCACGGTGCCGTTGTTCTTCGCACTGGCCGTGCTCGCCGCGCTCTGCTGCGCGGCACTGCTGGCCTCCTCCCGGAAACACCTGCCCGCGGCCGACGTCCCCACCCCCGTCACTCCTTCCCCCTACCGCTGACCCGAGACCGCACCGCCCAGCGCGCCAGCCTCACGCCGAGCGACCTCACCCACCGGTCCAGCGACTTCACCGACCGGACCAGCGAACTCGGCAACCGCACGGGAGGCCTCACCGACCGGACGGGAGAACTCGGCGACCGGAAGGGGGGACACGCGCGGGCACGGCGGAACGCCAGTGCACGCCGTGTCCCCCGCTCCGGTCGCCGTGTCCCCCGCTCCGGTCGGCGAGTTCGCTGGTCCGGTCGGGGTGGGCGCTGGGTGGGGTGGGTCAGTAGCCGAGGGTGGGGTCGATGACGCCGGTCAGCGGACGGCCGGCGAGGAACCGTTCGGTGTTCTCGCGGACGCGCTTGGCCAGTTCGGGCAGCAGCAGGCTTTCGCTGTTGGCCGAATGCGGGGTGATGAAGGCGCGCGGGTCCGTCCACAGTGGATGACCGTCCGGGAGCGGCTCGGGGTCGGTCACGTCGAGCGCGGCACCGCCCAACTGCCCGGCACGAAGGGCCTCGACCAGGGCATCGGTGTCGACCAGCGCGCCCCGCCCGATGTTGACCAGCCAGCTCCCGGGTTTCATCCGTGCCAACTCCACGGCGCCGATCATGGCGCGGGTGCGGGCGGTCGTCGGCGCGGCGAGCACCACGTAGTCCGCCTCGGCGAGCATTCCCGGCAGGCCGGACGGATCCGTCGACACCTCGGCTCCGGGCACTTCCCGCCCGGACCGCGTCATCGCGAGAACCCGGGCACCGAGCGGAACCAGCATGTCGATCAGCGCCCGTCCGATGCCTCCGCAGCCGACGATCGCGACCGTGGCCCCGCGCAGCGTCGCCGGCGACGGGTGGGTCCACGTCCGCGCCCTGATCAGCTCCGGCAGGCGGCGCGCCGCGGCGAGCAGCAGCGCCAGGGTGTGCTCGGCGACGGCGGGCGCGTAGCAGCCGGCCGCCGAGGTGAACACCCGCCCGTCGTCGATGACGCCGGCCTCGAACCACGGCTCGACCCCGGCGTTGGGCAGTTGCACCCAGCCGATGCCGGGATGCGCCAGCGCGCGGAAGTCCGCCGGCGAGCCCTGGTACCAGATCATCGCCGACGCCTCCGCGGCCGGAACGATCCGGCCGCCGCCCGCGCGGACCGCCGCGACGAGTTCGGTCGCGGGCCGGGGACCCACGTAGATTCCGGTCATCTCAGGCCGCACCCGTCCGGAACCGCTCGTTGAGCAGTTCGCCGCGGAAGTCCGGATTGGGGAACTTGCCGTCCTCATAGACCACCGTTCCGCCGCACACGGTCGCGTACGGCCACGCGCGCAACGTCATTCCCTCGTACGGCGAGTAGTCGACGGCGGAGTGCAGTTCGCCGGCCCGGATCTTCCGCTGCCCCTCGTCGAGCAGCACCAGGTCGGCGTCGGCGCCCAGCGCGATCCGCCCCTTGCCGGGGAGGCCGAACCGCACCGCGGCGTTGCGGGAGGTCAGCTCGACCGCCCGCGCCATGCTCATCCCCCGCTCGTACACCAGGTGAGTGAGCAGCAGCGGCAGCATCAGCCCGATGCCGGGCAGGCCCGGCTTCGCGCTGGTCCACTCCTGCTTCGCGGCGCTGGGCCAGACATTGTGGTCGGAGCCGAAGAAATCGATCTCTCCGGCGAGCACCGCCGCCGTGATCGCTTCCGCGAGGTCCGGGTCGCGCAGCGGCGGCGCGACCTTGCCCTCCGGGCCGATCGCCGAGTCGGTGGTCAGCAGCATGTAGTGCACACAGGATTCGAGCCCGGCGCCCGGGTAGCCGACGGCGCGGCGCGCCCGGATCGCCTCCAGGCTGGACACGTGCACGATCGAAACCGGGCAGCCGGCCTCCTCGGCCAGATACATGGCGGTCCAGGCCGCGTCGCCCTCGGCGATCGTGGGGCGCGACCGCTCCCAGCCGGCGAGGGAATCGAGCCCGGCCACGGCTTCGCGGTGCATGCAATGGTCGACGATGTCGCCGTCCTCGGCATGCACCAGCGCGTGGGCGTCGTGCGCGGCGATCTCGGCGAAGGCCAGGCGCATCTGGGCGTGGTTGAGACTGCCGATGCCGCCGAGGTTGCGGGCCTCCTCACCGCGGTAGGGCATGAAGATCTTGAAGGTGCGGATGCCCTCGGCCACCGCCTGGGGGATCTCGGCGACCTGGTCCATGTTCATCAGGCAGCCGTGGAAGAACACGTTCATCATCGACTGCGCGCCCGCGGCGGCGAGCCCGGCGCGGTAGGAGTCCAGCAGGGACGGCGGGCCGAACTGCACGTAGTTCAGCGCCGTGGTGCAACCGCCGGCAAGCGCGCCCCGGCTTTCCACCGCGAAGTTGTCTTCGGGCCCCAGTCCGGGCACGTGCTCGAATTCGGGCGCGCGCTGGTTGATGTGCGAGTGGGTGTCGATCGCGCCGGGAATGACCCAGCGGCCCTGGGCGTCCAGCACGGTCTGCGCCGGGCCGGGGTCTTCGTCGCGGGTGGTCAACCCGACGATCGTGCCTTCGCGCACCGCGATGTGGTACAGCTCTCCGTCGTCGGACAGGCGTGCGTTGCGGATGACGAGCTGCAGGCCGGCGGAATCGGTGGAGGTCACTTGAGATTCGTCCAATTCTCTTCGAGGTAGTCCTGGCGCAGGTAGCGTTCGGACAGTTGGTCACGGTGCCAGGCTTCGCGCTCGGATTCGGGCAGTTCCCGGTATTCCCGCCACAGCAGACCGATCGCGACGCCCGCATAGAGCTGATAGTCGACGATGTCGTCCAGTTCGGGGCTTTCCAGTAGTTTGACGCCGTCGTCCCGGGTGAGCGTCCGCCCTGCCAGCGTGGTGAAATCCGCGAAGGCCGCGGCCTCGACCGCCGACAGTTCGGGCAGGGTCGGCCTGCCCTCCGCGCGACCGTCCACATAGGTCACCAGCGTGTCGTAGAGGTCGAACCAGCCGGTGCGGTACGGCTCGTCGAGCCAGAGTGCCGCATAGAAAAGCATGAGCGCGTGGTGGCGGATCATGCTGTATCCCTCGTCGAGACCCCGAAGCTGGATCTGGAGGACGTCGTTGGTCAGGGACATCTCGGGCCGGCTGGTGCCGGTCAGCAGTTCGGCCAGGTCCGGCCGCGCCGAGGTCGCCGGCGCATAGGCCCGGCGCAGCAGATCGAGGAAGAAGGACGCGTCGGGCAGGTGACGCACCCGCCGGGGCTCGGCCGCGGGATCGAGCCAGGCGAGCATGAAGTTGCCGTAGAGCCAGTCCTCGCTCAGCTCGACCCGGCCGGGTTCGACCTCCGCCGGGTCCGCCACCGCGCCCGCGAGCCGGAGCATCGGGGCCGCGCACCGCCGTCCCTTCGCGACCCAGTCCCGGGCCTGTTCCGGGGTGATCGGCGCGCTGTCCCACTCGTTCATGGGAATGCCTTTCTGTCGTTGTTCTCGTGCCGGCTGCTACTGTGTCAGCCGGGCCAGTGCCACCGACTCCAATGTGGAAAGCACGGCGTAGCACAAGGCCGTGACCATGGTCAGCACGGCCAGCGCGGACCACAGTGTCAGGTACTCGGAACCGCCGATACTGACCGCGACCACGTTGCCGATCCCGGAGCCGGTGGCCAGGATCTCCACCAGCACGGCACCCAGAATGGACCCCGGCAGCGCGACCCGGGCGCTCGCGGCCAGCGCGGGTACGGCGTAGACGAGCCGGATGCCGACCGAGCGGAACCAGCCGAGCGCGTAGACGTGGCTGAGGTCGAGCGCCGGTTTCGGCACCGCCCGCAGCGCGGCCAGCACGATGACCAGCGTCGGCACGAAGGTCACCGCGCCCGCGAGCACCGCGACCGTGAGCAGCCCGCGACCGAAGATGAGCGCGATGATCGGTGTCATGGCGACCAGGGGAACCGCGCGCAGCGTCATCACCAGCGGCAGGAACATGCCTTCCACCAACGACGAACTGAGGAAGAGCGCGGCGGCCACCAGCGCCGCGAGCGTCCCGGCGACGTACCCGATACCGGCGTCCCGCAGCGTCAGGGCGAGTTGCCCGACGATCTCGCCGAGATGGCCCGACCCGCCGTCGGCGGACTCGCCCGAGATCAGGTACGACCAGACCTGGTCGGGTGTCTTGGCGATGTAGGGATTCAATCCGGACCCCTTGACCAGGCCGAACCACAGCAGCAGGACCACCGCGAGCGAGACCAGGCCGCGCAGGGCACCCCGCCACCACGAGCCGGTTCCGGCTCCGGCCGGGGCGCCCCCGGCGAACTCGGTCGAGGTGTCGGTGTAGGCCAGTCTCCGGGCGAGCGCCCCGATCGCGAGATAGACCACTGTGGACAGTGCGGTCGACTCGATGGCCACCGCCCAGGCCCGCTCCACGTTGAGCGCCTGCTGGGCCTGCACCAGTTGCGCGCCGAGACCGGTGTCCCCGCCGAGGTACTCGCCGATCATCGCGCCGACCATGGCCGCCGGCGCGGCGAGGCTGAGCGCTCCCGCGATCGGGACCACGGCCGCGCGCAGCTGGACCCGTAACAGGGTGAACCGCCGCGACGCGCCGCTGACGTGCGCGAACTCCACGGCGGTCTTCGGCGCGCTTTCGAACCCCAGCAGGGTGCCGAGCAGCGTCGGGAAGAAGACCGACAGGCCCGCCATGACCACTTTGGTCTGATCCGCGTCGAACAGCACGATGAGCAGTGGTGCCACCGCGATCGTCGGGGTCGAGTAGGTCGCCATCGCCACCCGGGTGAGGATGGCGCGCAGCGGCGGCACGAGCAGACAGACACCGGCGACGACGAACGCGGCGAGGTTGCCCCAGAAAAACCCTTGTGCGGCCTCCAGCAGCGTCGTGCGGACGTGGACGAGGTAGAACCCGTCGTCCACCAGCGCGGTCAGGAACTGGGGAATGGTCGGGACGACGTGCCGGCCCGCCGCGATCGTCACCGCGATCAGCTGCCAGACCCCGAGCAGGATCACCACGCCCGCGACCGGGGGCAGCCATTTCCGGAACCCGAGCGTGCCCCGCGGTCCTTCCGCCACGGTCACGGTTGCCCGTCCGTCCCGCCGGGCGCCCTGCCGTCGAACAGCAGCGCGCTGAGCTGGTCGCAATAGTCGTGGAACTCCGGCGAACGCAGCATTTCCGGGGTACGGGGGCGCGGCAGCTCGATCGGGATCTTCGCCACCACGTGCCCCGGCCTCGGGGCCATCACCGCGACCTCGTCGGAGAGGAACACCGCCTCGGCCACCGAGTGGGTCACCATGAGCGTGGTGGTCTGCCGTTCCGCCCATACCCGCAGCAGTTCCAGGTTCAGCCGCTGCCGGGTCATCTCGTCGAGGGCACCGAACGGCTCGTCGAGCAGCAGGAACCGCGGCGAGTGCACCAGCGACCGCGCGATCGCCACGCGCTGGCGCATCCCGCCGGAAAGCTGCGCCGGTTTGGCCTTCTCGAAACCGGTCAGCCCGACCAGCGCGACCAGGTCGCGCAACTCGCCCTCGGGCAGCGTCTGGCCCGCGGCCTGCAGCGGCAGGCGCAGGTTGTCCACGACGCTGCGCCACGGCAGCAGTGCCGAGTCCTGAAACGCGATCCCGAGGTGGTGGTCGCGCCGGGCCACCTCGGGCTTCTCCCCGTGCACCAGCACCGTGCCGCGGGTGGGCCGTTCCAGGTCGGCGAGGATGCGCAGCATCGTCGACTTGCCGCAGCCGCTCGGCCCGAGCAGCGAAAGGAACCCGCCCTGGGGCATGCGGAGGTTCACCTCGGAGAGTGCGACGACCTTCTTGCGGCCGAGCACGAACTCCTTGGTCACCTCGCTGACCAGCAGGCCCGCGTCCGTCTCCCGGCCGGCGGGCGCCGCCGAGGACACCGTGTTGACCTTCATCCGCTAGACCGTCGCCTTGCCCTGGTAGACCTCGCCGAGGATGTCCCGGGTGAACATGTCGGCCCTGGCCTCCACCCCGCCGAGCTTGAGGGAGTTGACGGTGCCCTGGATCAGCTCGTCGGACATCCAGAACAGGCCGTGCTGCTTGGTGTCCGCGGTCTGCACCACGTCGAGCTCCGACTTCATCGCCAGGACCTGCTGGTTCATGTCGAGCTTGAGGTCCTTGCCGTACTGGGTGACCGCGAGCGTGGCCGCGGCCTGCGGATCGGCCAGCGCGTCGGTCCAGCCCAGTGACTCGCCCTGCATCAGGGCGACGACCTGCTTGCGCGTGGCCGCATCGTCCAAACTGGACTGCTTGACGATGTAGCACTCCTCCATCAGCGGGTAGCCGAAGTCGTCCAACAGCATCGTGTACGGCTCGACACCCTTGATCCGCAGGAAGTTCGGTTCGTTGCTGTAGAAGCCCATGATCCCGTCCAGCTCGCCGGTGACCAGCGGCGTCGGGTCGGACTGCAGCGGCACGATGGTGAACGTCGACTTGTCCACATTGGACGCCTTGAGGAAGGCGGTGAACACCGGCAGGTCCAGCGCCTGCACACCGATCTTCTTGCCCGCCAGCTGCTGCGGGGTCTTGATCGGCTTGGCGGCCTGCGAGATCAGGACGAACGGGTTCTTCTGGAAACCGGCACCGATGATCTTGAGGTCGGCGCCGCTGAGGATCGCCTTGACCGCCTGCGCGGTGTGCGTGATGCCGACCAGCGCCCGCCCCGACTCCACGACCGGTTCGACGGTGAGGTTGGGTCCCCCGGGCAGCAGCTCGACCTCGAGGCCGCGCTGCTTCCAGTATCCCTTGGAATCCGCGAAGTAGCTGCCCGCGAACTGCACGTTCTTGATGAACACGAACTGCAGCGCGACCTTGCCGGAGCCGGACGAGCCGGCCCCGCTGGAGGCGCTGCCGCAGGCCGCGAGCAGCGAGCCGCCGGCGGCGACGGCCGCGGTCCCGCCGAGCAGCCGGACGAACCGGCGCCGGTTGAACGAGCCGGAGCCCTCCGGCTGGCCGGGTGTGCTGGTGACATTTCGTCTCATGGTGGTGTCTCCTGGTCGGCGACCGGTGCGGTGCGGGCACACCGGTGGCGGAAAATACGGGGGAATTCGGGGAGAGCGCGGCGAAAGCGCCGCCGGAACGCAGGCGGGATTCAGGGATTCAGGGATTCAGGCGGTATTCAGGCGGGTTCCGTGGCCGCCGGCCGGCCGGCGAGCTCTTCGACGAGCAGGAGCAGCGCGCTGCTGTCGAGGGCGCCGTGCCCTCGGGCGCGCACCGCGCCGAGCAGCTGGGCGACCTGTGCGCCCAGCGGAATCGCGACCCCGGCCCGGCGGGCCGACGAGGTCACGATGCCCAGATCCTTGTGGTGCAGGTCGACCCGGAACCCGGGGGCGAAGTCCCGGGCGATCATGCCGGCCGATTTCCTGGTCAGAATGGTGCTGCCGGCCAGACCACCGGCGAGCACCTGGACGGCCGTGCCCGGGTCCACCCCGTGCGCCTCCAGGAACACGATCGCCTCCGCGACGAGTTCCAGGGTGCCGGCCACGATCAGCTGATTGGCGGCCTTGACCGTCTGCCCGGCGCCGGACGGTCCAACGTGGACGATGGTGGTACCCATCGCGGACAGGATCGGCCGGACGCTTTCGACGTCTTCGGCCGCGCCGCCCACCATGATCGACAAGGTGGCGTCGACGGCGCCCGACTCGCCGCCGCTGACCGGCGCGTCCAGCACGCGCAAACCGTGCCGCGCGCCGGCTTCGGCCAGTTTCCTGCTCGTCGCGGGCGAGATGGTCGAGCAGTCGATGTGCACGGCCCCGTCGCGGGCCGCCTGGTAGAAACCGTCCTCTCCCAGCGCCACCCCGAGCACGTCGTCGTCCTCGGGCAGCATCGTGATGATGACATCGGCTTCCGCGACGGCCTCGGTGGCGCTTTCCGCGCTCCGGCCGCCGCTTTTCACCAGGCGGTCGACGGCGGGGCGGCTCCGGTTGTGGCCGAGGACGTCGTAGCCGGCGGTGACCAGGTGCCCGGCCATGGGCGCACCCATGATGCCGAGACCGATAAATGCGACAGTAGGCATTCGTTCGGGCATGCGTTCTCCAGTGTTTCCCGCTCGGGAAAGGCGAGCACCCGGCGCGGGCGGCACCCCGGGATGGGTGGGTGAGGGCGCCGGCGCTCAGGTACGTTCGGGGACTAGTGGTCCGCAGAGTGGAACAGGGGGTTCTCGATGCGGACCAGGCTAGAAATCGAGCGCGGCCACCGTCAAGGCGTCGGCATGCTGATTCACGCGGAAGTAACAAACCGGACCGTGGCCGTCATGGAACGCGTGGAATCCCGGCACGGACCGGCAGACGACCGCTGCCGCGGCCCGGCGCCGGAAACACCGACGACATCTGGTCGCGGTGTCCCGGGCAGCACGAAAGGCAAGCAGCGAGCGGGAAACCGGAGCGCGCGGTGTTCAGTCGAGCACGGTCGGTCGGACGAGATGCAGTTCACCGGCCAGCTTTCCGGCCGCCTCCGTGAGGATCGGGATCGCCCGCCGGATCAGCTCGTCGGTCATCCGGGTCAGCGGCGCCGAGATCGACACCGCGGCGCGTCCGGGCACCCCGGGCACCGCCACCGCGACGCACCGGACGCCGAGTTCCTGCTCCTCGTCGTCGGTCGCGTAGCCGCACTCCCGCACCCGGTCCAGCTCCACGGCGAACGCCGCCGGATCCGTGATCGTCGCCGGGGTGAAGGACGGCATGCCCGTGCGCTGCACGATCGCGCGGGCCTGACCGGGCGACAACTGCGCGAGCATCGCCTTGCCCGCCGCGGTGCAATGCGGGAGCGCGCGCCGGCCGACCTCGCTGACCATGCGCATCGCATGGCGGCCCGGCACCTCGGACACGTCCACGACGTGGTCGCCGTCGAGCATCGCGAAATTCGCGCTTTCCCCGAGTTCGGTGACCACCGCGTGCAGATGCGGCGCCGCCCACAGCCCGAGCAGCTTGCTGGAGGCGTCGACGAGGCGCGCGAGCCGCGGGCCGAGCGCGTAATCGCGGGAAGGTTCCTGGCGCACGTACCCGAGCGCCACCAGGGTCCGCACCAGCCGGTGCACCGTCGGCTTGGGCAGCCCGACCCGTTCGGCCAGTTCCGACAACCCGATCAGTCCCCCGGCGTCCGCCATGGCTTCGAGCAGTTCGAAGGTGCGCTGGATCGAGTGCACGCCGGAAGCGGCGCGGGTGGGACTGCCGCCGTTCACGGGGCTGGGATTGCGCACGGTCACCTTCTCCGAGTCAGAACCTGGACATCTCGTTCGACGTCTCCGACCCCCCAGGGGACCGGCACGAAGCGAAACCCCGACCCGGACGCCGCTGACGGTTCCCGGGGCCCGCGAAACCCACCGGTACGATCATAGGCGAGCGGACGGCGCGGTGACCGGCCAGCGTCCCCGCGCGGGCCGGGTCGCGCCGGCCCGGCGCAGGTGCGGCCCCTTTTCCCGCAACGCCCGCCGGCGGCCGGGAACCCGTCATTTCGGACAACATCCGGGAGAGGATCCGAATTCGGGCCACACCTGGCGGCCGAGCGGCCCCCACCATTACTCCATTCCGCCTCCTGGCCGGCGGACAAAGATATGCGCCCGCACAATGACTCACCCTGGCCAACCCCTGGATACCCCCTGGCCAACCTAAATGGCTATCTCGCCAAAGGGCCGTCAGGGGCGGGAAAAGTCCAGGTCTCCACGCGTCCGTAACGTGCCGGAAACCGGCACGGGATACCCGTGCGAATCCACTCCGATCGCATCCACGCGATAATTCGACGACCGGATCGGCGCGCGCATATTACCCCCAACGGGCTAACGGCACACGGAGCGCCGCCGACAATACTTTCGTCGGATTGCGCTATTTCGCCAGGACAGGTTGGGTCCAGTGGTAGCACTTTTTTTCGCGCGTTACGACGACGAAGGTAGGGTTGAGTGAATCGACCTCGTGTGACCACCTCGGCGCTGGCGCTGGGCGCCGCGCTCGCGCTGCTGGGGCCGGGCGCGTTACCCGCGACGGCCGCGCCCGCCCCGAGTGCCCCGGCCCCCGCGGTGGACGGCGCGGCCGGCGGCGGCGCCGTGATCGTCGTGCTGAAGGACCAGCACTCCGCCATGAACCTGAAGTCCCAGGGCACGCAGCGCACCAGCGCGACCCGGGCCGACCAGCAGTCCATCGTCGACGACATCAAAGCCGCCGGTGGCACCGACCTCACGCAGCTGGTGAGTGTCAACGCGGTCGCCGCGCACCTGTCGGCCGGCGAAGTCGACCGGCTTCGCGGGAACCCGGCCGTCAGCGAAATCGTCCCGGACGACCCGATGACCGTCCAGGCCCCGGCGAACGTGCCGCAGGAGCCCTCGGCGAAGCTGAACCCCGCGCTGTGTCCGGCCGACCCGTCGAAACCCCTCCTCGAACCGGAAGCGCTTTCGGTGACCCACACCGAAACCGACCAGAGCAACGATCCCCGGCAGGCCGGCCGGATCGCCACCGGCAAGGGCGTCGTCGTCGCGATCGCGGGCATGAACGAACTGGCCGGCAACCCGAACTTCGTGCGGGCCGACGGCTCGCACGTCGTCCTCGACGCCCCGGACTACACCGCGGACCACAGCGACGGCGAGTACTACGGTGACGCCTCTTCCGTCGCCGGTCAGGGCCTGGTGGTCTACGACTTCTCGAAGGAACTGCCCTACTCCGGTCTGCCCGCCGGATGCACCTTCCGGATCAAGGGCGTCGCCCCGGACGCGTCCCTGGTGGACAGTTCGCAGATCGACACCCCGCCCAGCAGCGGGAGCCAGACCGAGCCGGAGTCGCAGATCGTCGCCGGGATCGACCACTCGGTCGTGCAGGAGCACGCGGACGTCATCTCCGAGTCCTACGGTTACCGCCAGCAGCCCGGCCGCTACTCGGTCTTCTACGCCGCCAACGACGCCGCGGTCGCGGCCGGGGTGACCGTCGTGGTGTCCTCCGGCGACAGCGGGGTGTCCGGCACGGTGTCCTCACCGGCGACCGACCCCAACGTCATCGCCGTGGGCGGCACCAACACGTTGCGCCTGATCAGCCAGGCCTACGGCTACCAGTCCTGGACGAACGACAACATCACCCCGTTGTCCTCCGGGGGAACCGCTCCCAACAACCGGGTCGTCGACCTGGTCGCGCCCGGCTACGGCGGGGAAGCGGCGTGCAGCCCGACCGGCACCGACTGCCCCACCACCACGCAGACCGAGGCGTTCGGCGGCACCAGTGAATCATGCCCGCTGGTCGCCGGTGCCGTCGCCGACGTCATCCAGGCCTACGCGGACTCCCATCAGGGCACCAAGCCGACTCCCGCGCTGATCAAGCAGATCCTGACGAGCACCGCGCAGGACATCGGGGCGCCCGCCGACGAACAGGGCGCCGGGCTGCTCGACGTCTACGCCGCGGTGCGCGCCGCGCAACAGCAACCCGGCGGCAGCGTGGGCCAGACCGCGCCGAACACGGCGAGCCTGACCACTTCGCCGACGCAGCTGGACGTCACCGGCAACGGCGGTGTGAGCGCCCAGTCGGTGACGCTGTACAACGCGAGCGGGACTCCGACGAAGGTCACCGGCACATATCGCTCGCTGGGGCAGGCCACCCAGCTCGGCAAGACGGTCACCGAACCGGTCAGCGCGCCGGATCCGAGCCTGCCGGTGCCGGCCGAGGGCGCCCAAGCGGCCGCGCCCATCAGCTTCACCGTGCCGGGCGGACTGGACCGGCTCGAGGCCGACATGACCATTCCCGACCCGGCCAACTCGACGATCCTGTCCTTCACCCTGATCGACCCGACGGGCAAACTCACGCAGATCTCCTACGACTACGGGACACCCTCGGCCGTCGCGGGCGGGATCGGGTCGGTCTCCAACATCCAGCACGTCGAGGTCGCCTCGCCGGTGCCGGGGAAGTGGACCGCGAAGATCCTGTGGGCCAACGGCCGGGCGCACCTGCAATCGCCCCCCAACGTGCCCGGCACGTTCACCGGTGACATCTCCTTCCGGGCCACCGGCGCGCACTACGTCACCTCCCCCGCCGGCCCGCCGGTGACGATCCCGGCGCGGTCGAGCGTCACCGTGCCGCTGAACGTGGTGCTGCCCGCGGCACCCGGCGATCACCCGGAGTCGGTGCAGTTCACCGGCACCAACGGAGCCCGGACCTCGCTGCCGGTGGCCCGGCGGACCCTGATCCCCGCCGGCGGCGGCGCGTTCACCACCACGATCACCAGCA
Source organism: Amycolatopsis sp. (assembly GCA_035685725.1). Taxonomy (GTDB): domain Bacteria; phylum Actinomycetota; class Actinomycetes; order Mycobacteriales; family Pseudonocardiaceae; genus Amycolatopsis_E. The sequence goes on along the minus strand of DASSAD010000048.1, from coordinate 7,310 downwards.
GCGTCGGGCGTGGCGTGGGACAGATCAGCACCTACGACATCGATGTGCCCGCCGGAAAACCGGCGCTCACCGTCGACTTCGGCACCGCCGACGCGAGCGCGGACAACCCGTTCACGTTCTACCTGATCGATCCGAACGGGACGGTCGCCGCCCGGGCCGGCACCCCGGCGGCGGGACCCGGCGGGGTACCGGTCGCCTCGGCCACGCTGACCCAGGCCAACCCGATTCCGGGACGCTGGGAAATCGACGTCGAGCTGAACCTGACCGAGAGCGGAAAGGAATTCACCCAGACCGTCGACGGGCTCGCCGGCTACGGCCCGCCGTCCGCTGTCGGCCTCACCGCGGCAGGCTGACACCGGCAGCCTCCTCCAGCCGCACCGCGCCAGCCCGCCCGGGGATCCGGTTCACGCCGGATCCCCGGGCGTTTTTCTTGACACGCCTGGGAAAACCCCAGCTAGCCGGTCGGGTGCCGCCCCCGGTCTCGGGCGAGCAGCGCCAGCGCGACCGCGGCCAGCGCCGCGACCCCGCAGGCGAACACCCAGCCGGAGGCGACCAGCCCGAAGGCCGTCGCCGCCGCGCCCTCCCCGATCACCGGGACCGTGATCCCCGCATACAGCACGACGAAATAACTGGAAGTGATCTCGGCGCGCCGGGCGGCCGGGGTCGCCAGCGTCAGCGCGGTCAGGCCCGCGCGAAAACCCATGCCCTGGCCGATCCCCGCGACGATCCCGCCCACGACGAGCAGCGCCAGGGACCGGGCCGGCAGCGCCGGGCCGACGAGCGCCATCCCGACGATGAGCGCGCTGCACCCGGCGACCAGCGCGCGACGCTCGCCCAGCCGCAGGGAAAGCACCTGCCCGACGGTCGAAGCCGCGAACACCACGAACACCACGACACCGATCAGCGCCCGGTTGGCGACGTGCAACACGGTGCCGAGGAAGGCCGGCGACAGCGCGGTGAACAGGCCCAGCACGGCGAAACCGGCGAATCCCGCGATCGAGGCGCGGACGAACACGCGACGCACCTCGGCCGGCACCGCCATCCGCTGCGGACGCAGCCGCGGGTGGCGGGCGCGCTGGACCGGTTCGGCGACCGCTTCGACCGCACAGGCGGCGAGCGCGACCAGGCCGAGGTCGACGAGGTAGCACAGCCTCAACGGCGCCGGCGCGTATTGGGCGAGCACACCCGCCAGCACCGGGCCGAGCCCGAGCCCGCCCATGTTCACCACGGCGGCGACGAGACTCGCCCGCGCGCGGCGTCCCTCGGGAGCCACGTCGACCAGTGCGGCGGTGGCCGTGCCGGTGAAGATTCCCGCCGAGAAACCGGAGAGGAGCCGGCCGACGAACAGCCACGGCGTCTGCTCCGCGAGGACGAACACGATCGCGGACGCGCCGGACAGCACCAGGCCGGCCCGCAGCATCGGCCGCCTGCCCAGCTGATCGGACCAGCTTCCGACCAGCAGCAGCGCCGCCACCACCCCCACCGCGTAGGTGGCGAACACGACCGTGGTCAGGAGCTCACCGAACCCGAAGGCCTCCTGGTAGAGCGGGTAGAGCGGGGTGGGCAGCGTGGTGCCGAGCATGGCCGTCGCCAATGCCGCCGCGAGCAGGGTGACCGCGGGCCAGCCGGTCACGCTCCGCGAGGCCGCCTGCCGCAGAGTCGCCATCACGCCCCTTCCCGGAACACCGTGCAGCCACGCCTTGCCCGCGACATACCCCGGGTACCACGACTTCACACGAGCGCGCCACGGCCGTGCGGAACATGACCGCCGTTGTCACCCGTGCCCGGGTCCCGATCGGCCTCCGCACTATCGAATACCGGGACCAGGTGTCCACCGGTCAGCAGGACGCCACGGTGGTGGCGGCCGGTGTGGCGCGCGACCATTTGGGCGTGTTGGAGCGGCAGCCGGCGGTGCGGCGGTTTGCGGACAGTGTTGTGGGTGGCAGAGCGGCTGCCGTCGTCGACGTCGCTGAGTCCTGATTTCCGGCAGTCGTGGACGGTTGATCAGGATGATGCGAACAACTATGCGGTGTTCGAGATCGAGGTGCCTGCCGGGCACGAGATGATGGACGGCGAACGCCTTTGTCGCTTATTTCCAGAATTTCCACCATTTTTTCTTCCTGACGTATACACCGGAATTGTAGGCCGGCACGACATACGGAGAATACCCGCCGGGAGCGCTCGGCGGATGGTATCCACCATAGGAAAAGGGGAGCGCAACGGATGGTGCGGCCGCCGGCGCCGGTGGCCGGTAACTGGCGGCCCCGTGCTGCCGATCTCCGGGAAACCAATCGATGTCGTTCCGGCCCGGATTCCAGTACCCCGTCAGGTTGCGTTCGCGGTCATAAACACTGACGACGGCCGCCGCATCGATCCTGCCGGTGAACGCCACCTCGTTTTCCCCTTTGGCATAACGAAGGGTCGCGTCCATGTCGATACCGGTACGGTCGCTGTTCCGGCCCGAGTGTATCTCGAATCGATACGGTCGATCATCGAAATACAGAGCCTGCGCCCACAGCTCTCGATTCCGCGAGGTGGAGATGAATGGGCCAGGCTCATTAGTACGTTGCATCTGGACCAACAGCTGCCCCCGTCTCCTGTCCCGTGCCGTGAAGCCCTCCCGCAGAATCGTCCTCGGGTCCGTATCGGAAAAATGCCAGAGGACCTCCGCCGGATGGCTTTCGACGACGTGGCGCCAGCTCCCCACGGGGACAAGATTGTAGTTGACACCGCCTCGCAATTTAAATTCCGAGCCGGTAAGGTGGATCTGGGCAATCCTTTCGCCGATATCGCGAGAGGTACCCCTCCTCTTCCATTCGTCCAGTCCGCGATAAATGCGGACGATTTCGGCCCTGGTGGGTAGATAGGACTCGGTATCGCCGGTTTCCTTCGTCAACCGCCCGACTTCTCGGTTGACATCCCACACAAGATCCGACAGCCGAATGGCGGTCGGCCGCAGACCGGGTGGCCGAGGCACCTCGGCAGGCCGCGTGAGATCGCCGGAACGATCCTGAGCGCGGAACGGCGCGGCGATGTGCGGCGCCGCCCCCGATACCTCGGTGACATCCGGTTCCACACCGCTCACGGATTCGATCGTGGACGGAGTGTTTTCCGGAGAAGACGGTTTCGAGGTGACAAAGCCGTCGCCTGAGTCTTCTGCCGCATGCCGGTCAGGGCGAGGAGCCACCTCGGAGTCTGGTAGCCCGTTCGCCTCGGACCAGGCCCGTTCCGCAGGTTGCCCAGGCTCGATGTCTCGTAGCGAAGCTTGACCGTGATCCGGCAACGGCCGGGACGATCCCGACACCGCTACGTCGTCGATCGGACCCGCTGTGCGCGGCGGCAGTGTCCGCTCATCCACACCACCGCGGCCGTTATCACCGACACGGATACCGTGCCCGTTCGCGGATTCCTCGATCGCAGGGACCGGCTCGTGGGGGAACCGGCTCGGGCGGCTTGGTGTCGAGATGGAATCGCCGCCGCCCCGGGCCGCACGAGGATCCACCGCGAAACCCCGCGTCTCCGGGTGCGGGCCCGTCGACTCCGTGGGGGCGGGCCGTGGCGGGTCGGTCGGCACGGGATCGCGCGGGGCCGGGGCACCCTCGGCGTCCGGGCCGGACTCGGTCCGTGTGGGGCGGGCGGGCGGCTCGGTCACCGGGCCGGGCCCGGCGGATTCCACCGTGGTCCGCGGCGCACCGTTCTCGCCGACCGCCTCGTCCACCGGCCCCGCGGTCCGCCCGGCACTACCACGCCCGCTGGACTGCGCTTCCGGCACCTGGCCGACCGCGTCCCGGGTGCCACCGGCCACCGTCGTGCCGCGCGAATCACCTGCCGCGGTCGTATCGCGCGAGTCACCGATCGATCCGCCGGTGCCCGGGCTCGCCTGCGCGGCAGGCTCACGCTGCCCGATGGCCGCGCCGGTGGTGCCATCGCGACCGGGAGCGGGCTGGCCGACCAGACGCGTGTCCAGACCAGGCAGTCCGCTCGACCGAGCGGCCCGCGATCCCCCGGTGACGACCGGCTCGACCGGGCCACTCGTACGCGGCCGCGACACGGCGGTGTCATTCACGCCACTCGCGCCACTCGCGTCGTTCACGCCACTCGACGCCGTCTCCTGCGGCGGGCGCACCGGCGCAGGACTCGACGCCGCCGCCGGATCCACCCCGGCCCCACGCTCCGGCGCGACACTCGTGTCCGCCGGACCACCCGCGCGGGACACACCGGTCACCGACGGCGCCGGACCGCTCGATTCCGTCGACGTGCCAGGAGTACGCGCGGCCTCGGCCGGGACCGTGTGCGCGCCGGTGGCACCGGCCTCGCCACCCGCCGAGCCACCACCGGTGACCGGCGCCCCCCGCCCTCCACCGGCCACCACCGGCGCCCCCGCCTGCCCGGTTCCGGCACCCATCGATGGCTCGGTCACCTCCCGCGGCGCACCCTGCACACCAGCGGTGCCAGCCGCACCGGTCTGACCCGTGCGCACCGACCCCACCACCTCGTGCGTTCCGGTGGTGGACGACCCGGCCGTGCCACCGGACGGGGACACCCCGCCGGCGGTCGCCGGCTCCCCGGCCGTGGGGTGGCCGACGGCCGTGGTCCCGGCGCCGGAGGATTCCTGGGCACCGGCGGACTCGGTCACGATTTGGCCGCGTCCTCCGCCGACGGGGGTCGTCTCCCTGACAGCTCCCCCGGCGTCGCCGGTCGCAGCGGCACCGGTTTCCGCGGGTATGGTGCCGCGGCCGGTCGCACCGGAGGCGGTCTGACCGCCACGGTTGCCGGAAACCTGAGTGCCCGCACCACCACGGGTACCGGGCGCCTGGGGCCCGGTCGTTCCGGCATCGGACCCACCGGCCGGCTGCCGCGCGTCGACCAGCGTCGTGGCCAGACCGGGCAGCCCACTGGAGTCTATTGTGGACACAGAGGTCGGCGCGCTCGTCTCGGACACCGTCGAGGAGTTCGCCGGCGAGGTCGGGTCGGTCACACCGGTGTCCGTCCCGATCCCTGTCGCCCCCAGGGTATCCGGGACCGGGGGCGGAGTGGTCAGCTTCGCCGCTGCACTGTCCACTCTGGACATATCGAGGTCGGGTGGCAGATCGCCGCCACCGCCGTCGGCGCCAGCCGACCCGCGCCGCTCACCGGTGAGCATGCCCGCCGCACCGGACGCCATGGACAGTCCCATATCGTCCGGACCACCGAAAGTGGCCGACATGGTGCCACTCATGGTGACACCATTGGTCATGCCCAGGCCGACCTTCTCCCCGGTCGACATCGCCCCGAGGCCAACCTTTTCCGATGTGGACAGACCAGAGATCACGCCTTCCATCCGCGTCGGGTCGTCCACGGAACCGATGAGCTTCTTGACCACCGAGGAGTCGCTCAACGCGGACTTCGCCACCGCACCGATGGCCTTCGAGCCGAAGGTGAACACCGCCCCACCCAGCGCACCACCGAGCGCCCCCGCTTCCAGCGAGCCCAGCGTGGTGGCCCAGTTGATGCCGGACCGGTCACCCTTGAGCTTCTGGATGCCCTGCACGGCCAGATCCATCACCGCCATCGACACCCCGCCCGCCGCGGCCGAGGCCAGCAGACGGCGCAGAATCGCGGCGACCGCCAGATCCGCCGCCTCGATGAACAACGGCACGGCCTCCGGCAGGAGGATCATCCACTGCGCGATCTCATACGTCAGCCACACCAACTGCACAATGATCATGTACTTCGCGTACTCGACCTGGGCGCCCATGTTCCGGCTCATCGTGCCCAGGTCGACCGCGGTCTGCGACATCGTCGGCAGATTGCCCTGCAACTGCGCGGCGAAATCGTAAAACTGGTTCGCCGGCGCACCCCCGACATTGGCCAGCACCGAACCGGCCGCCGCGTTGAAATTCCCCGAGACATCACTGAACTGCTGCCCGACACCGGTCAGGCCGTCGCCCAACGCATACAGCTTGTCCTCATCGCCCTCGGGCCATTTCTGACCCGAGAGCAACGAGAACACCTCGGCCAGCGCCGCAGGCAGCAGAATGGTCATTTCTTCATCTCCAGCGCCACCGCCACCCCCGTACCGATGCCGGACTCGGTCGCCTGCGACGGCGCGATGCCACGCCCGGAACCGCCGGTTTCGGTGCTGCCGGCGGAAGAGTCCGGGGTTGTCGGCCCATCCCCGATGTGCGCACTGCCCAACATCCGACAACCCCCGCGAATAGCCATGAACCCACTACCGTTCTTCGTGCACGCACGGCGCCTGCCTTGCGTGCCCCTGCGCACACCGGCCGGCCCCGGACAACCTCACACGATCTCGACACCCACCCGCTCAGCACCGGATGGCCGTTGATCAACGCTACCCGCTACTCTACCCCGCACGGGAAGAGAACTTGAGGACGGCGAATCGGCTTGGCAGTCCAGAAGGTACCCCGACCGTCAAAGTCAGACTGTGCCTCCGGACGAAGCCCCGTTCACGCGGCCCGGGGAGAGCATCCTGGAATCGTGCGGCTTCCCAGTCCATTCGCGACACCCGACGGGACATCCCTGCCGATCGACCGCGTCGCTGCGGCACGTCCGCTTCTCACATCCCCGAGCGTGTTGTAGACCACAGCCCGAGTCGTCACCGGAACACAGCCCGACGACGCTGGACAACACCGCCAGAACAGGGTGACCGCGGCCACCCCGAGCGGCGAGGTACACGTTATCCGGCGATCTCTCCGGCCGCATCGGTGACGACCGAAAGCGGAGTGGCGACGCTTTCCAGGGGTTTGCCCTCGGCATCGACGCCGAGGAACGCGGCGCTCAGCAGCGGCGTCTGGGCAGTGTGGACGAGGTTGTGTTGTCGCTGTATGCGAAAGGGTTGACAACTGGGGAGATTTCGGCGTTCACCGACCGTATCGTCCGGGCGGCGGTCATCAGCGTTTATGACCGCCACAAAAATCTGACGGGGTACTTGGCGCCCTTCGCCCACCCGGCCTACCCCGTCCACCCAGGTGGACATCAGCCCTGGGGCCCCTCAAGCACGCCGCCCCCTGGATACGTCTCTCCCTATGGCCCACACCATCCGTCAGCTGGCCCACACCATCCATCGGCAGGACCACACTATCCGCCGGCTGGCCCATATCATCCGTCAAGCAGCGTCCCCCACGCGGCAGCGCCTTCTCCGTTTATCCCGCCGAGCCCCGCTTCCGGCGGATACGGCAAAAAGAAAAAATGGTGGAAATTCGAAAAAGACAAGTGACAACGGCGGTTGCCGCCCTTGCTCTGATGCCAGCCGCCACTGGATACTTGCTCCCCGGGCCGGCCGACCGGATCCGGTACGGCGGCGGGAG
>DASSAD010000047.1:0-2651 GCA_035685725.1 Amycolatopsis sp. | reverse complement strand
TGGCGCCGGGGTCAGGACGCGACGCCGGAAAGCATCCGGCCCGGGCACGACGCCGATGTCATGCCCGGGCCGGACCGCCCGAAGGATTCCGGGTCGCACCGGGTCAGCTGCCCGGCGCGGGCGTCAGGCGATGCCGGCCTTGATCGAGCACACCGGCCACGCGACCCAGCCCTGGCCCTGCTGAACCTTCTGGGCGACCACGATCTGCTGCTCGCGGCTGGCCTGGTAGGGCCACTGCGCGTACGCGCCACCGCCGTAGGCCAGCCAGGTGCTCTCGGTGAACTGCACCCCGCCGTAGAAGCCGTTGCCGGTGTTGGCCGCCCAGTTCCCGGTGGACTCGCACATCGCGAGCTTGTCCCAGAGCGCACCGTTGGTGATGTCGGGCTGCTTGGTGCCGACCCGGAGGATCTCCGGCTTGGCCTGCACCGTCACCTGCACCGACAGCTGGACGCGGCCGGTCTCCTTGCCGTTCTTCTTGGTGATCCGGTAGGTCACCATCTGCGTCCCCGGGGTGCCCGGGTCCTGGACCACCTGCTTGCCCGCGTCCAGGGTCGGATCCTGGACCTGCTGGACCGGCGGGGCGATGCTCTCCTGCTGGGTGAGCACCGAGACGCCCATCCGGCTGATGTGGATCTGGGCGCCGTCGGTCAGCTTCATGTCCAGACCGCCGTCCACGGCGTCGTCCGGTCCCAGGCTGAGTTTCTGGTCGGTCAGGAAGGCCTGCGCGGTGGTCGCGGTCGTGGTCACCTGGCGCGGCGCGGCATCGCCGTCGTAGACGGTGATGTGCTTGAGCGTGTTGACCTGGACGGTCGCGCCGTCCAGCGGCAGCTCCTGGTCCGTCGGGATGGAGAACCACGTGCCCTGGCCGAACTTGCCGGTCAGACCGAGCTGGTCGAGCGCGTCCTGCAGGGTGCTCGCGCGGACCCAGGATTCGCGCGAGACGCCGTCGACGACCAGGTTCAGCTTGCGGCCGTGGTCCAGCTTGATGACCCCGCCGTCACCGACCTGTGCCTGCGGCGACGGCGAAAGCGAGTCGTGCTCGCCGACGGTGAGACCGGCGTCCTTGAGGACCTCGCCCACCGTGCTGCCGTAGCTGTGCACGGTCTGCTCGTGTCCGTCGACGTCGATGGTCACGCTCTTGTTCATGGCCAGCGCGGCCGCGCCACCACCGGTGATGCTGATCAGCAGCGCAAGCACGGAACCGCGGAGGAACCGGCGCTTCCACGTCTTGACCGCCGAGACCAGCTCTTCTTCGGGCTCGTCGTAGTCCACACCGGAAGCGGTGCGGTCCACCGGCGCGACGTCGGGCAGATTCAACGGCGGCAACAGCGTGGTCTCGGCGTTGATCAGCCGGATCAGCTCGTCGACGTCGACTTCGGCCTGGGTCATCAGCTCGTCGGCGTCCGGCCCCAGCACCCCGCGGATGTCGTGCTCGGTGATCGCGAGGTCGTCGGAGAAGTCCCAGTCGTCGTCTGGGCTCGGCCAGTCCAGCGTGCCCACGCCAGCACTCGTGGTGGCGAACCAGTCCACGGTGTCGTCCAGACGCGCATGAGCCTGTCTACTACCAGTCACAGCAGGTCGATCCCTTTCGCACTAGCGGCAACCGCAGCTTGTGTCATCCCCGATCCCGACCTGCACTGACACGACTACGGCCGTTCCAGTGGTCACTCCGGTCAGAGCAACCCTCCGGCACGATCACGGGACAGTAACGAACGATGGCGGGTTGCGCAAACACCCCCCGGAATCTAGTGTCCTTCGTCACTCATTCCCCTGGAGCAATCCGGCCCCGCTCCGGTCACGCTGGGCAGCCGGAACACGTTCTCCGCGTTTTCGCAAGCCGCCAACGCGATCTCTTCGACGCTTCGTCCTCGCAGCTCAGCGAGGTACCGCACGGTGTAGGCCGTGCAATAGGGCTCGTTCGGCCGGCCACGGAACGGATGCGGCGTGAGGAAGGGCGCGTCGGTCTCCACCAGGAACCCCTCCAGCGGGACGAACTTCGCGACCTCCTGCAGCGCTCGGGAGTTCCGGAAGGTCACCGTGCCCGCGAAGGACAGCACATACCCGGCATCCACACAGCGCCGCGCGATCTCCAGGTCACCGGAGAAGCAGTGAAAAACGACACGCTCCGGTGCGCCCTCTTCGCCCAGAACGCGCAGCACGTCCTCGTGCGCGTCCCGGTCGTGGATCATCAGGGGCTTGCCGACCCGCTTGGCGAGGTCGATGTGCCAGCGGAACGCCTCCTCCTGTGCTTCGTGCGGCGAGTAGTCCCAGTAGTGGTCGAGACCGGTTTCGCCGACCGCCACCACCCGCTCCTGCCGCGCGAGGCGCGCTATTTCGGACTGTTCGGCGGCGCCGAAGTCCTTCGTGCGGGTGGGATGTATCGCCACGGCGGCGAACACCCGCTCGTCCCAGGTGGACGCTTCAGCGGCCCATCTGGCGGCCGCGAGGTCGTCCGCGACGGTCACCACCCGGGTGACCCCGGCGGCCTGGGCACGGTCGAGCATGGCGGCGGTGTCGGCGGCCGTGACCGCCCCGCACGCGTCGAGATGGGTATGCGCGTCGACCACCGGCACCGGTAGCGGTTCCGGCACCGGTGGCCGTTCCCGGTTGTTCATGACGCGCTCGCGTGGATCGTGCTCACGGTTCGCAGT
>DASSAD010000046.1:0-15835 GCA_035685725.1 Amycolatopsis sp. | reverse complement strand
CACCGACGACGGCCTGACCGGAACCGGCTATTCCTACACCATCGGCACCGGGGGCCGCGCCGTGCTCGCGATGCTGCGCGAACACCTGATCCCGCAGCTGATCGGGCTGGACGCGCGGGAGGTGGAGGCGGCGTGGATGCGCCTGTTCGCCTCCACCCGGGCCACCACGGTCGGCGCGATCACCTCACTCGCGCTGGCCGCCGTGGACACCGCGCTGTGGGACCTCCGCTGCCTTCGCGCCGGGGAACCGCTGTGGCGGCTGGCCGGCGGTCATCGGCAGCGCGTCCCGCTCTACGACACCGAAGGCGGCTGGCTGCACATCGAGGTCGACGAACTCGTGGAGAACGCGCTGGCGTCGAAGGCGGCGGGCTGGCCGGGGGTGAAGGTCAAGGTCGGCAAGCCATCGCTGCGCGAGGACGTGCGGCGGCTGGCCGCGCTGCGCGACGCGCTCGGCCCGGACATCGAGATCATGGTCGACGCGAACCAGTCGATGACACTGGCCGAGGCCCGCCGACGAGCACACGCCTTCGAACCGTTCGAGCTGTCCTGGCTGGAGGAACCGCTGCCCGCCGACGATCTCACCGGGCACGCGCGGCTCGCGGCGGGCACCTCGATCCCGGTCGCCGTGGGCGAATCCCTTTACTCGGTGGCACAGTTCCGCGAATACCTGGCGGCCGGCGCGGCCGGCATCGTGCAGGTCGACGTGGCACGCATCGGCGGCATCACCCCGTGGCTGAAGGTGGCGCACCTGGCCGAGTCGTTCAACGTCGCGGTGTGCCCGCATTTCCTGATGGAACTGCACGTCAGCCTCGCGGCCGCGGTGTCCAACGGCCGGTTCGTGGAACACATCCCGCAACTGCGCGCGGTGACCACCCGCGAGATGACCGTCCTCGACGGTCACGCGGTCGCGCCGGACCAGCCCGGCCTCGGCATCGCCTGGGACCGCGACGCCATCGAAGACCGCCGGGTCGCGTGATCGCCGTGGCGGTGCAGCGCTACGCGTCGGTGATCCGGCTGCTTCCCGAGAAGGAGGCCGAATACCGGCGCCTGCATGCCGAGGTGTGGCCGAGCGTGCTGGCCACCATCCACCGGTGCAACCTCCGCAACTACTCGATTTTCCTGCGGGACGGCCTCCTGTTCAGCTACTTCGAGTACGTGGGCGCCGACCTCGACGCCGACCTCGCACTGATGGCCGAGGATCCGGAGACGGTGCGGTGGTGGCGGCTCACCGACCCGTGCCAGCGGCCGGTGGACAGCGCGGCCGAGGGCGAGTGGTGGGCACCGGCCGAGCAGGTGTTCCACACGGACTGAGAACTGTTTCGAAAGTGGTTTGGGTGCGGTGTGGGTAACGGAACCTCGGGCGTCTCCCCGCTCCGGGATCTCCTCCTCATGAATGCCCGGAAAACACCGTGGCGCCGGGAATGGAATCAAGGAGTTGGCGCGTGTAGGGATCACCCGGAGAGGCGAACACGTCCGCCACCGGGCCCTGTTCGACGACTCGGCCTTCACGCATCACCAGGACGTCGTGGGCCAGCGACCGGACGACGGCGAGGTCGTGCGAGATGAACAGGTAGCTCAGGCCGAGTTCCTCCTGCAACGAGGTGAGCAGCTTGAGGATTTGGTCCTGCACCAGCACGTCCAGCGCGGACACCGCTTCGTCGCAGACCACCAGCCGGGGGCCGAGCGCCAGCGCGCGGGCGATCGCGACCCGCTGGCGCTGGCCGCCGGAGAGTTCGTTCGGGTACCGCTGCGCCAGCAGCGCGGGGAGCGCGACCTGTTCCAGCAGTTCGGCCACCTTCGCCCGGCGCGCGGCGCGGTCGCCGATCCCGAAGGTCCGCAACGGTTCGCCGATCAGCCGCTCGACCGTCCACATGGGATCGAGCGAGGCATACGGGTCCTGGAACACCGGTTGCATGGCCTTGCGCGCCGCGCGCAGCCGGGCGCCCCGGAGCCCGACCACCTCCTCGCCGTCGAGCCGGATCGCGCCCGAGGTCGCGGACACGAGCCCGAGCACCATCCGGGCCGTGGTGGTCTTGCCCGACCCCGATTCGCCGACGATCGCCGTCGTGCGCCCTCGCCCGATGGTGAAGGACACATCGTCGACGGCCCGCAGGAGACCGCCGCGGCCGCGGATCCGGTATTCCTTGGAAACGTGGGAAACCTCGAGCACGTTCTCCCCCACCCGAGCCGCCCGGTGGTTCCCGGACGGGCCCGGGGAACGGCTCACGGACAGCGAAGGGGCGGCAGCCACCAGGCGCCTGGTGTAGCTGTGCCGCGGCTCGGTGAGGACTCGCCGCGCCGAGCCGGCTTCGACCACCTCGCCTTCCGACATCACCACCACCCGGTCCGCCCGCTCCGCGGCGAGCCCCAGGTCGTGGGTCACCAGCAACAGGGCCGTGCCCAGTTCGCGGGTCAGCGCGTCCAGCTGGTCGAGGATCTGCCGCTGCACGGTGACGTCGAGCGCCGAGGTCGGCTCGTCGGCGATCAGCAGGTCCGGCCGGCACGCCAGCCCGATCGCGATCAGCGCCCGCTGCCGCATCCCGCCCGAAAACTCGTGCGGAAACTGTCGGGCCCGCCGCCCCGGCTCCGGCAGCCCGGCCTGGCCCAGCAGCTCGATCGCCCGCTTCGGCGCCTCCCGCCGGCCGCACATGCCGTGCACCACCAGGGTTTCCGCGACCTGGCGGCCCACCCGCGACACCGGGTTGAGGTTGGACATCGGGTCCTGCGGCACGAGTCCGATCTCCCGGCCCCGCAGGTGCCGCAGCCGCTTCTCGCCGGCGTGCGTGATGTCCTCGCCGCGCCAGCGGATCGTGCCGCCGGTGACCCGGCCGGATCCGGGCAGCAGCCCGATGATCGCATGGGCCGTGGTCGACTTCCCGGAGCCCGACTGGCCGACCACGGCGACGCGCTCGCCCGGCAGCACCTCGAGGTCCGCGCCCCGCACGGCCGGTACGCCACCGAAGGAGACCTTCAGGTCGGTGACGGCCAACAGCGGTTCGGTCATTTTCTTCTCCTCAGCTGCCGGTCTTCGGATCGAGCGCGTCGCGCAGGGCGTCGCCGAAAAGGTTGAACCCGAGGCAGATCAGGGCCAGCGCGATACCCGGGAAGGTGGCGGGCCACGCGGTGCGGAACAGGTACTGCTGCGCGTCGGAAAGCATGATGCCCAGGCTCGGGGCCGGCGGTTGGATGCCCAGCCCGAGGAAGGACAGCAGCGCCTCGCCGATCACGGCCGTCGGCATGATCACGGTGGCCTGGACGATGATCACCGACACCGCGTTGGGCAGGATGTGCTGGCCCAGGATCCGCCACGGCCCGGCGTGCATACTGTGCGCGGCGAGCACGAAGTCGGTTTCCTTGAGCCGCAACGTCTCCGCCCTGACCACCCGGAGCATCACCGGGACCTGCGCGATGCCCAGCGCGAACGCCGCGTTGGCGAGCCCACCGCCGTTGATCGCGGCGAGCCCGACCGCGAGCACCAGGAACGGGAAAGCGAGCATCAGCTCCGCCAGCCGCGAGATCAGCGAGTCCAGCCAGCGCCAGTAGCCGGCCAGAAGCCCGAGTGGGACACCGACGATCGACGCGACCAGCACCGACAACGCCCCGACCTGCAACGACGCGCGCGTGCCGTAGAGCACGCGGCTGAGGATGTCGCGGCCGAGGTCGTCGGTGCCCAGCGCGAACCCGATCGTGCCGGGCTGCTGGAACGGCGTCGAGAAGTGCACTTCGGTCGGCGAATAGGGGGCCAGCACCGGGGCGAGCACCCCGGCCGCGACCACGATCAGCACCAGCGCGCCGCCGACGACGCCCATCGGGTTTCGCCACAGCTTCCGCAGCGCACGCCCGCGGACGCGGGCCAGTGGCGGGGTTTCCACGATCGCGGTCATCGGGCCCTCCCGGACACCCTCATGCGCGGATCGATGACCGTGTACAGGAAATCGACCAGCAGGTTGATAACGATGTAGGACGTGGTGATCACCAGGACCACGGCCTGGATCACCGGGTAGTCGCGGGTGAACACCGAATCGAGGGTGAGCTTGCCGATGCCGGGCAGGCTGAAGATCCGCTCGGTCACCACCGCGCCGGCGATCAGCCCGCCGAGCTGCAGCCCGACGATGGTGGTCACCACGATCAGGCTATTGCGCAGGCCGAACCGGAAGATCACCGCGGAGCGCCCGAGCCCCTTCGCCCGCGCGGTCCGCACGAAGTCCGCGGTCAGCGTCTCCACCATCGAAGCCCTGGTCTGGCGCTGGACGACCGCCGCGTGCGCGAGCCCGAGGATCAGCGCGGGCAGGGTCAGGTAATAGATGCCGCGCAACGGGTTCTGGAACGGCGAGACGTATCCGGAGGCCGGGAACCACCCGAGTTGCACGGAAAGATAGAGCACCGCGAGGGTGCCGAGCCAGAAAGTGGGCACGGACAACGCGACCAGCGAAAACCCGTTCGCCGCCCATTCCGGCCAGCGCCCGCGGAACACCGCCGCGATCACCCCGCCCGCCATCCCGGCGAGGATCGCGATGATCATCGCGTACACGGCGAGCTGGACGGTCACCGGCAGCGTCTGGGCGATCATCTGCGACACCGGGGTGCCGGTGCGGATCGACCTGCCGAAGTCACCGGTCAGCGCGTTGCCCGCGAACTTGAGGTACTGCACGGGAAGTGGCTGGTCCAGACCTAGCTGGGCACGGATGGCGGCGATCGTCGCCGGGTCGGCCTGCTCGCCGGCCATCGTGGTCGCGGGGTCGCCGGGCAGCGCCCGCACGCCGATGAACACGACGATCGAGGCGAGCACCAGCGTCAGCGCGGACTGCCACAGGCGATGGAACAGGTAACGCAGCATCGCTTCGAGCCCTCCTCAGGGTTTTGCCGGCAGGCGAACGCGGTTCAGCTGACGAACGCGGCCTTGCCCAGCCGCACGACGCCGTCGGAATACACCTCGACACCGGCGACCCGGGTCGACACCACGGTCAGGTTGCGCAGCCGGTAGGTGTAGACGATCGGATTCTGCTGCTGGATGACCTGCGTGGCCTGGCCGTAGAGCTCGGCGCGCCGGGCGGTGTCGGTGGTCCGCGACGCCTGGCTCAGCAGGCTGTCCACCGTGGATGACGAGAAGCCGCCGTAGTTGCCGCCCGCCCCGGTGGTGAGGAACCGCGTGATGTTCCCGTCCGGATCGATGCGCCCCGACCAGCCGAGCATGAGGGCCTCGAAGGTGCCCTGCTTCTGCACGTCGAGCAGGGTCGAGTACTCGACCGGAACGATCTTCAGGTCGAATCCGCCCTCCGCGACGCTGGCCTGCAACGCCTGCGCGTATCTGAGCTGGTCCTGCGTGTTGGTCACCTGCATGGTGATGGGATAGGGAATCCGCACCCCGGCCTGGGTGAGCAACCGGCGCGACTGGGCCGGATCGAAGGCGGGACAGGCGTTGCTGGCCGGCGTCGCGAACGGGGTCTGTGGTGCGATCGGTGAGCAGGCTGGTTCGAACCAGTTGTTGAAGACGGTGTCGACCAGGGTCTGCCGGTCGATGCTCAGCGAAAAGGCCTGCCGGATCCGGGGATCCGTGGCGATCGGGGTGTTGATCTGTTTCGTGGGTTTGCCGACGCCGGCGACGTTGCCGATGTTGAACGTGACGCTCTGGTAGCCCAGTGAACCGGATTGCAGCACCTTCAGGTGCGGATCCTGGGCCAGTGCGTCCACATCCTGCGGCGAGATCGTGTCGGCGACCTGGATGTCCCCGGACCGCAGGTTCGCCGCCCGGGTGGGGGCGTCGGACATGATGCGGTAGACGATCTTGTCGAGGTGCACGTCCTTCGCGTCGTAGTACAGCGGGTCGCGCACGACCGTGATCGAGGTCTGCGGAATGCGGTTGGCGAACTTGAACGGCCCGACGCACACCGGATCATCGCCGAAGTTGTCCCCTTCCCTGGCGAGCGCGGTCGGGGACATGATCATGCCCGCGCGGTCGGCGAGCGCCGCGGTGACCGGCGCGAACGGGGTCTTGTACCGGATCACGACGTGGCCGGAGTCCGGCGCCTCGATGGTCCTGATCGGCCCCATTTCGCTGGTGCGCTGGGAAGTCTTGAGCGCGAAGTTCCGTTGGAGACTGGTCCGGACCGCGGCGGCGTCGAACGGTGTTCCGTCGGCGAAAACGATACCGGTCCGGACCGGAATCGTGACCGTGAGACCGTCCGGCGAGATGGTGGGCATCGCCGTCGCGAGCTGGGGAACGAGGTCGCCGGCCGAGTTGATGTCGTAGAGCTTCTCGCAGATCGTGCTCAGCACATAACGGGTATAGAGGGAACTGGAAGTGGTGGGATCGAGCCGGTCGGGCTCGGCGGAAAGGCCCATGTCCAGTTCACCGCCCTGCAGGACCCGCTGCGTCCCGACCGGACTGCCGAAATCGTCGACGTGCGCCACGTTCCCGGCCGCGTGCTGGATCGGGACACAGGCCGTGAGCACCGCGGCCACCAGGCCGAGGACGGATATTCGCCACCACCGCGAAGACATGCGCATCAACCTACGTCAGCGTTTCCCGGGAGACCAGTTTCCGATTGGTAAATGCGTGTTACGATCAACATTCGGGAAAGCGGCAGCAGAAAAGGACGGCCCGGAAATACCGGCCGCCTTTTTTTCGTGGACGTTCCCGAATACGGACGGCGCACTGCGGCGGCGCGGCCCGCGAATTCGGCACACCGCCCGTTCGGCGGCGGTGAAACCGTGGCATCGAGTATGACCCGCACCGCGCGCGGCGTCCAAGACATCCGCGACACCATTCCGATAGCGTCGCGCTATGAATTCCCGCACGGTTACGCCGAATGGTCCAGACGGGCGGCACTCCGGTGGCGCCGTCGGCGTTGTCTAGACTGTCGCGGTGCCGGTCGACGGCACTCGGGGGTCGTGGGTGACGGGGGTGCCGTGTCCAAGGATGCCGATGCCGATGCCGATGCCGGTCCCGATGTCCCGGCACTGGCCGAACTTCTGATGGAGTGGGCGCACCGGGTGTCCGGCCGGGCGAGCGGTGCCGCCTTGGACGCGTACCCGTCCTCGACGCTCGATGCGGGCCTGGGCCGGTTGTACCGGTTGGTGCGACGTTTCCCGCGCACCGGCCGGACCGTCGACGCCCTGCTCGCGCGGATTCCGCCGCACCAGCCACCGGGCGACGACCTCCGGCAGCAGCTGGTCGCTGCGCTCACCGGCCTGGCCCACCAGGACGCCGAGCTGGCCCGGCAGGTCGCCGCGCTGACCCGGGAACTGCTGGTACGGCGGGATTTCGAGCGGGCACACCCGGCCGATCCCCCTCGCGGGGCGGCGCGCGACGATCCGGGAGGTTTCGTCGTCAACACCATCGAGACGGAGTCATCGGCGGTTTGGCTCCCTCCCCCGCCCCCGCCCTCCCCTGCCTCCCCTGCCGGGGTGGGGAGCATCCGGCGCGACGAGTCCTCGGATGTCTGGCTCAAGCAGGGCCCGGAGGCCTTCGAAGCCGAGGTGTCCGGGCCACGGTGGCGGTGGATCACCCGGCCGCGCCGGCGCTCGCCGGACCCCGCGCGGCAGGGGGCGGCGCCGAACCGGTACCTGCTCGCCCACCTGCCCGCGCGCGTCCCCCTGCACACCCAGGTCAGCCTGGTCGTGCGGGTCTCCACCCGATCCGCAGGCCCCGCGACGACCGCGGCCCGGCTCGACCGCCTGACCGTTCCGGCCGAAGGCGCGGAAATCGCCGTGCTCGTGCAGGCCCCGGCCGGATTGCTGCCCACCGGGCCGCTGGAACAGGTCCTCCTGGTTCCCGCGACCGGCGACGCCGAACCGCTGCGGTTCGCGTTCAGCGCCGTGGTCGCCGGCCTGCACCGGGTGCGGGTGATGGCCTTCGCCGGGGGCACCTTCCTCGCCGAACTCGACGCCGAGGTCTCGGTCGAGCCGGGCGGCACCTCCGTCGACGGCGCACCCGCCGTGGCGCGGTTGGACGATGTCCGGGAGCGCGAAGGCGAGGTCACCCTGCAGGTCCGGTCCTCGAACGGGCGAGCCGTCTTCCAGCTCCTGTCCGACACCTGGCTGTTCGAACCGGTGCCGGCGGAGGCGCTGGCGGGCGACCCGCCCGCCGCCGTGGAGCGAGCGGTCACCACGCTCAGACAACTCGCGACCGGACAGGGCCCCTACTCCGGAAGCCTGGCCCGGCGGTGGATGCGGGAGACCGGGATCGGGCTGTGGGAGCGGGTGGTGCCGGGCGTGATCAAGGAGCAGTACTGGCAGCTGCGCGACCGCATCACCTCCTTCACCATCGCCACCAGCCATGACGTGATCCCGTGGGAGCTGCTGTATCCCCTGCGGCCGGGCTCGGACGACGGGTTCCTGGTCGAGCAGTTTCCCGTGCTGCGCCGGGTCTTCGGCCAGCAGCGCCGGAACCGGGTCGCGATCGCGCCGTGCACCTACGTCGTCTCCGGGCGGGCCCCGGCCAACACCCGGCAGGAGATCGACGTGCTCTCCGCCGTGCTCGGCTCCGCGGGTGTGGTCGAAGATCTTGGCGAACTGCTGGACCTGCTCGGATCGGGCCGGTGCGGCCCGCTTCATTTCGTGTGCCACAACAGCTTCTCGGTCGAGGCCGGGTCGTCGATCGCGATGACCGGCGGGCCGTTCGTACCCGGACTGCTGACCAGCGCCGCGGTCCAGCACAGCCTCGCCGCGACGAGCCCGCTGGTGTTCCTCAACGCGTGCCGGACCGCCGGAACGGCGTTGGAGTACAGCACGATGATCGGCTGGGCGCAGCAGTTCATGGCGGCCGGCGCCGGCGCGTTCGTCGGCACGTTGTGGCCGGTGCGCAGCGACAGCGCCGGAACCTTCGCCGAGTCCTTTTACACGCACCTGCAAGGCGGTGAGTCGCTCGGCCGGGCCGCGCTGCTCGCCCGCCGGACGGCGGTCCAGGACGGGCCGGACCCGACCTGGCTGGCCTACACCGTCTACGGTGACCCGCACGCCCACGCGACCTGACCGCGAGACACCACCGCGAGACCACCGGGAAGGCGCCGAGAGCGGCCGAGAGAGGACAGCCATGGAGGTCACCGACAGTGGGGTGCCGGTCGGCAGCCTGATCGACGCGGTCAAGGCGGCGGTGAAGGAAGCGGGCGTCTCGGCGGCCGACCCCGCCCGCACCGTCCGCGTGACCGCGATCCGGCTCGTCCTGGCGACGGTGGCCACCACGACCGCGGGCGCCAAGCTCGAATTCCGGGTTCCGGTCATCGGGATGGACGTGAAGTTCGGCAGCGCGGTGACCCGTCAGCGCACCCATACCCTGGACATCACGCTGGTGCCCCCGGACCTCGCGCCCGCCCACGAGGTCCGCGGCGGCGCGGTGGACGAGGTGCTCCTCGACGCCATCGAGACGGTCACCGCCGCGGTCGAGCGCGCGGCCGGCGGGGACGATCCCTTCCTGCTCAAGGAAAGCACGGTCGAACTCGCCTTCGCGGTCACCGAGACCGGCTCGATCTCCCTGGGCCTCGACGGCGAAACCCAGGACGCGATCACGCACCAGCTCAAGATCACGCTGGCCGCGGCCACCTGACTCGGGTCGTCTCCTTCCTGGTGCCGGTGCTTCCGCGGAAACCGACCATGCCGACGCGTTGTCCACGCTACGGTTTCGGCACTCTTGATACGACCGGGAAACTGTCGGGCAATCACCCGGAAACGGGGCCGTTGTTCGCTGGGCGGAGGCCATGAACCGGGAGGAGCCGGGTGAGCGACGACCTGATGTCACCGCGGGTGGAAGCGGGGACCGTCGAGTACGAGTGGATGACCTGGCCGGAAGCGGCCGAGCACGCCGGGCGGGGCACGCCGGTGGTCATCTCGGTCGGCGCCACCGAACAACACGGGCCGCACCTGCCGCTGGCCACGGACTGGGCGGTGCCCGCGGCGTTGCTGCGGCTCGCCGCGCGCAAGCAGCCCATGATCATCGGCCCGCATCTGCGGCTGGGCTACCGGTCCCGGCCGGGCAGCGGTGGCGGCCAGCACTTCCCCGGCACGCTTTCGCTGCGCGCCACCACGTTCATGGCCGTGCTGGAGGACGTGCTCGACGAGCTGGTGCGCACCGGCTTCCGGCAGATCATGATCTACAACTGGCACTTCGAAAACGCGGGGTTCGTCTACGAACCCGCCTTCCTGGTCTCCCAACGCTCCCCGGACACCCGCATCGTGGTCGTGGAGGATCCGATGCCTCGGTTCTCCGAAGCGGACCTGGCGATGCTTTTCCCGGACGGGTTCCCCGGTCTCGAACTCGAACACGCGGCGGTGATCGAGACCTCGCTGTTCCACCATTTCCGGCCCGCCGCGATCCGCTCCGGCGAGATCCGCGACGACGCTCCCCTGCGCCACCCGCCCTACGACGTGCTGCCGATCGACCCGGCCATGTCCACGCCCAGCGGCGTTCTCGCCGAGGCCACCAAAGGGAGCGCGGCCAAGGGGGCACTGCTCGCCGACCGCATCAGCGACCACATCGCCGCGATCGTGAACCGCGAATTCGGCGACCTCCCCGCGCCCGCGACGGAGCTCGAAGAGATGGTGCCCGACGCCCGCTGAGGCGAGCCCGGCCGGCCCACCGGGGGTGGGCGCCCTGCACGGCTCCGGGCCGGCGCAGGCTGCCGGACTGCGCGTATGTCGCGGCTGAATGCCGCCGCCGCTGTGTGCGGCGACACGTGGATGCCTGCTACCCCCGCGATTTGGATGGCTCACTGGCGGACTTCACCGACACGGTGTGGATCACCGGTACCAGCGTGCTCCGGGGCGCGCCGATTTGGCCGGGTTTTTCGCCGGCGCGCTGGACGGGCTACGGCCGGGACCACGCCCTGCCGCCGTCCCCGGCCGTCCGGTAGACGGACCCCGCATTTTCCATATGATGGAAGGAGCTGCCGGATACCGAGAAAGGACGCGTGATCGTGACCGATCCCTTCGACCTTCGGGGCCGCACCGCCCTCGTCACCGGCTCGAGCCGCGGGATCGGCCAGGCGCTGGCTTCCGGGCTCGCGGCGGCGGGCTGCGCGGTGGTCGTGCACGGCCGGGACGCGGAGCGGGCCGAGGCGGTCGCCGGGGATCTCCGCGAGAGCCATGGCGTCCGCGCGCTCTCCGTGGCGTTCGATGTGGCCTCCGCCGAGGAGGTCGCCGACGGCGTCGCTCGCATCGAGCGGGAACTCGGGTCCCTCGACATTCTGGTCAACAACGCGGGGATCCAGCGCCGCGCGCCCTTCGCGGAGTTTCCGCACCAGTGGTGGGACGACATCGTGGCGACCAATCTCACCGGCGCGTTCCTGGTCAGTCAGGCGGTCTGCCGGGGCATGATCGCCCGCGGCCGCGGCAAGATCGTGCACATCGGGTCGGTGCAGAGCCGGCTCGGGCGGCCCGGCATCACCCCCTACGCCGCCAGCAAGGGCGGCATCGTCATGCTCACCCGCGGCATGTGCGCCGACCTGGCGCCGCACGGGATCCAGGTGAACGCGATCGCCCCCGGCTACTTCGTCACCGAGCTCACCAGCGAACTCGCCGCCGACGCGGACTTCGACGCCTGGGTGCGCGGGCGCACTCCCGCGCGGCGGTGGGGCGAGGTCGGTGATCTCCTCGGCACGCTGCGTTTTCTCGCCTCGCCGGCGTCCGACTTCGTCAACGGCCAGGTGATCTACGTCGACGGGGGGATGACCGCCGCGGTCTAGGCGGCCCTGGAGTCACTAGGATCGATTCGCACGGATGAATCAGCGAGCGGCGAAAGGATGGCGTTGCCGGAATCACCGAAATCACCGACTTCCGCGGCGGACCCGGTCCCCGAGACCACCGCGAAGCCGCGGGACATGGTCGGCAAGGCGCTGCACCTGCTCACGCTGGTCGGCGCGCGGATGCCGGGCGCGACCCTTTCCGAGCTCTCCCGCGTCTCCCACTACCCCACCAGTACCACCTACCGGCTGCTGCGGGCGCTGACCAACGACAATTTCGTGCGCTACGACGAGCAGACGAAGCGCTATTCCCTCGGGCCCGCGCTGTTCATCCTGAGCCAGCAGGCGTCCTCGCAGCTGGACTTCCACGAGATCACCACGCCGGTGCTCGAACGGCTCGCGCACGGCACCGGCGACGCGGTGCTCCTGTCGGTGCTGGACGGCGAGCGCGAGATGCAGATCCAGTCGGTGCGCGGCACCCGCACCTTTCAGTTCCTCGGTCATCCCGGCCTGCACGCGCCGCTGCACTGCACCGCGCTGGGCAAGGTGCTGATCGCCTTCAGCGCGGCCGGGGAACGCGAGCGCCTGCTGCGGCGCCTGCCGCTGTATGCCGCGGGCCCGAACTCCATCACCGACCGCCGGGCCTTCCGCGCGGAGATCGACCGGGTGCGCGACCGCGGCTGGGGCCTGGCCGACGAAGAGCACGAGGAGGGCGTGCGCTCGATCGCGATGCCCGTCCTCGGCGCCGACGACGTGGCGATCGCGGCGGTCTCGATCGTCGCCCCGGTCTCCCGGGGGCCGGTCACCGAGCTGGAGCAACACCTGCCGCAGCTCGATGACGCCACCCGTCAGCTGTCGGTGCTGTTGCGCTCGCGCAGCTTCATCTACCGGCCCTCGGACGCTTCGAGCCGGTAGGCTTCCGTGGCGGTGCCACCGAAAAGCCGTTCCCGCTCGGCTTCGCTCGCGTCGCGCGACAGAACCTCGAAGGCGTCCCAGATCGTGGTGTAGGAGTAGGAGCCGCGGTCCATCGGGAAGTTGCTCTCGAACATGGCCCGGTCGGCGCCGAAAGCTTCGATGCAGCCCTCGATGTAGGGCCGGATGGCCCGCGCCAGTTCCTCGGCGCCGGTGAAGAACGGCCGAGCGTGCAGCGGGCCGATGCGCATGCCGAGCCCGCCGAGCTTGACCCGCGCATTGGGCTGTCGCGCGAGTTGAGCGATGCCGGTGCGCCACTGCGTGAAGGCCTCGGGGCGGCCGGCGTAGGGTCCCGCGCCGAGCGGGCCGCCACAGTGGTTGACGATGATCAGGGTGTCGGGAAAGCGCGCGGCGAGCGCGGCGACATCGGGAAGCTGCGGGTGGTACACCCACGCGTCGAAGGACAAGCCACGACGCGAAAGTTGCGCGAAGCCACGGGCGAACTCGTCGCTGCGGTAGAGCCCTTCGGGCGGGTTGACGCGGCCGTTGGGAATGCCGGGGCTCGCGTCCCAGGCCCCGGTGTGGCGGACACCGCGCAGCCGACCCGAAGCCGCGACGGCGTGCGCGTCGAGCACCTCGCCCAGGTTCTCGGCGTCGGCGAGGTCGGCCGAAGCGACAATGCCGGCACACAACCGTTCGCCTGAGCCGGCACGTGCGGCGAAAGCGGTTTCCCCCACCTGCTTGAGCGGGTCCGGGCCATCCGCGCGGTACATGGCCCCGCATTCGACGACCACGCTCGCCACTAGTTCTCGTTCGCGCGCGTCGTCGAGCAGTTCGCGTGCCCCGTAACTACTACCCTCGTGACCGACCGGCGCGCCGGAAGCCGCCCAGAGGTGGTGGTGCGCGTCGACGACGGCGCGGCGCGGCGCGTTCGGCGCGCGCCGGGCACCGGGGGTGGCGAGCCGGCCGGCGGGGTTGTGCTCCAGCATCTCTCTCCTGATCCGCACTGGTGGGGACTGGGGGGATCTTGCCACGATGTGGCAATTGATGTCACGATGTGGCGCAACACAACGCGGACGTGTGCACCGTCTCAGCTCAACGCTTTTCAAGGAGGAAAACGTTATGGCCGAGCAAGAGGTCGACGCCCTCCGTCCCACTCGGACCCGGGCCGCCACCGCGGCCGCCAGATCCGCCGTCGTCAGCGGCATCGGCACGTCGATCGAGTGGTACGACTTCTATCTGTACGGAACCGCCGGGGCACTGGTCTTCAACAAGCTCTTCTTCCCCGAGATCAACCCGCTCGCCGGAGTGCTCGCCTCCTTCGGGGTCTTCGCGGCGGGTTTCGTCACGCGCCCACTGGGCGGCATCATCTTCGGCCACTTCGGCGATCGGATCGGCCGCAAGCGGATGCTGATCGTGAGCATGCTGATCATGGGCCTGGCGACGTTCTGCGTCGGCCTGCTGCCCACCTACGCCGAAGTCGGCATCGCCGCGCCGGTGCTGCTGGTGATCCTGCGCGTCATCCAAGGCCTGGCCGTCGGCGGTGAATGGAGCGGTGCCGCGCTCCTGGCCATCGAGACCGCCCCAGCGGGACGCCGTGGCCTCTACGGCTCCTTCCCGCAGATGGGCGTGCCGTTCGGGAACTTCGCTTCGACGCTGGTGTTCTCGGCGGTCGCCTCGCTGCCGCGGGAACAGTTCCTGAGCTGGGGCTGGCGCATCCCGTTCCTGCTCAGCATCGTGCTCGTCGCCGTCGGCATGTTCGTCCGGCTGCGCCTGGCCGAAACGCCGCACTTCCAGGCCGTGCGCAGCACCGGCGCGCTGGTCAGGATCCCGACGGCCACGGCGGTGCGGCATTTCCCGCTGTCCATCGTTTTCGCCGTCGGTGCGTGTTTCGCGCCGTTCATCTTCTCGTACTTCCTCACCACGTTCGGGATCACCTACGGCACCTCGGTGGTGCACCTCTCGCAGCATTTCGTGCTCAACACGGTCGCGATCTCCTCGGCCGTCGAGTTCATCACCATGCCCTTCGCCGGCGCGCTCTCCGATCGCTGGGGCCGCCGCCGCACCTACCTGACCGGCACCATCGCGACGGCCGTGGTGATCATCCCGTTCTTCCTCGCCGTCGGCGGCGGGAACTCCGCGGTCTGGTTCATCGCCGTGCTGTTCTGCACCGGTTTCATCCACCCGCTGATGTACGCCACGCTCGCCGCCTTCTCCGTGGAACTCTTCCCGGCCAACATCCGCTACAGCGCCACGGCCCTGGGCTACCAGTTCGGCGGACTGCTCGGCGGCGGGTTCGCGCCGCTCATCCTCACCAGCCTGCTCGCGGTGAACACCCATTCCTTCGCGCTGCTGGCCGCCTATATCTTCTTCGGATGTGCGGTGACGATCAGCTGTGTCGTCTTCGCCACCCGGCGGAAGCCCCTCATCGAAAACCTGACCATCAAGGAGAAGATCGCCTGATATGGCCGAAAACCCGATTCCACGGCTGGCCATGAACGACGGCCGCACCATCCCCCAGCTCGGCTTCGGGGTGTTCAAGGTCCCCGACGACGAGACCCGGCAAGCGGTCGAGCTCGCGCTGGAGTCCGGCTACCGCAGCATCGACACCGCCGCCTTCTACCGCAACGAACGCGGTGTCGGCGCCGCGCTGCGTGCCAGCGGCGTCGCGCGCGAAGACCTGTTCATCACCTCGAAGGTGTGGAACGACGCGCACGGCCGCGAGAAGACCCGGAAGTCGTTCGAGACGAGCCTGGAGCTACTCGGCCTTGACCGGCTGGACCTCTTCCTGATCCACTGGCCCGTGCCTTCCCAGGACCGCTACGTCCAGACCTGGGAAACCCTGATGGAGCTGCGTGAGGAGGGCCTGATCAGCTCGATCGGCGTGTCGAACTTCGAACCGGCGCACCTGGACCGGCTCGCGGCCGAGACCGGCGTGCTCCCGGCCGTCAACCAGGTCGAGCTGCACCCGTATCTGGTCCAGTCCACGGTGCGTGCGTACGACTCCGCGCACGGCATCCTGACCGAGGCGTGGAGCCCGCTGGCCAAGGGCGGCGACCTGCTGGGCGAGGAGGAGCTGGCCAAGATCGGTGCGCGCTACGGCAAGTCGGCGGCACAGGTCGTCATCCGCTGGCACCTGCAGCTCGGCAACGTCGTCATCCCCAAGTCGGTCACGCCCGCCCGCGTGCGCGAGAACTTCGCCGTCTTCGACTTCGAGCTCACCGACTCCGAGCTGGCCGCGATCAGCG
>DASSAD010000045.1:0-22662 GCA_035685725.1 Amycolatopsis sp. | reverse complement strand
TGTGCCACCCGGGGCGCCCCGCCCCCAGCTCCGACTCCCAGGACGGCTCGCCGGGCCGCGCGCACCGCCACAGCAGCGCGTCCAGCGGATGCCGCTTGCCCGGCCGGCCGGGGTCACCGCCCCGCTCGGCGAAGAACCGGGCCATCGTCTCCTCGTCGTAGTTCGACTCGTAGCCGAACCGGCCGGTCACCGCCTGGTCGAAGTAGACGTCGGGATACTCCGGGTCGTCGGCGCGGTAGGCGGCGCCGTCGCCCAACAGTTTCGCGATCACCTCGACGATCTCCGGGATGCTCTCCACCGCGCCGACGAAGTGCTTCGGCGGCAGCACCCGCAGGGCCTCCATGTCCTCGCGGAACAACGCCGTCTCGCGCAGGCCGAGGACCACCCAGTCGTCCTGGTCCCGCTCCGCGCGCTCCAGCAGCGGATCGTCGATGTCCGTCACGTTCTGCACGTAATGCACGTCGTGCCCGGCATCCCGCCACAGCCGGTTGACCAGGTCGAAGGCCAGATAGGTGGCGGCGTGCCCGAGGTGGGTCGCGTCGTAGGGGGTGATGCCGCAGACATACATCCGCGCGGTCTCACCCGGCGCGGTCGGCCGGATCCGGCCGGTGGAGGTGTCGTGCAGCCGCAGCGGGCGCGGCGTGCCGGGGACACGGGGCAGGGCGACCGAGGACCAAGTGCGCATACTCTCCACCCTAAGCGGCCCGCCGCCCCATCATCCCGCAGCGTGAGAACGGCCATGTTACGAAATGATCATCGCGCGGACACCCGCGCGCGATATCCGGCTCCGTGTCGACGGCGGTGGGCGCGCTCCCACACCCCGTGAAGAGAGGCGGACCCGGCTGCCCGGGCCCGCCTCACCTCACCGCCGCCGGGTGCGCAGGTAGTCGCCGACCACGGCGGCACCGAGGCCGTCGAGGTCCGGGGCGACCACCCGGCCGCCCGACCGGCGGGCGATGAGATCGACGAAGGCCGCCAGGCGCGGGTCGTCGCCGAGCCGGAACACCGTCACCGACGCGCCGAGCTTGGCCAGTCTGTCTACTTCGGACAGTGTCTTGTAGAGCGTCTGCGGCTGGGGCGGATAGTCGAAGACCGCTTCGCCGTCCGGTTCCAGATGGGCGGTCGGCTCGCCGTCGGTGACCATCAGGACCACCGGTTGCGCGTCCGGATGCCGCCGCAGGTGCCGGCCGGCCAGCAGCAGCGCGTGGTGCGCGTTGGTGCCCTGCTCCCACGCTCCCTCCAGCCCGACCAGCTCTTCCAGTTCCACCGACGTGGCGTACCGGCCGAAGGTGATCAGCTGCAGCGCGTCGTTGCGGAACCGGGTGGAGATCAGCTGGTGCAGCGCCAGCGCGGTGCGCTTCATCGGCAGCCACCGGTCCTCCTGCACCATCGACCACGAGGTGTCGACGCACAGCGCGACGGCGGCCCGTGACCGGTGCTCGGTCTCCACCACCTCCACATCGGACACGTCGAGCCGCACCCGGCCGCCACCGGCGGAAGCTGTGCGCAGCACGGCGTTGCGGACCGTGCGGGAGACCTCCCACGGCTGCATGTCGCCGAACCGCCACGGCCTGCTCGCCCCGGTCGGCTCACCGGCCGCCCCGGCCGATTCCGTCTCCCGCTCGCCCGTCTTGCCACGCAACGACTGCACGACGTCGGCCAGCGCCGTCTCGCCCAGGCGCCGCAAAGCCTTGGGGGACAACCGGAGCGAGCCGTCGGGCGCCCGTTCGAACAGGCCCTGCCTGCGCAGTTCGCGCTCCAGTTCGGACAGCCGGCGCGCGTCCACCCCGGCGTCCTCGCCGAGCTGCCGCCGGAGCGCGTCCATGTCGATGTCCTCCAGGCTCGCACCCGGGTAGGACTGCGCGAGCTGCTCGGCGAGCGCGTCCAGGTCGGCCAGATCCGCCATCGCCTGTGCGCCCTCGCCGAGACCGAGCGGGTTCCTGCCCCGGAACCGCGCCGAGGAGGTCCAGTCCTCTCCCGGACGCAGCGCCCGCAACTGACTGTCCAAATCGGACAGCTGCTGGGCGAGCCGGGGATCGCCGAAGGCCTGCTGCGCGAGGCCCATCAGCTCGGCCCGCTGCTCGTCGCTCATCGAGTTCATCATCCGCTGGGCGGCCGCCGCGCGGGCGGCCAGCGCGTCGATCAGCTCCTCGACGTTGGCCGGGTTCTCGGGGAAGAACTCGCCGTGACGGCGCATGAACTCGTCGAACCGCTCGTCGACGTCCTCGGCGTCGCGGCCGTAGGCGTCGAGCAGCGAGTTGAGATCCGACAGCATCTGGTTGATGCGCTCGACATCCTGCGGTGTCGTGCTCTGCAACGCCTCCTTCATGCCCTGGAAGCGGGCGTCGAGCAACTCCCGGCCGAGCAGGTCCTGGATCCGCTCGTAGTTCTCGCGGCCCTGCTCGCTGCGCCACGGGTACTCGGCCAGCTCCCGCACCGCGGCGGCGGTGCTGGGCGGCAGGGCGTCCAACTCGGCTTCCCGGAAGCGGGCTTCGTCGGACGGGTCGGGGAACAGCGCCCGCCGCTCGGCCTCGAGCGCCTCGTCGAGCAGCCGCCGGATCTCACCGAGCGTTCCGTCGAGCCGGTTGCGGCGCTGGATCTCCGAGCGACGCTGCCACACCCGGCGCGTCAGCTCGTCCAGCCCGGCGGTGCTGCGAGTCCCGCGCCGCAACAGCTCTTCCAGCGCCGATCGGGGCGAGGATCCGCCCATCACGTCCTGGCCGATCTCCTCGAGCGCGTCGCGCAGGTCGATCGGCGGCGCCAGCGGGTCCGGCCCCTCGTGCCAGGGTCCGTAGGAGTAGCCCTCGGGAACGGCGGTCATGGCCCGTACACCGTCGTCGCGTCGTCGGAATCCTTGGCGAGCTGGCGCGCCAGGTAAAGCGATTCGAGCGCGAGCTCCACGGCCGCCGCGATCCGGCCCGGCGAGGCGTCCGCCGACACCCCGGCGCGCGCCGCGACCTCGTGCAGGACAGGCAGTTCCGGCAGGGCGGAA
Source organism: Amycolatopsis sp. (assembly GCA_035685725.1). GTDB lineage: Bacteria > Actinomycetota > Actinomycetes > Mycobacteriales > Pseudonocardiaceae > Amycolatopsis_E. Next base: position 19,670 of record DASSAD010000045.1, on the reverse strand, counting down.
AGCACGTCGGCCCCGGGCACCCGCTCGCCGGTGGCCACCAGGTGACCGTCGGCCACCGCCTCCACCAGCGGGCGCAGGTTCAGTCCGCCGAAGAGGTCCCGGGCGGTCTCGGCGACCGCCCGCCGGAGCAGGTGCACCAGATGCTCGTGCTCGCGCCCCTCCTCCCCCGGCTCGAACTCGATCTTCCCGCGCAGCACGGCCGGGACCGCGTCCAGATCCACCGGACGCGCGACCGCGGGGTTCTCCCCGGTCAACGCCGCCCGCCGCAGCGCCGCGGCCGCGACGGTCTCCGCCGCGGCCACCGCGAACCGGGCCGACACCCCGGAGCGCTGGTCGATCACCGTGGATTCCCGCAGGTTGCGCACGAACCGGGCGAGCACCTCCAGCAGCGGCTCCCCCACCTCCGCGACCAGGCGCGACTCCTGCCGCACCACGTCGACCTCGGCGGCCACGTCCAGCGGGTAGTGCGTGCGGATCTCCGCGCCGAAGCGGTCCTTGAGCGGGGTGATGATCCGGCCGCGGTTGGTGTAGTCCTCGGGGTTGGCGGTGGCCACCATCAGCACGTCCAACGGCAGCCGCAGGGTGTACCCGCGGACCTGGATGTCGCGCTCCTCCATCACGTTCAGCAGCGCGACCTGGATGCGCTCGGCGAGGTCGGGCAGCTCGTTGATCGCCACGATGCCGCGGTGCGCCCGCGGCACCAGTCCAAAGTGGATGGTCTCGGGGTCGCCCAGGCTGCGCCCCTCGGCGACCTTGACCGGGTCGACGTCGCCGATGAGGTCGCCGACCGAGGTGTCGGGTGTGGCCAGCTTCTCGGTGTAGCGCTCGTCGCGGTGCAGCCAGGCGACCGGCAGGTCGTCACCGAGTTCCGCCGCGCGGCGGCGAGACGCGGGAGTGATCGGTTCCAGCGGGTGCTCGGCCAGCTCGGCGCCCTCGATCACCGGGGTCCACTCGTCGAGCAGCCCGGCGATCGTGCGCAGCAGGCGGGTCTTGCCCTGGCCGCGTTCACCCAGCAGCACGACATCGTGCCCGGCCAGCAGCGCGCGTTCGAACTGCGGCAGCACCGTCCGCGAGAACCCGACGATGCCCGGCCACGGATCCCGGCCGGCCCGCAGGGCGGCGAGAAGATTGTCGTGGATTTCCGTTTTGACACCGCGCGGCCGGTACCCGGCGGCGCGCAGTTCCCCGACGGTACGGGGAAGGGATTCGGGGTTCACCCTTACGACGCTACTGACGTTGACGCCGATCGTCGACGTGGAGCGGCTCCAGGCCGGGGCGTGACACGAACCGGGCCGCACGCGGACAGCACGCCGGGTCATGCGGTCCGCACGCGACAGCACGCCGGGTCATGCCTGCCGCGCGGATACCCGCCGCCCCCAACGCGGGCACGGAAGACGGTGGTGCACACCAGTTCGCCGGAGCGGAGAAGGCCGAATGCCCGGTTCACTCTCAGTCAGGACGCGCGGCACACCGCCACCCGAAGGGTGCGAACCGCATTGCCCCGCCTGCCGTATTCTGAATCATCGTGTGCTGTCCCAGTGCGACTCTGACCGTGTGGACCTCGGCGTGGCTGTCCGGTGCGGCCGCGTCGGACGACGTGCTCGACGCCCTGCTGGCCTGGGGTGAGGCCCATGAGGTCGTCGCGGCCGACGCCGAATCGGCGGTCACCCTCGATCTCCCGCTCGCGGGTGACTTCCCGGTCACCCCGGTCCAGTTGCTGGCGGCGTTACGGGCCAAGGGAGCCGGCAGCGCCCGGCTGGTCCTGCCGGTGCCGGGCGATGCACGCGGCCTTGGCGGCGGCGGCCGGTTCACCGAGGCCGCGCTGCGGGCCGGTGAAGCGATGGTCCTTCCCTCCGCGGGGTTCGGCATCGTGCCGCAGCCGATCGCCGAGGGCCTGATGCGCTGGTCGGTGTACAAAGTGGACACATCCGGCACGGTCGACCAGATCGGGATCGGGGACGCCGAACACGGGCTGACCGACGCGATCCGCGACTCGGCGGGCGCGCTCAAGGCACTCGACGTCGCCCGCGACCGCCCTGGGGTGCGCGCGGAACTGACCGCGTGGCTCAAGGCCCGACCCAAACTGGCCTGGCCGGCGGGGACGCCGGGCCGGGCGCTCCGCGTGCTGCAGCGGGCCGAGGAGATCGGCGGGATCCTCGCGCTGGCCCAGGCCGACGACCCAGGCGGCGCACTGTCCGCTTCGGCCGCCCTGCGCCGCGCCGACGCGCTACGCCCGCTCGGCGACGCCATCCGCGTCGCCCGCTACGCCGCGATCAACGAAGCCGTCCGCCTGTTCACCGACCAAGCCGACCGCCACTCCTGACCCCACGGCGAGTCCCCCCTTCCGGTCCCCGAACTCGCCCTTCCGGTCGTGACACGGCCGGTGAACGGGCGAACTCGGGCACCCGGGCAGGGCTCCGCGCGGACCGCACGAGAGAACTCACGCACCGGAACAGGGAACTCGCGGACCGGAACAGGGGACTCGCGAGGCCGGAAGCGAAAGTTCGGCGACCGGACGGGAGGACTCGGCGACCGGACCGGAGGACTCGCTGTACCAGGTCCTATGGTCGCCGTTTCGCGGGCTCACAGCAGCCCACAGCGCACAGCGCGCCGTCGGCGGTGCAACCCGCCACCGGGAAGGTCGACAGCTTGCGTACGGGCGCTCCGGCCGTCTGCTCGCGGACCAGTTCGACGACGAGCTCGGCGAAGCGGGGGTCCGCGCCGGGAGTCGCGACCCGGGCGAAGCCCATGCCGAGTTCGGCGGCGCGTTCGGCGGCCTCGTTGTCCAGGTCCCAGACGACTTCCAGGTGATCGGACACGAACCCGACCGGGCACACCACCACCGCGCCGGCGCCCTGGGCGTGCACCGTGTCGAGATGATCGACGATGTCGGGCTCCAGCCACGGCACCTGCGGCGGCCCCGACCGGGACTGCCAGACGACGTCGTAGCCGGAAACCCCGGCCTCGGCGGCGATCAGCCGGGCCGCCTCGGCGATCTGGCGCGAGTAGCGGCGGCCGCCCTCCTGCGGCGGGCCCGACGCGCGGTCGGCGCTCTCCGGCACCGAATGCGCCGTGAAGACGGTGCGCGCACCGGGCAGTTCCGCGTGGGCGGCGCGCAACCCGTCGGCGAAGGCACCGATGAACAGCGGATGGTCGAAGAACTGGCGCACCTTCACCAGTTCCGGTGCCGCGTCCCCGGCGGCGGCGCGGGCGCGCTCGATGTCCTCGTCGTACTGGCGGCACGCCGAATACCCGCCGTAAGCGCTGGTGGGAAAGACCAGCGCCCGACGCACACCGTCGGCGGCCATGCGCTCGACGGTGTCCTCCACCATCGGATGCCAGTTGCGGTTGCCGAAGTAGACCGGCAGGTCGATGCCCTGCGCCGCCAGTTCCTTCTCCACGGCAGCGATGGCCTGCCGGTTGAGGCGGTTGATCGGGGAAACCCCGCCGAAATGCCGGTAGTGTTCGGCGACCTCGGCCAGGCGCTCACGGGGCACGCCACGGCCCCGCGTCACGTTCTCCAGGAACGGCATCACGTCGTCGGGGCCCTCGGGTCCCCCGAACGACAACCACAGCAGCGCGTCGTAACTCACGGGAATCATCTTGCTCCCGTGACCCCGGCCACCCGCCCCGGACCCCGCGGGACCGGTCACAACCCCAGCGCGTGGACCCCGCCGTCGACCCAGATCATGGAACCGGTGGTGGCGGGCAGCCAGTCGGACAACACCGTGCAGATGCTCTTGGCGACCGGCAGCGCGTCCTCGGCGTTCCAGCCGAGCGGGGCGCGGTCGCCCCAGCCGCCTTCGAGCTCACCGAAGCCGGGAATCGACTTGGCCGCCATGGTCTTCAGCGGCCCGGCCGAGATGAGGTTGACCCGGATCCCGTACTGCCCGAGTTCCCGCGCCAGATACCGGTTGACCGACTCCAGCGCCGCCTTCGCCACGCCCATCCAGTTGTAGGCCGGCCACGCGACCCGCGCGTCGAAGTCCAGCCCGACGACCGATGCACCTTCGCTCAGCAGCGGCAGCACGGCCAGCGCCAGCGACTTGTAGGAGAACGCCGAAACCTCGACGGCGACCGACACGTCCTCCTTCGGCGCCTCCAGGAACGGCGACCCCAGACAGGTCTGCGGCGCGAAGGCGATCGCGTGCAGCACCCCGTCCAGCCCGTCGACGTGTTCGCGGACGCGGTCGGCGAGGGTGTCCAGGTGTTCCTGGTTCTGCACGTCCAACTCGATCACCGGCGCCGGCTCGGGCAGCCGCTTCGCGATGCGCTCCACCAGCGACAGCCGGCCGAAACCGGTGAGCACCACCTTCGCCCCCTGTTCCTGGGCGACCTTGGCGGCGTGGAAGGCGATCGAGGAGTCGGTGATGACACCGGTGATGAGCAGCCGCTTGCCTTCGAGCAGTCCGGGCACGCTAGTCCTTTCCGTGTTGTTTCGAACCGGCGGAAAACGCCGTCATTGTCCAGTCGCCCCTCGGTGACACCTCAGCGACCCCTGGGGACCCCTCGGTGGTCTCCCGGAGGCCCCTCAGTGACTCTCAGTGGCCCATGCCGAGGCCCCCGTCGACGGGCAGCACCGCGCCGTTGACGTAGGCCGCGTCGTCGGAGGCGAGGAACCGGACCGCGGCGGCGATCTCGGCCGGGTCGGCGTAGCGCCCGGCCGGGATCTGGGCGAGCGCGCCCGCGCGCTGGTCCTCGGTCAGCACGTTGGTCATGTCGGTGACGACGAAGCCGGGTGCCACCACGTTCGCGGTGATGTTGCGCGAGCCCAGCTCGCGGGTGAGCGAGCGCGCCAGGCCGACCAGACCGGCCTTGCTGGCCGCGTAGTTGACCTGTCCCGCGCCACCGGAAAGCCCGACGACCGAGGAGATGAAGACGAACCGGCCCCACTTGGCCCGCAGCATCCCGCGCGAAGCGCGCTTGGCGACCCGGTAGGCCCCGGTGAGGTTCGCGTCGATCACCCGGGTGAACTGGTCCTCGCTCATCCGCATCAGCAGCGTGTCCTCGGTGATGCCGGCGTTGGACACCAGCACCTCGACCGGCCCCTGATGCTCCTCGACCTGCTTGAACGCCGCGTCGATCTGCTCGGAGTCGGTGACGTCCGCCTGGACGCCGAACAGTCCCTCGGGCGCGCCGGAGCCCCGGTGGGTCACCGCGACCTTGTGCCCCGCTTCCGCGAACGCCCGCGCGATCGCCAGGCCGATACCGCGATTGCCGCCGGTAACCAGAACCGACCGTTCCACTGGTTCTCCTTGAGCTTGTGTCCTCGCCTGCTGCCCGCTGAGGTTATCGGCTGGCGGTGAGCGCGCCGGCAGCCACGCCGTTACCGGAGAGTAATCACCGGACTCGGTTGCGGGCCCGATGCCGACCCGTGCGCAGGCACCGGCGGCGTACCCCTCCAGCCCCCCGTTGCCGCTTACCGTACCCTCCACGAGCAGCCGTGAACCGGGAGCCGGCCGCGTTCCGCCGGTTCGCGGTCTCCGTCAGGGGGAAGCCGGACTCGTCAGGGGTGAGCACCGTGGCGGCCCCGGAAACCAGAGACTAGCCACGGGTGGACGAAGACGATGTTCCGCATCCTGTTCTACCGGCCGGAAATCCCGCCGAACACCGGCAACGCGATCCGCCTTGCCGCCAACACCGGCTCGCAGCTGCATCTGGTCGAGCCGCTGGGTTTCGTCCTGGAGGACAAGCACCTGCGCCGCGCCGGCCTCGACTACCACGATCTCGCCCAGGTCCAGGTCCATCCCGATCTCGGCTCCGCCTGGGAAACCCTGCTGCCGGCCAACGTCTACGCGTTCAGCTCGCACGCCACGCGCTGTTACACCGACGTGGCCTATCAGCCGGGTGACGTGCTCTTCTTCGGTCCGGAATCGGTGGGGCTGCCGGAGGAGATCCAGGGGCTGCCCGAGGTGACCGACCGGCTGCGTGTCCCGATGATGCCCGGTTCCCGTTCGATCAATCTGGCCAACACCACCGCGATCGCCCTTTATGAGGCCTGGCGGCAACAGGGGTTCCGCACCGACCGGTCGTGAACGCGACGCACCCCGAAACAACCGGGAACGACCCGGAATGACCGGCGAATGACCGCGCCGATATCGCCCGTGGCACGAGTTCCCGGGTTTTCGCGGACTTCCCGCTCGTCCGGTCCACCCGCGCGGAAGCCGGCTCGGTGGCGGGGTGGCGCGCTCAGGGCAGTCGTTGCCCCAGGAACAGCGCGCTACCGGCCGCCACGATCAGGGACAGCGTGCCGAGCATGACCCACGGCCGGCTCGCGTCCGTCTGCTTCATCTCGTAGCCGATCTGCTCGCCGAGATCGGCATAGACCTGCTTGAGCTGTTCGGCCGAGCCCGCCTGGTAGAAGTCACCGCCGGACAGGCGGGCGACCTCCTGCAACGAGCCGTCGTCCACGTCCACCGGGACCTGGTGCCCGTCGATGACCACCGTGCCGTGGTCGGTGCCGAACGAGATCGTGGAAATCGGCACGTGCTCGGTTTTCGCCTCCTGCGCCGCGGTGAACGCCCCCCGCGGCGCGTACAGGTCGTCCGGAACGGTCTGCTTGCCGTCACTCATCAGCACGATCCGGGCGGGCGGCGGGCCCTGCGGACCGCCGACCACCGCCGAAAATCCTTGGATCGCGTTCAGCGCGGCGAAGATCCCCTCACCGGTCGCGGTGGACTGCGCCAGCTTGAGGTTTCCGATCGCGGCGATCACCGGGGGCCGCTCGGTGGTCGGCTGCTGCATCACGGTCGCCGTGCCGGCGAAGGAAACCAGCCCGAGGTTGATGCCGGGGGTGAGTCCCTTGGCGAATACCGTCGCCGCGTCCTGGGCCGCGCTGATCCGGCTCGGCTGGACGTCGGTCGCCTCCATGGACAGCGAAACGTCGATCACCAGCATCACGGTGGCGCGGTTGCGCGGCACCTTCGCCTCGGCGGTCGGCCCGGCCAGCCCGACGGTCAGCAGGATCAGCGCGACGACGATCAACGCGGCCGGCAGGTGGCGCGGCCAGCCCTGCGACCGCGGCGCGATCCGGTCCAGCAGTTCGAGGTTGGAAAAGCGCAGGGTCCGCTTGCGGCGCGCCCGCTGGGCGAGCCAGTAGCCCACGACCACCGCGGCGACCACCAGCAACAGCAGGAACCACCAGGGCGCGGTGAATCCGCTCAGGCTCATCGGAGTTCCTCCGCGGACTCGCACGCGAGCACGGGACGCTCCACACCGGACAGCGCCGGGAATCCCGTGCGGACAAAGGTTTTCATGCGGCACCGCCGGACCAGCGCCGCTTGCGCGCCACCACGAACCGCACCGTGTCGGCGATCCAGTCCGAATCCGTGCGCAGCACCAGATGTGCCGCACCGGCCTGGCGCAGGGCCCGCGCCACGCCGTCCCGGTGCGCCTGGGCGGCGGCCGCGAACTCCCGGCGCAGCAAGGCGGAAGTGCGCACCTCGCGCTGTTTCCCCGTTTCCGGGTCGGACAACACCACGGTGCCGACCTCGGGCAGGTCCACGTCGCGCGGATCCAGCACCTCGACGCCGATCAGCTCGTGACGAGCGGCCAGCGCGCGCAGCGGCCGGTGCCAGTCGGTCGAGCCGAGGAAGTCCGACACCACGACGGCGAGGCCGCGGCGCCGGGGTGGGCGGCGCAGCGTCTCGATCATCGCGGCGAGGTCGCCCCGGGTTCCCTCGGTCGCGCGGGGCAGCTCGGCGACCTTGCGCAGCAGGCTCCGCGCGTGCGCGCGGCCACCGCGCGGCGGGACCCGGACGGTCTCGGCACCGGTGGCGAGCACCGCGCCGAGCCGGTTTCCGCCGCCGCCGGTCAGGTAGGCGATCGCGGCGATCGCGCACACCGCGAGATCCCGCTTTTCACACACGGCCGTGCCGAAGTCCAGGCTCGCCGAAAGGTCCGCCGCGATCCACGTCTCCAGCTCGCGGTCGGCGACGGTCTCGCGGATGTGCGCCACCGTGGTGCGGGCCGTGACCGCCCAGTCCATCCGCCGCACGTCGTCGCCCGGCTGATAGGGACGCGCCTCGCCCGGCTCCGACCCGGGACCGGGCACCAGCCCGAGGTGGTTGCCCTGCAGCAGGCCGTCCAGGCGTCGCCGCACCTGGAGTTCGAGCGTGCGCAGGCCCGCTTCCAGCCGCTCCCCGCGCAACACCGGCGGCGCCCAGCGGGGGCGCTCGTCACCCGTCATCACCACCGGCCGTGCCGCCCCCGATCAAGCCGTCCCGGAGTGCCCGCCCGCCCGGTGCCCTTCCCGCGTGCCGCGACGGCGGCCGGCACCCGGCTCACCTGCCCGGCGCTCCCATCGACACCGGCTGGCCGCCGCCCTGCGGCCGCGCGGAAACCTGCGGCAGCGGCACGGTCTGCAGCACCCGGCCGATGATGTGGTCGAGCGGAACGGCGTCGGCCAGTGCGTCGTAGGAGAGCACGAGCCGGTGCCGCAACACGTCCGGCACGACATCGACGACATCCTGCGGCAGCACGTAATCCCGCCCGCGCACCAGTGCCAGCGCCCGCGCGGCGGCGATGATGCCGAGGCTCGCCCGCGGTGACGCGCCGTAGGAGACCCAGCCGGCCACATCGGTGAGCCCGTGTTCGGCGGGCGTACGCGTGGTCAGCACCAGCCGCACCACGTAGTCGACGAGCGCGTGGTGCACGAACACCTTCGCCGCGACGCCCTGCAGGCGCACCAGCTCCGTGGGACTGAGCACCTCGCTCGGCTCCGGCGGCGTGACGCCCATCCGGTAGATGATCTCGCGCTCCTCCTCCGCCGTCGGGTAGTCGACGACGATCTTGAAGAGGAACCGGTCGCGCTGGGCCTCGGGCAGCGGGTAGACGCCCTCGTTCTCGATGGGGTTCTGGGTGGCCAGCACGAGGAACGGGTCCGGCATGGGGAAGGTCTTGCCCCCGATGGACACGTGTCGCTCGGCCATCACCTCGAGCATCGCCGACTGGACCTTCGCCGGCGCGCGGTTGATCTCGTCGGCCAGCACGAAGTTCGCCACCACCGGGCCGAGTTCGACGTCGAAGCGCTCGCTGCCCTGGCGGTAGATGCGGGTGCCGAGGATGTCGGCGGGCACCAGGTCCGGGGTGAACTGCACACGGGAGAACGAACCGCCGACGACGCGGGCGAAGGTCTCCACGGCCAGCGTCTTCGCCACGCCGGGCACGCCCTCCAGCAGCAGGTGTCCCTTCGCGAGCAGCCCGACCAGAAGGCGCTCGACGAGCCGGTCCTGGCCCACGATGACGCGCTTGACCTCCAGCACGGTGCGCTCCAGCAGTTGCGCGTCCCGTGCCGGGGTCGCCTGCTGCCCGTTCGGCCCACCCGGGTAGCCCGGCTCGGTCACGGTTCCCTCCTCGTTAGCGTTCGCCTCCTGCGACCGTACCGACAGTCAACTCGACGGCCGGTGTGAGGGCTGTGAGCTGTCAGTGAGCTGTCCGTCCTTCACGGCACGGTGACGGTCGAGGTCGGCGGGCGTGTCCACATCGGCGCTTTCCCCCGGCGACTCCGGCACGGTGACGATCGTCAGCGGCGCGAGCGTCTTCCGGATCGAGGCGCCACCGGGTGACGACGGCAGGGCCGCGTGCAGCGGCCCACCCCGCCAGGCTCCGATCAGCCACTGCCACCGGCCGTCCGCGTCGACGAGCACCGCCCCGTCCGCTCCGGCCTCGGCGGCCAGCGCGCCGACCAGTTTGTCCACAGTGGACGACCGGATCCCGATCAGGTCACCGGCCAGCACGACCACGATCGCGGGACCGGGCGGGAGCGCCGCCAGCCCGGCCGCGAGCGCGGCCACCGGTCCGCCGCCCGGCGGATCCTCGCGTGCCCAGCCGACGCCGGGCACCCCCGGCCGCCGCGGCCCCACGACGATCACCGGATCCACCATCTGCTCCGCACCGCGCAGCGCGCCGATCGCGTGGGCCAGCAGCGAGCTGCCGCCGACCCGAAGCATCGGCTTGTCCATTCCGGACATCCGCCGGGCCGCCCCGCCCGCCAGCACGATCCCCGCCGTCCGCATCCCCTGAGTCTCGCATCGCGCCGCCCCCGGCGTCGGCCCGGCCGCGCGGTTGACACATACCTATATGGGAATATGATGGGCGGCATGGCACGCGCGGCGACGACGGCGGATGTGTTCAATGCGGTGGCGGAGCCCCGCCGCCGGGAGATCCTCGACGCCCTCCACGGCGGCGAGCGACCGGTGGGCGAACTGGTCCGCCTGCTCGGGCTGGGACAGCCGCAGGTGTCCAAGCACCTGCGGGTGCTGCGCGAAGTCGGCGCGGTCGACGTGCGCGACGAAGGTCGCCAGCGGCTTTACCGGCTCAACGGGCACGCGCTCAAACCGATTCATGACTGGGTCAAGCGATACGAGCGGACGTGGTCGGAGCGGTTCGAGCTGCTGGACGCCGTCCTGGACGAACTCCAGGACACCACCGCCGACGACACGGAAGACACGAACGAAGACACGGAAGACGGGGAGAGCCGAAATGAGCGGAAAGGCGAAGGTGACGCTCCCGACCGATGAGCAGATCCTGATCACGCGGGAGTTCGCCGCGCCCAAGCATCTGGTTTACCGCGCCTGGACCACGCCGGAGCTGGTCAAACGGTGGTGGAGCGGACAGCGCGGCACGGTGACGGTCGCCGAGATCGACCTGCGGGTCGGCGGGCGATGGCGCTACGTGATCGCGGCCAACGGCGGGTTCGACGTCGCTTTCCACGGCGAGTACCGGGAAATCGTGCCCGACGAACGGATCGTCGCGACCGAGGTGTTCGAGCAGCCCGGGGTCCCGGAACCACCCGCGGCCCAGACGCCGGTCAACACCGCGACCTTCACCGAGCTCCCGGGCGGGGGAACGATGCTCAGACTCCTGACGCAGACCAACAGCAAACAGCTGCGCGACATGATCCTCGACTCGGGCATGGAGGAGGGCATGCAGGAACAGATGGATCTGCTGGAACAGCTCGCGAAGTCGCTTCGCTGAAACCGCCGCCTCAACCGATCGGTGGACCGGCTCAGCCATCCGGCCGAGGCACGGACTCAGCCCCCGGATCATGAAGTCGGGCGACGCGGCCACGGACCCGCAGTTGCGACGCTGAGGACACCCGGCAGAAGCCGGAACCCAGCGCCGGAACTCCACCTCCGGAACTCCGCCTCCGGAACTCCGCCTCCGGAACTCCACCGAAAGGTCCGTGATGAGCACTCCCAGCCCAGCCGAAGCACGCCTGAGTGACCGACCCGCCCGCACAGCGTTGCGCACCGTGAAACTGCTGGCCGGCGGTTACCTCGGCATCAGCGTGCTCACCCTCGCGGCCATCGTCCTGCTGCGCGATGACACCGCATTGGTCGACGACGCCGTCTGGATCCGAGGAACCATCGTCGCCGCCAGCTCGCTGCTGACGTTCGTCTTCGCCGTTCGCGCGAATCGCGGCTCGCGCCGGGCTCACCTGCGGATTCGGATCATCTCGGCGGTCATGCTGCTGGCGATCGTGGTCATCGTCGCGCTCCCCGGCACCTTCCCGCTCTGGCTGAAGATCGAACAGAGTGTCTGCGGGCTCGTCCTGCTCGGGATCGCGGTGCTCGTGAACGGCAGGCGGTTGCGCTCGTCGTTCGCGAACGAGCTGCCGCGCGAATCCGATCGCAAACCCTTGAAACAGAGCTAGATTGTTCGTCGGGCGCAAGGGTCATCGGGAAAGGGCGGCACGGATGAGCGGTTCCCTGGTGCCGGCCCGACGGGACGCGCCGCACCGGCTTTGGCCTCCGGTCGTCGGGGTCGGGCCGTACGGGCTGCTCGCGCTCCTCGCGATCTTCACGGTGGTGCAGAAGCACTCGGCGCGGAACTCCCCGTTCGGCGATCTGGCCCTGTGCGCGCTGACCGCGGCCTGGATGCTGTGGATGGTCACGCTGCATCCCACGTGGCGGGACCGGCCGAAGATGATGGCCCTTTTCGTCGCCGGCCTGACCGTCGTCACGGCGGTGCTCGTGATCCGAGACCCGTGGTTCGGCTGTTTCACGCCGGCCGGATACCTCTACGCGTTCCGGCTGCTCCGGTGGCCCTGGGTACTGGCCGGGGTCGCCGCGGTCGCGGCGGTCGCCGGTACCGCTCAGGCGTCCGATGTGGACAAGGGAAGCCTCGCCGGTGCGCTGGCCTTGCTCGCGGTCGTGGCTGCGAACGTGGTTCCCATGTGCGGTTTCGCCTGGGTGGTGCGGCGCAGTGGTCAGCAGAGCGCCCAGCGCGAAGCCGCACTGGCGGCGGCGCGGGAGGCCAACCGCAGGCTGGCGGCGACGCTGGCGGAGAACGCGAGCCTGCAGGAACAGGTGGTGGCCCAGGCCAGGCAGGCCGGGGTCCTCGACGAACGGCAACGGATGGCACGGGAGATCCACGACACCCTGGCGCAGGGCCTCACCGGGATCATCACGCAGCTTCAGGCGGCCGAGCACGCCGAGGACGATCTGGCCGCGTGGCGCCGGCATTGCGCGGCCGCGACCGCCCTGGCCCGGGAGAGCCTGTCCGAGGCGCGGCGCTCGGTGCACGCCCTGCGCCCCGAGCCCCTCGAGACGGGGCGGTTGAGCGAGGCGATCGCCGGCGTCGCCCGGCGCTGGTCGGCGCTGCACGAACTCGCCGTCGAGGTCACCACGACGGGCACGGCACGGCCGCTGCGACCGGAGGTCGAGGTCGCGCTGCTGCGGACCGCCCAGGAAGCACTGGCCAACGTGGCCAAGCATGCTCGAGCGAGCCGGGTGGGGGTGACGCTGTCGTACCTGGACCATGAGGTCGTCCTGGATGTGTGCGACGACGGCGCCGGTTTCGATCCAGCCGGTTTCGATCCAGCCGGTTTCGATCCGGCCGGGTGCGCCGCCGGGCCGGGAGCCACCGCCACGACCGGCGGATTCGGTCTGGTCGCGATGCGCCAGCGGATCGAGGGACTGGCGGGGACGGTACGGGTCGAATCCGAACCCGGCGGGGGCACCGGAGTTTCGGCCTGTGTGCCCGCCGCTGCCGCGGAGGAGAAGACATGAACGCTTTCCCGGACCAGGGCCCGGATGGTGCGCCCGATGTGGTCACGTTGCTGGTCGCCGATGACCACCCGGTGGTCAGGGACGGTCTGAGCAGCATGTTCGCCCGCGATCCCGGGTTCGAGGTGCTCGGCGAGGCCGCCGACGGCGCCGAGGCGGTCCGGCTCGCGACGGCGCTGCGGCCGGACGTGGTCCTGATGGACCTGCGGATGCCCGGCATGGACGGGGTGGCCGCGATCACCGAGCTGGCCAGGCGCGGCTGTTCCACGCGTGTGCTGGTCTTGACCACCTATGACACCGACAGCCACGTGCTGCCCGCGATCGAGGCGGGCGCCACCGGCTACCTGCTCAAGGACGCTCCGCGCGACGAGCTGCTGCGGGCGGTCCGGGCGGCGGCCCGGGGCGAGGCCGTGCTGGCGCCCTCGGTGGCGGCCCGGCTGATGAGCCGCGTCCGGACCCCGGGCGCCGGTCCGCTCAGCCGCCGCGAACGCGAGGTCCTCGAACTGGTCGCGGCCGGAAACACCAACCGGCAAGCCGCGGCGCGGCTGTTCATCACCGAGGCCACGGTGAAGACCCACTTGCTCAACATCTACGCCAAGCTCGGTGTCGGAGACCGTGCCGCGGCGGTCGCCGAGGCGTTCGCCCGGGGCCTGCTCACCTCATGATCCGGCGTCATGCGGGTGGCGGAAGGTGCGGCGGTATGCGGCCGGGGTGGTGCCCAGTTCCCGGTGGAAGTGCTGGCGCAGCACGGTTCCACTGCGCAGCCCGACGTGCTCGGCGACGATGTCCACCGGGAGGTCCGTGGCCTCCAGCAGTTCGCGTGCCATGGCCAGGCGTTGCTGGGTGAGCCAGCGCAGCGGAGTGACCCCGACCTCCTCGGCGAAACGGCGACCGAAGGTCCGGGTGCTCATCGCGGCGCGCTGAGCCAGTTGCGGGACGGTGAGCGGCTCCGGCAGCCGGTGTGCCGCCCAGTCGAGCACCGGGGCGAGCGCCCCGGTGCGCCGGGCCGGGGCGGGCGTGCGCGCGTATTGGGCCTGGTCGCCTTCCCGGTGAGGAGCGATGACCATGCGACGGCCGACCTCGGCGGCGACCGCCGCGCCGAAGTCACGGCGGACGACGTGCAGGCAGAGGTCGATCCCCGCGGCAGTGCCCGCGCTGGTCAGGATCTCGCCCTCGTCCACGTACAGCGCCCGCTCGGTGACCCGGACACGAGGGTGGCGGCGGCGAAGCTCGTCGGCATGCATCCAGTGGGTGGCGGCCTCCCGCCCGTCAAGCAGGCCGGTAGCGGCGAGGACGAAGGCCCCCGTGCAGAGAGCGGCGATCCGGGCGCCACGGCGGTGCGCCCGGCGCAGCTCGTCCAGCAGCCGCGCGGGTGGCCGGTAACCGACCTCGCCACAGGCAGGGACGACGACCAGATCGGCGTCACGGATCGCGTCGAGGCCGGCCGGGGCGGCCAGCCGGAGATCCTCGGTCGAGCGCGCGTCGCCCGGTGTGGTCCGGCACAGGGTCAGCTCGTACCAGCGGGGCGTGAGGTCCCGGCGGTCACGCCCGAACACCTCGCAGGGGACGGCGAGTTCGAACAGCGGGCAATCGTCGAGCACGGGAACGACTACCCGCACCCGGTCGCTTCGCGCCGGTGACATGGCGTAAATCTAACGGAACGTGTCGTTTCCGCCAATGGTATCCCGCTGACGCGTGGTCGAAGCTGATCCTCATGACCGAGATCATCGACATGCCCGCGGATGACGACCTGAGCCGACCGGGACCGCTGGACATCGGGGCGCGAGAGGGTTCCCGGCTGCTCGCGCAGGCGGCGGCACTGGTGGTCCGGCACGCCGTGGAGGTGACCGGCGGACCGGTGGCCCCCACCGGTATGAGCGCCGTCGAGATGCGGCAATGGCTGGCCGGGTTCGACTTCGCGCACCCGTGTCCGGCTGAGGACACCCTCCGGGCCGTCGTCCGCGGGCTGAGTGAGTCCGGCGTGCACACCACACACCCCCGCTATTTCGGGCTGTTCAATCCCACACCGACCTGGTGGGGGGTGGCCGGCGAGGTGCTCGCGGCGGGCCTCAACCCGCAGTTGGCCGCCTACAGCCACGCCCCGCTTGCCGTGGAGGTGGAACGGCATGTGCTGCGTTTCCTCGGCGCGCGGCTGGGCCTGCCCTCGCCCGTGGCGGGCGGTTTCACCACGGGCGGTACCGAAGCCAATCTCTCCGCTGTCATCCTTGCGTTGACCAGGCGATTCCCCGAGTACTCGAAGTCCGGGGTGCGGTGTCTGCCACGCCGGCCCGTGCTCTACGCCTCGGCGGAAAGCCATCACTCCTGGCTGAAGATCGCTCACCTGACCGGTCTCGGCCGCGACGCCGTCCGGCTCGTCGGCGTCGACTCCGCGCACCGCATGGACCCCGAACTGCTGCGCCGGATGCGAGACACCGACCTCGCCGCGGGCGCCGAGCCGTTCCTCCTGGTCGGCACCGCCGGCACCACGGCCGGAGGCGCGGTGGACCCGCTTCCCGAGCTCGCCGCCCTCGCCGCCCGCTGGGGGGTACACCTGCACGTGGACGCCGCCTGGGCCGGGGCGGCCGCCTTGTCGGACCGGCTCCGGCCGCTGCTCGCCGGGGTGGAACACGCGGACAGCGTCACCATCGACGCGCACAAGTGGCTGTCGGCTCCGATGGGAGCGGGGATATTCCTCACCCCGCACGCGACGAGCTTGCCGGCCGCCTTCCAGGTCAGCACCGGGTACATGCCCAGCGACACCGAGGACGCGGGCGGGGTCGCCGACCCGTATGCCACCAGCGTCCAATGGTCGCGTCGCTTCGCCGGCCTGAAGGTCTTCCTCGCGCTCGCCGCGGTCGGCCGGGCCGGGTACGCCGAGCAGATCGAACGTGACACCCGGCTCGGCGCCCTGCTTGCCGCTCGGCTCGCCGACCACGGCTGGGAGCGGGTCAACGACACCCCGCTTCCGGTGGTGTGTGTCGCCGATCCCGAGGCGGACCGCCTCGGGCCAGACGGCAGTCAGGCGTGGCACAACGCGGTCGCCGACCACGTGGTCGCCGGTGGGCACGCCTGGGTGAGCACGGTGCGGCTCGCGGGCCGGCCGGCGATCCGGCTGTGCCTGACCAGCCACCGCACCACCGCCCACGACATCGACCGGGCTGTGGCCGCGCTCGATGACGCCCGCGCAGCGGTCGGCAGGCCCGCGCCACAGGCTTCGGATGTGCCGCCGCACCGACCTGGTCACGCCGTACCCACAGCCGGCTGACCGGCCCCCACCCCGGCAACGGGATCAGCCGAGCAGGCGGGTGGCGTAGGGCAGGATGTCGCCGTAGCGGACCGGCGTGACCCGGACCGCCAGGCCGGATTCGGGTGCCTCGATCATCATCCCGTCGCCGAGGTAGAGCGCGACGTGGTGGATGTCGCCGTCGGTGCCCCAGAACAGCATGTCGCCGCGGCGCATCTGGGACAGCGGCACGTGCCGGCCCGCGGTGTACTGGTAGCCGCTGTAGTGCGGCAGCGAAGCCACTCCGGCGAAGGCGTAGATCATCAGCCCGGAACAGTCGAAGCCGGTCTTGCGGAAGTCGCCGAATTCGTCGGCGACGCCCCCGTCGTGGATTCCCAGCGTCGGCCCGTTCGCGTTCCCGCCGCCCCACGCGTAGGGCACGCCGAGCTGGGACCTGGCGCGTGCGACGACTCCCTCGATGGTCGCCTCGACAGTCGAGGGGGCCGGTCCCGACGCGGGTGCCGCCGCACGGGCGGCCGAGCCCGATCCGCCGGCCCCGAGTGCCGCGCGACGGGCGGCGGCCGAGTCCTCGCGCTGCTTCTGCGCGATCCAGTCCTCGTAGCGCTGCCGTTGCCCGCGCAGCCCCGCGACCTGTTGCTGGGCATCGAAAAGCTGATGTTCGGCCTCGCTCTGGTCCGCGTCCAACCGCGCCGTCTCCGCGGCTTGGCCCTGTTGCGCCTGCTCCGCCGCGGCCCGCGCGGCGTCGGCGTCGCGCTTGGCGTGCGCCGAGGCGTCCTCCGCCTCCTCGGCGGTGCGCAGAGCCTTGCGGGCCGCGGCGTCCTTGTTCGCCTTGTCCGCCTGCGCCTGTTCCATCACCTGCAGCGCGTTCAGCTGGCTTCCGCTCAGCGACGACAGCAGTTCCACGCGGTCCAGCAGATCCCGTGGGCTGGGCGAGGAGAGGTAGGCCGAGATCGAGCCGACCGTGCTGCCCTGCTCGTAGCTCGCCGCGATGAACCGGTCGAGGTCGGCGCGGGCGAGCACGATCCGGGCGGCCGCCGCGTCGGATTCCGCGCGCGCCGCTCCGGCGTCGGTCTGCGCCCGGCGGGCGTCATCCTGCGCGGCCTGGAGGTCGACGAGCGCCTTGTTGGCCCGTTCCATTTTCCGTTCGACCTCGTTCCGCAGGTCGTCGAGCCGGGTTTCGGCCGCGGCGTGACGGTTGGCCAGCCGGCCGACCTCCCCCGCCCTGGCATCGGCGGCGGCCGCGCCGGCGTCGATCTCGGAGTCGCTCGGATTGGGCGGCGGGGGCGGCACCGCCGCGCTCGTTCCGCCCATCCCGAGCACCGAAGCCGCGGTCACCGTTCCGACGATCAGGCCGGCAATGCCGCGGCTGCCGTGGACACCCCCTCCTGCACGCACCAACACCCTCCGCCCTCCCCTTCCCGCAGGTCTCCCCGCCGGACCGCGGGTGTCTCACTTCTGTCACAGCGGAGGCCCGGGGACCAGCGGACTCCTCGGCGGCGCGCGGAACATCGCCGCATCGTGCGTCGCCCGGAGGGCGGGGAGGAGGTCACAGGGGGACCCGGTTGAAGTCAAAAAAGGACAAGCGTACTGTTTTGCTTGAAGGGAGCCTGCGCCGTCCCCCGCGTCCGCGGACGCCGTGAGCGTGCGCCAGACTCGCGCCCATACCCGAAACCGAACTGACCGGGGACCTGGAGTAAGACGTGACCGCATCTGCCAGTAAGGACAGCTTCGGCGCCCGAGACACGTTGACGGTGGGAGACACCTCGTACGAGGTGTTCCGACTCAACGCCGTCGATGGCGCGCAGCGCCTGCCCTACAGCCTGAAGATCCTTCTCGAAAACCTGCTGCGGACCGAGGACGGCGCGAACATCACCGCCGACCACATCCGCGCCCTGGCCGGCTGGGACGCCTCGGCCGATCCCTCGATCGAGATCCAGTTCACCCCGGCCCGGGTCGTCATGCAGGACTTCACCGGCGTGCCCTGCGTGGTCGACCTGGCCACCATGCGCGAGGCGGTCGCCGACCTCGGCGGCGACCCGGACAAGGTGAACCCGCTGGCCCCGGCCGAGCTGGTGATCGACCACTCGGTGATCATCGACGTGTTCGGCCGCGCCGACGCCTTCGAGCGCAACGTCGAGATCGAGTACCAGCGCAACCGCGAGCGCTACCAGTTCCTGCGCTGGGGCCAGAACGCGTTCGAAGAGTTCAAGGTCGTGCCGCCGGGCACCGGGATCGTGCACCAGGTCAACCTCGAGTACCTGGCGCGCACCGTGATGGCCCGGTCCGTGCCCGCCGGCACCGAAGGCACGAGCTCCGTGCCCGCCGGCACTGGAGGCACGAGCACTGTGCAGGCCTACCCGGACACCGTGGTCGGCACCGACTCGCACACCACGATGGTCAACGGCCTCGGCGTGCTCGGCTGGGGTGTCGGCGGCATCGAGGCCGAGGCCGCGATGCTCGGCCAGCCGGTGTCGATGCTCATCCCGCGGGTCGTCGGGTTCAAGCTGACCGGCGAGATCCCGGCCGGCGTGACCGCCACCGACGTCGTCCTCACCATCACCGAGATGCTGCGCAAGCACGGTGTGGTCGGCAAGTTCGTCGAGTTCTACGGCGAGAGCGTCGGCGCGGTGCCGCTGGCCAACCGCGCCACCATCGGCAACATGAGCCCCGAGTTCGGCTCCACCGCGGCGATCTTCCCGATCGACGAGGAGACCGTGCGCTACCTCAAGCTCACCGGTCGCTCGGCCGCGCAGCTCGCGCTCGTCGAGGCCTACGCCAAGGAGCAGGGCCTCTGGCACGACCCCTCGCGCGAGGCCGTCTACTCGGAGTACCTCGAACTCGATCTGTCCACTGTGGTCCCCTCGATCGCCGGCCCGAAGCGCCCGCAGGACCGGATCGAGCTCAGCGACGCGAAGAACTCCTTCCGCAAGTCGGTGCACGACTACGTCGAGGAGGAGTACCCCACCCCGCACACCAAGGTGGACGAGAAGGTCGAGGAGACCTTCCCCGCCAGCGACGCGCCGTCACTGTCCTTTGCCGACGAAGACGCGGTTCCGCTGGCCTCGGCGGCGAACGGTGCCTCCGGCCGCCCGAGCAACCCGGTGGTGGTGAACTCGGCGGAGCGGGGCGACTTCGTGCTCGACCACGGCGCCGTGGTGATCGCCTCCATCACCTCGTGCACCAACACGTCCAACCCTTCGGTGATGCTCGGCGCGGCGCTGCTCGCGCGCAACGCCGTGGACAAGGGCCTGTCCGTCAAGCCGTGGGTGAAGACGTCGATGGCGCCCGGCTCGCAGGTCGTCACCGACTACTACGAGAAGGCCGGCCTGTGGCCGTACCTGGAGAAGCTGGGCTATCACCTGGTCGGCTACGGCTGCACCACGTGCATCGGCAACTCCGGCCCGCTGCCCGAGGAG
>DASSAD010000044.1:0-10070 GCA_035685725.1 Amycolatopsis sp. | reverse complement strand
CGTGACGCATGCCCCGGCCGCGCGTCCATGACCTGCACAGGTTGCTCGACACGGCGGAGCGGCTGATCGCGGAGGTCGGTACGAGTGGGCTCACCGTGCGCGGCTTGGCGGCCGCGGCGAACGTGGGAAACGGCACGATCTACCACGCCTTCGGTTCGATGGGCGCGCTCGCGGCGCAGGTATGGCTGCGCGCAGCGGGCGACTTCCTCGACCTCCAGACGGAACTGGTCGACCGGGCCATCAGCGAAAGCCCCTTGGTCAGCACCGGGCCTGCCAGCACACCGGCAGCCGACACGACAGCAACCGGTTTCGCGCATGCCACGCAAGCCGTCGAGGCCGTGATCGCGGCGGCGAACGCCCCTGCCGTGTTCGCGGCGAGACGGCCCGCGGCGGCGAGGATGCTGCTGACCGTCAAGCAGGAGCAACTCCTCGGCCCGCACCTGCCCGCTGAACTCGCCGACGCGATCCTGGCCCTGGACAAGCGCGTGGTGTCTCTGCTGACCCGGCTGACGCACCTGGTGTGGCAGCGGCGGGACGCCCGGGCCGTCGAGGTGCTCACCACCTGCGTGGTCGATTTGCCGACCGCGTTCTTCCGCCGCGCGCTCACCGGCCCGATGCCAGGACTCGCGCTCACGGGCCCCGCGGACGGACACGTACCCACCGGCCCGGCCACCGAGCCCGCGGCCACCACCCCAACCGACGAACACGCCGCACCGATCACCGAGTCCGCGCCGCCGAGCCATGCCGACGCGCGGGAACGGCTCGCGGCCGCCGTGCGGGCGGTGCTCGCCGTCGGCCCGCCGCCGTCCCGCACCTTCCGCCCCACCACGACAACGAAGGAGTGACCCGTGCCCACCCTGCGCAACGAGGAACCCGTGTTCGTCCTCGATCTCGGGGACGACGAGAACCGGTTCCACCCGGACTGGCTCCGGACCGTCAACGCCCTGCTGGACACCGTCCTGGCCAGCCCCGGCCCGGCGGCGCTGGTCACCACCGGGAGCGGGAAGTTCTACTCCAACGGGATCGACCTGGACTGGCTGGCAACCCATGGCGACCAGGCCGAGCGCTACGTCGCCGATCTCCACGCGCTACTCGCCCGCCTGGTCGCCTTCCCGGTGCCCACCGTCGCCGCGATCAACGGTCACGCCTTCGGCGGCGGGGCGCTGCTCGCCCTGGCCCACGACTTCCGTGTGATGCGCGCCGACCGTGGCTACTTCTGCTTTCCCGAGGCGGATATCAACATCCCGTTCACGCCCGGAATGGCGGCGCTCGTGCAGAGCAAGCTCACGCCCGCCGCCGCGATGGCGTCGATGACCACCGGCCGGCGGTTCGGCGGGGCCGCGGCACGGGAGACCGGTCTGGTGGACCTCGCCGCCGCCGAAAGCGAAGTCCTCGGCCTCGCCCGCGAGCGCGCCGGGTCACTGGCGGGCAAGGACCGGGGCACCCTCGGCGCCATCAAGTCGACCATGTTCGCCGCCGTGCTGGCCGCGCTCGGCCCGATCGTTCCCGCGCCGGAACCGACCACGGCCAGCGACTAGGGAACCGGTGCCTCACACCCCGGTCGTCGACCCGGGCCGGAGGATCATCAGCACGGTGACCACGGCCCACAGCAGGTTGAACGTCCCGGCATGCATGGCCAGGCGCGCCGGCACTCGGGCGGACAGTGCGGAGGGCAGTGAAGCGGGCGCCGCGGAGGGCACTGGAGAAGGCTCCGTGAGCCCGTCCAGCACGCTTTGCTGACCGGGCAGAACCAGCACGACCAGCACCCCGGCCGCCACCGCGGTCAGTCCGATGGAGACGATCACCCAGGTGTCCCCCATGACGTGCAGGCTGCCCGCGGTGGCGAAACCCAAGAGCGGGACGGCGATTCCCACCACGGCGTAGACGCGGCAGATGCGATGCAGCATGCGCGGCACGGCGAGGTCGTGGCCGTCGCCGGAGTCGGACACCGCCCGACGCACGGCGGCCGGGAACATGCTGGCCGCCACCGCGACCGGGCCGATCGCGATGATCGCGGCCAGGACGTGGACGGAAAGGAAGAACTTCGTCACGAGTGTCGTACCCCAAGATCGAGCGGGGCGAACCCGTCGTGCACCACAATCTGCGCGGCCATCGGTGAATGTCCTCCTCGTTTTCGGTGAACCTGAGGCTACTCGGCCGTTTCCGAGCATCGGAACGTGCCGGATCGCCCTCCTTCACCGGATTCCCGCCGACCGGGGACCATGACATCAGGTCACGAGCCGCGCATTCCCGACAGCGCTAGACATGCGTCACGAGCAGCGTGACACCCACCTCTCCACCGCAGTCGACGAAGACCGGTCCGACACCGTTGCCGATGGTCTCCGACACCGTCGCCCTGGCCTCGAACCCGTTCGGGTCCGTCTTGATGATCCGGATGTCTTCCAGCGCCGGAACCCCGCCATAGGCACCGCTGGAGACGGCCTTGAGACCCGTGCCGCCCTGGCAGCTGCCGGTGATGGTCACCTCTTCACCCTGCCTCGTGGTCGGGTTGGGACTGACCTGGACCTGCGCCCGCGCGCCCTGCGGCGGCAGCGCCGTCCGCGCCTGCGCGGGTGCGACACCGGCGGCGACGACCGCCCCCGCGGTGATCACGCCACCCAGTGAAACCACCACCGCGACGAT
Source organism: Amycolatopsis sp. (assembly GCA_035685725.1). Classification (GTDB taxonomy): domain Bacteria; phylum Actinomycetota; class Actinomycetes; order Mycobacteriales; family Pseudonocardiaceae; genus Amycolatopsis_E. Next base: position 7,427 of record DASSAD010000044.1, on the reverse strand, counting down.
CTTCCTGAACATGTTCCTTCCCCTTTCGATCATCCTTTGTAGATGGTCAGACTCGGCCACGGCCGATCGCCGAGTAAGTCAGCAGACCGATGACACCGAAGGCGAGTGCGGCGACGAGTGCGGGTGTCGAACCGGCGGGTTGCGCCAGCCAGGTAGCGACGGGAATCCGGGCCAGGCCCGGCAGGTAGGTCACCACCAGTGCGGCGAAGGGCAGGCACCAGCCGAAGGATCCGCCGAACAGTGTCACCCCGGCACCGGCGAGCCCGGCCTGGCCCAGTGCGTCACGCGCGACCACCCCGGGCGGCACGGCCGCTGGCAGGCCCGCGAGACCGGCGAGCACGGCCATCCCGATCAGGTGCGCCGCCCGCCGCGGCGGCCACCGGATCGACGCGGTGCGATCGAGGACGGCATTCACGCCCATCAGCCCCGTCGAGGCCACGGTCACGCTCAGTGTGCTGCCGACCGGAACCGCCTGCGCGTGGCCGAGTACGCCGAGCAGGACCGTGCTTCCGGCCATCGCCGCCATCGCGACGCCCAGCCGGCGGCTGCGCGCATAGAGCACCCACCACCTCACCGGAACGCGCTCCCCCGGGTAAGAAGAGCCAGCGGGTCGCCCTGGCAGGTCAGCCCCGCCTGGCGCACCGCGGCGACCCGGCGCACCTGCTCCGGGCGGGGCAGGGACAGCAGCGCGACCTCGGCCGCGTCCGCCTCCTGCGCGAAGCCCGGACCCCTGCTCGCCAGCGCCGGATCGTCGGCGAGCACGGGTCGTGCACCGCCGTCGAACAGCCAGCTCGCAGCGATCACGCGTGCCAGGAGATCGGCGTCCGGTCCGGCCCCGGGCGGCAGGACGGTGGCGCACGGTTCGGTGCCCGCCCCCAGCAACATGCTCCATTCCAGGGTCGCCGGATCAAGACGCGAGAAACCCCAGTACCGGGTCTCGTGGTCATTGAGGTCGACCTGCACGGTGTCACCGGGCCGGGGCAGCAATGAAACGTACTGCGAACCGGAGTCCGGGATCTCGATCACTGTGGTGGGCGCGCCCGGCAGCACGGCGAGGCGGGCCAAAGCCTGCCTGCCCGGGCCCGCGAGCGTGGCGAGCAGGTTCTGGTGTGCCCTGGTCACGCACACCCGCGGGCCGTGGTCGTCGCAGACCAGCGCGACCGCACCGGGATCAGCCGGGTAGGCGGTGGCCGGTCGTCCCGGCAGCACCGCCAGCGCGAGCGCCACGCCGAGCGCGAGCGGCAGCACCGACGCGATTCGGGCGCGCACGCCGCGCACCACCGACACCAGGAAGCCGCTCGCCGCCAAGCCCGCGAAAAGCAACGCCTGACCGATGTGCACGCTCCCGGCCACGGTGACGAACGCGGTCGCGGCACCCGGCAACACCGGGGAAAAAAGCTGTACCCGGACCGGTACTGGCGAGCTGGGCGTCCACTGCGCGGCGATCATCAGTCCGAACCCCAGGACACCGACCAGCGGCGGGGTCACGAGGTAGGGCAGCAGGTGACCGATCCCCATACCGGCCACCACGCCGGCGGCCACGGCCAGGATTCCGACGAGCAGCGTCGGCAGCCAACCCAGGGTGAAGTAGCCGGTCGACCTCGCGACCTGTACCGCGCCGATCGCGAAGAACACCAGGCTCGCGAGGGTCAGCGTGATCGCCGCGGCACCGGCCAGCACCGCGGCTCGTTGCCACGCCGGACGTGGCGTAGCGCTCAGCAGTTCGTCCATTGTGGACCTTCGTTGCCTGCTGCCCTGCCAGGCACCCAGCGCGAACACCGCGGGCCAGGTGAAATCCAGGAAATAGCGCTGCCACTGCGCCAGCGACGCCCATTGGGCGAGCCACGCGCCGGATCCCTTGCCCCACGGGCCCGTCAGGCCATAACACAGCCCCAGCGTCAGCACCAGGAAGATCGCGCCGAGCCACGACGCGATCGAGCGGCGCAACTCGATGTGCAGGACGCGTCCGGTCACTTCGCCTCCCGGTGCCGGGCGAGCAGCGCCGAATAGCCCCGTTCGCTCGGGCTGTCGCCGAGGTCGGTTTCGGTGCCGGCCGCGGCGAGATCGGCCGGGGAGCCCTGGAAGGCCAGACGGCCCTCGTCGATGAGCACGACCGCGCCGCACGCCGTGGCGACATCCTCGACCAGATGTGTCGACACCACAACACAGGTATCCGAGCCCAGTTCGCGCAGCAGTTCCCGGAACCGCATGCGCTGCGCGGGATCCAGGCCGGCGGTCGGTTCGTCGAGCAGCAGGATCCCCGGGTCGTTCACGATCGCCTGCGCGATCCCGGCCCGCCGCACCATGCCTCCGGAAAGCGCTTTCAGTTTCTCGTCCGCGCGATCGGCGAGTCCCACCCGGTCGATCGCCCGCTGCACCGCGCCCGGCACTTCTCCCTTCGGCATTTCCTTGAGCCAGGCCATGTACTCGACGAACTCGCGAACGGTGAACCGGCGGTAGAAGCCGAAATTCTGCGGGAGATAGCCGATTCGCCGGCGGAGCCCACGCAGGCCGGCCCGTTCCCGCGGGCGCTCCCCGAACAGTTCCAGCTCGCCCGCGGCAGGCCGCAGCACCGTGGCCAGCGCCCGGATCAGGGTGGTCTTGCCCGCCCCGTTCGGGCCGAGCAGCCCGTGCACGCCCCGGCCGAGCGTCAGGTCGACTCCCCGCACGGCGGTCCGCCTGCCCGCCCGGAGCCGGAGCCCGCGGGCCTGAATCTCCCACGCGTATTTCGCGGGCGCGGTCTCCCCCGCGCCCACCACCCGTGCGGCCATCACAGTCCTCCCTGCTCGCCGAGACCACGGAACCCGGGCGCGAGCGTGGTCAGTGCCCGGCCCCGCACCACAAGCGCCACCCCCGCCAGGAAACTGGCGCCGCCCCAGACGGGAACGGACCACGGCGCATGGGCCGGCAGCGCCTCCAGCCGGGCCACGACCGGCACCAGGAAGGCCAGCAACCAGACCACGCACACCCCCAGCGCGGCCCTTTCGACACCGATCACGCTCCCCAGCGCGAGGCTGGTGAGCGTGCAGGCGAGACTCGGCAGCAACCACACCAGCGGCGAGACACCGACCACGATGCTCCCGGCGGCCAGCAGCGGAAGCACCGCCATGACAACGGCGGCGGTGCGGCGCAGAATCAGCGCGAGTCCGGCCCGCGGCGTCGCGACCGTCAGCTCGTACATCGGATCGAGGCCCCGCGACCAGGCGGCCGCGACGCCGAGCACGGGCACCACCGGGGCCAGGAGGAACAGCACGCTCCCGGCGTCGGTGACCGAGCCGAAAACCACCGCGAGCAACGTCACGAAAACCGCGCCGCACAACCACGGCACCATCGCCGGTGTCACCCAGGCGGTGCCCCGGAAGCGCCGGGCGGACGCGGGCCGGCTCGCCGCCATGACCGGTGCCAGCTCTCGCCATCCCCGGTCCACCAGCGCGGACACGCCGGGCGCGGACCGTGTGGCCTCGGCCAGCCGGGCGCGGCAGACCGGACACGATTCGAGGTGGGCTTCCAGCGCCCATTCGGTGTCTGCGCCGATGCTGCGATCTCCCGACAGGTAGCGGGAAATCAGCTCAGTGCTCGCGTGCATCCCGGTCTCCCTCATACCCCGTCACCCCAACCCCGTAGCCGTCGCGAAACCGCCGTCGGTCTTCCCCATGGCCGCGCGCATGACGATCCGTGCGCGCCGCGCCCGCGTCTTCACCGTTCCCTCGGGCAATCCCAGCAATGTCGCGGTTTCCCGGACGGACAGGCCGTCGAGTGCCATGGCCCGCAGCACCTCCCGCAGCTCGGGGGCGAGCGTGTCCAGCGCGTGGCCCAGTTCGCCACCGACCGTGCCGGCCAGCGCGATCTCCTCCGCCGCCGGTGCGATGGTGGCTTCGGCGGCGCCAGGCAGGGGCTGAGCGTGCTTCGCCCGGCTGCGCAAGGCGTCGATCAGGCGCCGTGCCGCGATGGTCCACAGCCAGCCCACCGCGGTGCCCTGGACGGCCGCGCCCGCGAAACCCCCGGCGGCGCGCCACACGGCGGTGAAAGTCTCCTGCAACACGTCGGCGACGATCTGCTCGTCGGCACAGCGTCGCCGCAATCGCACGGCCAGCCAGGGCGCGGTCCGGCGGTAGAGCACCTCGAACGCCGCCCGGTCCCCCCGGGCGACCCGGCGCACGAGTTCGGCCTCATCGGCCTGTTCCACCGCCGTTTTCCTACCCACATCCGGCAAGACGGGAAAGGGAGCGAAGCGGTTCTCCCGTTTCCGTGACGCGCGTCACAATCCAGCCTTACCGCACCGCGTAAGGGAAGAACGGGAACCTCATCGATCTCCCGGGCGGCAAGCGTGGGCGGGGAAAGCCCGAGTCAGTCCCGGCCCCGGAACGAGACGAGAATCGAGGATCCGTTCGGCACCAGCGCATCCCCGGCCCCGACAGTGAGGTATAGACCATTCGCGGCAGTGGCGCGATCAAGTACGGTCGTGGCGTCCCAGCCGCGCGGGCCGTCACGCAGCGCCGCGTGCACTCGCGGCAGGCGCCGGACGTGGCGCCGGAACGCGGCGCGGCGCAGCACGCGCCCGCGCGCGCGTTGCCCGGCCACGGCCTCCTCCGGGGTGCAGTCCACCCACAGGAAGTGGCGCGCGCGCCCGGTGAGACGACCCAGCGCCAGCAGCCAGGTCCGCGTCGCCGCGCCGGTCGCCGGGTCGTGCACGACCACCGGACCCGGCTCGCGCAGCGTGGTCAGCGACACCCGCAGCCGGTGCGCGACGTGCACCAGCGGCCGGTAGCGCGCATACGGTGTGCCCCGGGGCAACAGCGCCGCGATCTTCTCCCGCATCTCGTCGGAGTCCAGGACCGCCAACGTGCCGTTCGCACGGGTGCCGCGGAGCAGGGTGCTCTTACCCGAACCGGGCAGGCCCGCGATGACCACCAGGGACCGGGGCTCGATCATCAAGCACTGCATGTACCGACAACGGGCGAGACGGTTCCGGACGTTCCGGATTTTCCGGATTTTCCGGATGAATCGACCACACTCCCCAGACGAGACTCAGGGTCCCGCGGGAAGCCGATCCAGGTCGATGACCGCGCCGAGCGCGCCGAACAGCGCCCCCAGGCACATGTCGCGCAGTTCGGCGCGGGAGTAGGACTGGTTGGCCAGCCAGTCGACGCACAGTGTGCGAACGAACACCAGCCAGCTCATCACCGCGGACGACACCATCTCGCGCGCGCGGTCTTCGAGCCCGGCGGCATCGAGCACGCGCCGGCGCAACACCGCCATCTCCTCGGTGATCACGGCCTGGATCACCGGATCACCGGCGAGCACGCGGTTCGCCGCGAGCACCGTGGTGCGGTTGGCTTCGAAGTAGTCGATGTGCGCGTCCAGCCCGGCGGCCACCTGCCCGGCCAGCGGCAGGGCCGGGTCGAGCACCGTTTCGGCGAGCAGCCGGTCGGCGGCGCGCTGGTAGATCGCGGCGAAGAGGTCGCGCTTGGCCGGAAAGTAGCGGTACAGGAGCGCTCGGGAAATACCGGCCTGCGCGGCGACCTCCTCCATGAAGACCTCGTCGTACGGCTTGGCCGCGAACAGGCGCGCTCCGACGTCGAGCAGCTGACTGCGGCGTTCGGCGGGATCGAGCCTGCGGCGGGTCGTCACACCCCGCACTTTACTTGACACCTGTCTACCAGCGGTCGTACCGTGCCTTTACTAGACACGCGTCTACTATGGGGGAGAGAGGGCCGGGTCATGGCCAAGTTCCTCAACTGGCTCGCGCTGATCATGGGGGTCGCCTGCGCGGCGATCGGCGTCATGCACTTCTGTCTCGGCATCGACTCGGTGCCGGGGGAAGGTTCGGCCGGGGCGACCGTCGACAGCCGGGAACGCTTCTACGGCGCGACTTTCCTGGGCTACGGCCTTGCCTGGATCTGGGCGGCCCGGCAGACACCGATCCCGTCGAAGACCGTGCGCTGGCTCGCCGGCATCTTCCTGCTCGGCGCGGCCGGCCGGCTGCTGTCGCTGGCGATCCACGGTCAGCCGCAATGGTTCCAGCTCGTCCTGACGGCCATCGAAGTCGTGCTGCCGTTCGTGTTCTTCTGGCTGGCGACAGCGGACGAAAAGGTCCGGGCGGCCGGTCGCGGCCACCCGGCACCACCGGCGGCCTGAGCGGGTCCGGTCGCGCCACCGGCGGCCGCAGCGTGCCCACCGCGCGCCCACCGCGCGCCCACCGCGTGCCCACGGTGGGACCGCAGTGGCCGCGGTCCCACCGGGACGCCAAGGAAAGTCGTGCTCAGTGGGCGGTGGTTTCCGGTTCGGGCGCGGCCACCGCGAGAGCCGGCGTCACCTTGCCGGCGAGCACCGCCCGCGCGTGGTCGGCGTCGAAATCCTTCTCCCACTTCCCCACCACGATCGTCGCGACCGCGTTGCCCAGCACGTTGATGAAGACCCGGCCCTCGTTGAGAATCCGGTCCACACCGACGATCAGCGCGAGCGCGGCCAGCGGGACGTGCCCGATCGCGGTCACGCTGCTGGCCAGCACGACGAACGCGCCGCCGGCGACCCCGGCGGTGCCCTTGCTGGTCAGCATCATGATGCCCACCATGATCAGCTGCTGCTGCCAGGTCAGGTGGATGTCCACCGCCTCCGCCAGGAACAGCGAGGCCATCGTCAGGTAGACGGCCGAGCCGTCCAGGTTGAACGAGAAACCGGCCGGCACGGTGATACCGACCACCGGCCGGCCCACCCCCAGCGCTTCCAGCTTCCGGATGAACTGGGGCAACACCGCTTCGCTGGAACAGGTGGCCAACGCGATCAGCAACTCGTCCTTGAGGAACCGCATCAGGGCGAACAGGCCGAGGCGGCAGGCACGCATGATCGCCCCGAGCACCACGAGGATGTAGATCACACACGTGATGAAGAACAGCAGGATCAGGTAGCCGAGCGAAGCCAGGCTCGACGCGCCGTAGGTGCTGACCACCGCCGCCAACGCGCCGAAGGTGCCGATCGGCGCCAGACGCATGATCCAGGACACGATCTTGAAGACCACGTCGGACAACCCGCCGATCGCCTTCGTGATCACGGCCGCCCGCTCCCCCGCGACGTTCAGCGCGAAGCCGAACAGGATCGCGATGAACAGCGCGGACAGGATGTTGTCACTGGTGAAGGCCGACAGCATCGTGTCGGGAATGATGCTCGACACGAAGCTGGTGAAGCTCGTGTGCGAGTTCTTCACCCCGGGCACCGAGTTCGCGCTCAGCGTGCGCGGGTCGATGTGCATGCCCGAACCCGGCTTGAACAGGTTGGCCACGACCAGCCCGATCAACATCGACACCAGCGACAGGACGATGAAGTACAGCAACGCCTTCACGCCGATCCGGCCCACCCGCCGGACGTTGTCCATCGACGCGATCCCCGTCGTGACCACGCAGAAGATGACCGGCGAGACGATCATCGTG
>DASSAD010000043.1:0-17908 GCA_035685725.1 Amycolatopsis sp. | reverse complement strand
GACCTCCAGCGCGAACAGCCTGCGCACCAGGTTCGGGTGGGTCCGGGACAGCGTGATCTGCGGCCCGCGGCTGCCCCGCGAAACGCCGACCACGTAGGCCTTGATCCGGCTGCCGTGCTGGTAGGACTCGCCGGGCACCTGTTCGGCGGCCGGCAGCACGCCCTCGGTGTCGCCGACCTGCACCACGACCATGCCGCGGGCGTTGGCGCGGGCGTCGCGCTGGATCACCCCCGCCACGATCTCGCCCTCCTTGGCGGAGAACTCGCCGTAGGTCCGCTCGTGCTCGGCGTCGCGCAGGCGTTGCAGGATGACCTGCCGGGCGGTGGTGGCCGCGATCCGGCCGAAGCCTTCCGGGGTGTCGTCCCACTCCTCGGCCATCTCGCCGTTCTCGTCCAGCGTGTGCGCCAGCACGCGCACGTACCCCGACTTGTGGTCGATGTCGATCTTGGCGTGCGGCTGGTGGCCTTCGGTGTGCTTGTAAGCGGTCAGCAGCGCTGTCTCGATGGCCGCGATGACGGTCTCGAAGGGGATGTCCTTGTCCCGCTCGATAGCACGCAGCGCCGCGATGTCCACGTTCATCGGGTTTCCTCCTCTGTCGCGGCGGCGTCTTCCTCGAGCAGCTTCAGGTCCTCCGTCGGCGGTTGCTTGAACTCGATCTCGATCACGGCCTTGGCCACGTCGCGGTAGCGGACGTCGCGAATTTCCCCGTTCACCAGGACACGGGCCGCCTCCTCGCCGGCGTGCCCGATCCTGCCGACGAACCCCGCTCCCTCGGGCGGGCTGATCCGGACCAGCCGGTAACGCGACCGCCGCCAGTGTCTGGGTTTGGTCAGCGGCCGGCCCACCCCGGGCGAGGTCACCTCCAGCGTGTAGGCGCCCGCGATCAGATGGTCGTGCCGGTCCAGCACGGCGGAAACCGCGCGGCTGATCTCCGCCACCTCGTCGAGCCCGACCCCGTCGTCCGCGTCGACGACGACCTTGACCAGCTTGCGGCGGCCCGCCTGCTGGATGTCGAGGGCGTCGAGGTCGAACCCCGCACCGGCGACGGCCTCGGCCACAACGGGCTCGAGCCGGCCGGCGAGTTCTCCAGGCACCTTGGCGCTCTCCTGTTTGTGTTCACATTGGTTCGTCAGTGAGGGTCAAGCTTATCTTGTCTGCGTCAAATGGCTCAGTTGTCTCCTGGCGAGCGGACGAACAAGATGCCGGGGATTCGGTCCGCGCGCCCGCGCGGCGCACTCTCCGCGACCGCCGGCGGACCCGCGGTCACCGGCCTCACATCGTTCGAACACCGTCCCGCCTACCTACCGCCTATCTCACCACGCACCGGGGTGGCTGGCAGGATGGCTCCCCGTGACGCCCCGTACCCGCCGTGAGATCTTGCGCGCGAGCGCGTTGGCCGCCCTGGCCCTACCGCTGGCGGCGTGCCAGACCGGCTACTCCGATCAGCCCGATCCCCTCGCGCCGCTGGCCGATCAGGCCCGCGCCGACGCGGAAGCGGCGAAGTCCGTCGCCGGCGATCTCGCCCAGCAGGTGGCCGCCGCGCGGACCGCGCAGGCGCAGGCGCTGCAGACCGAGGTCGACCGGTTGAACCGGCCCGCCTCGGCGGTGGCCGCGGTGCAGCCTTCGGCGACCGGCATGGCCGGGCTCAAGCAGCGTCTGGCCACCGCCCGCGCCCAGGCCGAGGCGCTGGTGCCGACCCTGCCGCGGTACCGGGTCGGGCTGGTCGCCGCGGTCGCCGCCGGCTGCGCCGGGCTGCAGGAGGTCTCCGACCAGCTCGGGCCCGGCACCGACCCGGCCCAGGTCGAACCGCCGGCCTCGCCGGTCTCCGCCGACGCCGTGGCCCCGCTGCAGACCGCGCTCCAGGCCGAGCAGGCCGCCGTGTGGGTGTACTCGCTGGTCAGCGCCTTCCTCTCGGGCGCCTACGTGAAGAGCGTGAACGACGGCATGCTCGAGCACCAGAGCCGCCGGGACGCCCTCCTGCGCATGCTCACCGCCGCCGGCGCCACCCCGGCCCCGGCCGAGCCCGCCTACGTCCCGCCGAGCCCGGTGACCGACTCCGCGTCCGCGAAGAGCCTCGTCGTGACCGCCGAATCCGACACCACCGCGGCCTGGCGGGCCGTGCTGGAGCAGACGGACGACGCGCGGCTGCGCGGAATCGCCCTCAACGCGCTGCTCGCCACCGCGCGGCGGGGCACCCGCTGGCGGGTGGCGGCGGGTGAGACCCCCGCCGCCGTCTCGATGCCCGGCGGTCAGCCGACCTGACCGGCGAGGCCGAGTGCCTCGGTGTCGACGTGCTGGAGCACCGTGTCGTCGGTGTGCTGATCGATGAACTCGGACAGCACGAGGACCACCTGGTTCCCGCTGACGGCGGATCCGTATTTGCCGTCGGTGAGGTTCGGCGGAGCGCCGGCGATGTGCGCGGTGCCGTCCCGAAGCAGGTCGACGACGTTACCGGTGCCGTCGCGGTCGGCGAGCGCCTTGAGCTGCTGTGCCTCGGCGGGACTGCTCGTGGTGACCACCGCGACCGACACGATGACCGGCGAGTTCCCGTACGCGGTGTTGAACAACGCGCGGGCCAGCCGCTGGCAGGGATGCTGGGTGAACCACTGCTTGACCGCACCGCTGGACTTCGCCGCGCAGTTGGTCGAGACGACGGGGCCGTCGGCCATCGCGAAGGAGAACTGGTTGGCCGCCGGGGCCTGCTGCACCGCTTCGACCTGGACCGGCTGGCGCTGGCCCAGCCACCAGAAATAGCCGGACAGTACGGCCACGGCGACCAGCCCGACGGCCTTGAGGACGTAGCCGGGCCAGCGGCGGGCGGCCGGGATCCGGGGCATCGGGGCGGTACCGCCGCCGCCCGGCGGATATGGGGGACCGAACACGGGCGATCACGCTACTGGGCTCCCCGGCACCCGGCGCCAGCGATCCCGGCGAACATCACCCTCGGCGAGGAGCGCCGGACCGGCTCGGCCGTCGGTCGGCCGAGCCGGTTGGGCCTGTCGGCCTAGCGTGCGGCCAGCGCGGCCAGCGCGCGCTCCACGTCGTCCATCGTGTTGTAGAGGTGAAAACTGAACCGCGCCCGCCCGGCCCTGGCGCTGGCCACCACACCCGCCGCGGCGATCGCGTCGGTGTCGGCGTCCAGGGCGACGATCGCGCTGCCCTGTTCGGGCAGGCCGAGTCCGGTCAGCAGAGTGTCGGCGAGCTCGACGCAGTGGTCGCGCACGGCCGCCAGATCCAGCGACGCGAGGTAGGGCAGCGCGGCCGCGGCGCCGACATGGGCCAGCCAGACCGGGGAGAGGTCGAACCGTCGCGGCCCCTCGGCCAGGCGCGGCGGCAGGCCGTAGAGCGTCTGCCAGGGTTCTTCGCCCGCGTACCAGCCGGCGGCGACCGGTACCCCGCCGTCGACCACCCGGGGATGCACCGCGAGCCAGGCGGCGCCGCGGGGCGAGAGGAGCCATTTGTAGCCGGCGCCGACCACCCAGTCGGCCCACTCCAGCGCCAGCGGGAGCCGGCCGGCGGCCTGCGTCACGTCGAGCACGACCGTCGCCCCGGCGGCTTCGACGGCGGCGCGCAGGGCAGCGAGGTCGACGGTGGCCCCGGTGGCGGACTGGACGACGCTGACCGCCACCAGGTCGTGACCCGGCACGGCCGCGCACAACTCGTCGAGGCCGGTTTCGGTGACCGTGACCCCGCGCGGCGCCTGCGTCGTGAACGGGAACGTGACGCTGGTGAACTCGCCGCCCGCGACCAGGACCTTCGCCCCGTCGGCCAATCCCGCCGCCACGACCGAAAGCAGCTGCGACACCGACGCGCCGACCGCGATCCGCTCGGCCGGCACACCGATCAGGTCCGCGAAGCCCTGCCGCGAGGCCGACACCGCCGCTTCGAAGTCGGCCGGCTGGTCGGCGCCGCGCCGCCACCGGTCCACCGCCCCGGCGACCGCGTCGGCGGCGTGGGACGGCGGGATCCCGATGCTCGCCGTGTTGAGATAACCCGCCGGCACCTCGAACTCGCCGGGGAAACCGCTCCGGCACCCGCTGCCTTCCCAGACCCTGCGCGTGATCGTCATACCCATCAGGATGCCGGACCGCCCTCGCCCGCATAAGGCGCGCGCAGCCGGGTAGTACCCGGGTGTAGGCGGCATTCGCAGGCACCCGGAGAGGGGAACGGCGGTCGCGGTGAAGGAAGCGGAACAGCTCGAGGCCACGCACACCGAGCAGTGCGGTTGCCTGGTCGCGAAGCTCCACGGACACCTCGGTTCCCTCGGTCACCGCGGCCTGCGGGACCTGCTCGTCAAGCTGGCGCTGGAACAGCCCAGGGCGGTGGTCGTGGATGTCGACCGGCTGCACCTGGACGGCGAAGGGGCGCGGACCGTGTTCACCTCCGCCCGGATGCGGGTCCGCGACTGGCCGGCGGTGCCGATCGTGCTGGTCGCCACGGACCCCTGGCAGCGGCGGCGGCTCGCCCGCTCCGCGCCGGTCTTCGGGAGCACCGGATCCGCGATCGCGTCGGTGCGCCCGCTCCCCCGGCGGCGCCGGGCGCTGACCGAGCTTCCCGCCGTTCCGTCCTGCTCCCGGCTGGCCCGGCGCTTCGTCCGGGAAACCTGCGGGCACTGGGCGCTCGGCCTGGAGACGAGCGACGCCCTCTGCGTCGCCTCGGAACTGGTCGAAAACGCTTTCCGGCACACGGGCACCGCGATGCGACTGCGGCTCGAACTCCGCGACGGACTGCTGACCGTGGCCGTGCGCGACGGCAGTCCCCGCCCGGCGGTGCTGCGCCAGGGGTCTTCCGGGACTCCGGTGGGCTTCGGCCTGCGGGTCGTCTCCGAGCTGTCCCGTGCCTGGGGCTGCTCACCCGACCTGCACGGCGGCAAGGTCGTCTGGGCCGTGCTCGCCGCCGGCGCGGACTGGTTCACGAGGTTCCCGGCGTGGGAACCCGGGTGAGGCCTAGGCGCTGCGGCGGACGGGGGCCGCGCCGGCCTTCGCGGCCTCTCCGCGGGGCGGCGGCACAACCGTCCATAACGGACTCTCTCCCCCGCCGGCCGGGCGCAGCAGGCCGTGCCCGACCCGGCGGGTCCCGGTGAGCAGGCCGGTCTCGAGCCGTTCCAGGCCGAGGGTGCCGACGAGGATGAGCACGGGGAGCAGCAGCGCGGGCCACATCAGCGTGCCTGCCGGCGGGAGTCGGACGAAACCATGGACGCTCCTCGGCGTGGCGGAAGGGGGAATACCGTCGGTTACCCCCCGCCACCCCGTCGCAATCCTGGTCGAAGCAGGTTTTTCCGCCGCGGGAGAAAGATTGCTCCGGCCGAACGCCGCCGTTGCCCCGACCGCCCGCCCGCCGTTGGTCCACACGGACCGAAGATCGGCCACCGGGCCGTTCCCTCACAGGCAATTCACAGCTGGTCGACGGTTTGTTTTCAGACTGACCCGGCAGACTGTCCCGGTGCACGAGGAGACCGAACCGGTCCGGGGGAACTGGGCCTGGACCAGGCGTGCCGTCCGGCTGCTGCCCGGACCGCTGTCGACACCTTTCACCTTCTGGTATCTGGTCGTCCTGCTGGCGACCACCATCGTCCTGCGGGTCGTCGACGACCGGGTCGCGCACCGGCTGCTGGCGCTGTCCAGCACCGACGCGCTGAACCTGTGGCGCCGCCCGTTCATGAGCCTGGTCACCAGCGCGCTGTGGATCAGCGACTCCGGGTGGATCGTCTATGTGCTGATCTTCGCGCTCGCGGTCGCGCCGCTGGAACGCCGGGTCGGTGCGGCCTGGACGCTCGCCGTCTTCGCCAGCGGACACGTGGTGGCCACGCTGGTCACCGAACTGCCGGTGATGTGGGCACTGAACGCGGGGCTGCTGCCGCGCAACGACGGGCACTGGCTCGACATCGGGGTCAGCTACGGGTTCTTCACCACGGCGGGCGCGATGCTGACGGTTCTCGCGCCGAAGGTCCGCCGGTGGGTCGTCCCGGCGACGCTACTGTCCATTGTGGTGATCTATGTCACCGACGAACCGGGTTCGTTGCTGTCCATGGTCACCCTCGCCGGGCATCTCACGGCCGCGCTCATCGGCTTGTTCGCCTGGCGGGGCTGGCTGCGCCGCCGCGGACTGGCGGGCACCCTGACCTTCCCGGGCCCGCGCCGGGGTCCCCAGGTTCCCCCTCCGGCCGCCTTGGCTGGTCGTCCAACACCATGAACTATGGAGCCATGCCATGGCTCGAACTCGAAGGCGCGGTCAACGCGCGGGACCTGGGCGGCCTGCCCACCGACGACGGCGGGCGCACCGCGAACCGCCGGCTGCTCCGTTCCGACAACCTCCAGGGCCTGACCACCACCGACATCAAGCTTCTCGTCGAGGACTACGGCCTGAGCACGGTGGTCGACCTGCGCGCCACCTCGGAAGTCACCTCGGAGGGTCCGGGCCCGCTGACCGCGGTGGAGTCCGTGCGCCACATCCACCATTCCGTCCTGCCCGAGCACGGTGAGGCCACCGACGCGGTCGCCGACGCGCTGGTGCTCGACCGCCGGGAGCGCGCGCTGGCGCGCTACCCGGAGGACCCGATGGTCGCCTTCTATCTGGGCTATCTGGAGGACCGGCCGGAGAATGTGATCGGTGCGCTGCGGTCGATCGCGACGGCACCGGGGGCCGCGCTGGTGCACTGCGCGGCGGGCAAGGACCGGACCGGCGTGGTGGTGGCGCTGGCCCTGTCGGTCGCCGGTGTCCAGCGGGACGCGATCGTCGCCGACTACGCGGCCAGCGGCACCCGGATCGGCGCGATCCTCGCGCGCCTGCGCGCCTCCCCGACCTACGCGGCGGATCTGGCCGACCGCCCCGGCGACGACGAGCACCGGCCCCGCGCGGAAACCATGGTCACGTTCCTGGATCAGGTCGACGCCCGCTACGGAGGCGTGCGCCAGTGGCTCTCCGCGCAGGGTTTCGACGGGCCGGACACCGCGGAACTCCGCACGAAGATCCTGGGCTGAGCCCGCTCACCGGAGATACCGGGCCGTGGAACCGCTCACGGGCATCGCGCCGAGACCGAGCTTGCGGTGGTCCCAGGAGCGCACGCGCCGGACGTCCACCCGCACGGCGACCCGCTTGTGCAGCAACATTTCCACGGCCGGCTTCACCTCGTCGGTGTAGGGACCGTGGTAGCGCTCCCACACGCTGACCCCGACCCGCCACAGCTCCGCGGGATCGTCGCTGATCACCCCACGGCCTTCCAGCGACACCCCGCGGAGCTCGTCGTAACCGCGGCCGTCCTCGATCAGGCAGGTGATCCTGTCGTCGCGGCGCAGGTTGACCACCTTCTGGGCCTTCGCCTTGGTCTCGAACCAGATCTGCCCGTCCAGCACCGCGTACCACATCGCGACCAGATGCGGGGTGCCATCCGGTCCGACGGTGGCCATCGTGGCCGTCCGACCGGCCTCGATGAACGTCGCGATCTCCTCGTTTGTCATGCGGATCTGCGCGCGCTGGTTCACTCCCATGCGGAACACCTTATGGGCAGGGGAAACCGAAGAGCGCGGTTTCCGGTCAGCCCACGACGACCGGCACCGCTTATCAGTCCAGAACGACCGGCACCGCCGGTCGGCGCACGACGACCGGCACCGCCGGTCAGCGCACAACGACCGGCACCGCCGGTCAGCGCACGACGACCGGCACCGCCGGTCAGTGCACGACGACCGGCACCGCCGTTCCGTCGCCGGCCGGGGTCACCCGCCACGGCCGCGCCACCAGCAGCAGAACCACCGTGGCCAGCGCGATTCCCGCGAACATCACCACACCCATGGCCCGCGCGTTGTTGCCCAGCACACCCACCACCGGGGAAATCGCGGCACCCACGCCGAACTGCACGGCACCCAGCAGCGACGCCGCCGTCCCGGCGGCCTCACCGTGCGCGCTCAACGCCACCGCGGGCGCGTTGGGCAGGATCAGACCGGCGAAGAACAGCACCGCCCACACCGGGACCGCGAGGCCGAACATGCCGCCCGCGCCGGTCACCGCCACCACCAGCAGCACGGCCGCGGACACCGTCGCGAACACGCTCGCCGCGACCAGCACCTGGTGCGGTTCGTACCGGCGCATCAGCCGCGCGTTGAGCTGGGTGGCGGCGATCAGCCAGACCGCGCTGGCCCCGAACATCAGGCCGAACTGCTGCTGGTCGAGCCCGTACTCCTGTTGGAAGACAAAGGATCCGCCGCTGACGAAGGCGAACAACCCGGCCATCGCCAGGCCGGCCACCAGCACCAGTCCGATGTAGGCCGAGTCGGCGAACAGGCCGCCGTAAGTGCGGACGGTCGCGCCTACGCGCAGCGGTTGCCGCCGCTGTTTCGGCAACGTCTCCGGCAGCAGCAACGCCGAGAACACCGCGATCGCGATCCCCAGCACAGCGAGCACTACGAACACGCCGCGCCACTGGGTCCACTTCAGCACGGCGCTGCCCACGGTCGGCGCCAGCACCGGGGACACGCCCATCACCAGGATCAGCCGGGACAACACCGTCGCGGCCTTGCGGTCGGCGTAGAGGTCACGCACCACGGCCAGGGCGAGCACCGAGCCGGCCGACGCGCCAAGGCCCTGCACCACGCGGGCGGCGGTGAGCAGTTCGACGGTGGGCGCCAGCAGGCAGAGCAGCGAGGCGACCACGTGCACCAGCGTGCCGGCGATCAGCGGCACCCGACGACCGACCGCGTCCGACAGCGGCCCGACGAGCAACTGGCCCAGTCCCAGGCCGAGCACGGTACCGCTCAGGGTGAGCTGGATCGTCGACTCGCTGGTCGCCAGGTCCGTCGCGATGCTCGGCAGCGCCGGCAGATACATGTCGATGGACAGCGGGCCGAGCGCGACGAGCGCCCCCAGCACCAGCACGAGCAGTCCCGGCCGGCTCACCGGCGCGGTGTCGCCGGGCACCGTCTGCTCGTCGCGGGCTGGTTCGGTTCGCGAACCGCTGGTCATGTTCATCCCCTCAGTCGAGTGACCGGAGTCGTCACCATGGATGTCGGAGCCGATCGTCCAAACCCGACACTGGGTGGGACCGCGGCCGGCCTCGCCGACGCCGGTTTGCGAGCCGGCGCGGAATCGCGCGGCGCCCGGGAGCAACGGCGCTCACGTCGAGAAGGCTGTATGCACAGCCTAGCTTGCGATCCGGGCGACTCCGGTGTGTCGTTCCGCGGGCTGGGAGGAGACGGTGACGGTCCCGACACGGCTACCTGCCGGACAACCGGCGCGGCGAGGCGGACGTCCGGTTCGGCGCGCTGCCCGAACTCTTCGACGCGAACGCCTTCCCCTCACCTGGCCGACCTGCCGAGCGGCCGCGTTCGGGTCAAGCGCGGCCAGTGACTTGGGCGGGCGCGCCGTCCGGTGCGGGCTGCGCGCCGAGACCCGAGTCCGCCGCGGCCAGCTCCTTGCGCACCAGTGCGGTGCCCGCGGTCATCGCGCGCAGCTTCGCCCTGGCCAGCTCGGGCGGGAGGTGCCGCAGCCCGCAGTCCGGGTTGACCAGCAGCCGCCCGCTCGGCACGAACTCCAGCCCGCGCCGGATCCGCGCCGCGACCACCTCGGGTGTCTCCACTTCCTCGCTCTTGACGTCGATCACGCCGAGCCCGAGCGCCCGGTCCCAGCGGTGCCGTCCCAGCAGCGCCAGATCGTCGTAGCCCTTGCGCGCGAATTCCAGCACCAGCTGGTCGATGCGGAGGTCGAGCACCCCGGGAAACAGGAAGTCGTAATGCCCCTCCCAGGACGGCCTGGCATACCTGTTGCCGTAACAGACATGCAGTGCCCACCAGGCGTCGACTCCCTCGGTCACCAGGTTGACCGCTTCGAGGCCGACCGCGACCTCTTCCGGGTACCCGGCCAGGAACGGCTCGTCGATCTGGAGCACGGTCGCGCCGGCCTCGACCAGCCGGTGTGCCTCGGCGTTGAGCATCCGCGCCAGCGCCCGCACCAGATCCGCCTTGTCGGGATAGGCTTCGTTGCGAATCCGGCGGGACAGGGAAAACGGTCCGGTGAACGAGAATCTCACCGGCAGGTCGGTGTTCTCCCTGGTGAACGCGAAATCCCTGACGAACCCCAGCGGAACGGCATCGGCGGTCGGTAGCGGCGCCGTCACGGTGGCGTCGTAGTAGTCGTAGAAATAGGTTTTCGCGCGTTCGGCGATCGTCACGCCGGGCAGGCGGGCCAACAGGTAGTCGATGTCGTTGTCCCGGCGCAGTTCCCCGTCCGAAACCATGTCGATGCCGGCTCGTTCCTGGTCCTTCACCGCCGCCTTGATCGCCACCTCGTGGATCTCGTCCAGGTACTGGCGACTGATCCGGCGCTGGTAGAAGTCGGTCTTGAGCCGCTCCAGCCATTCCGGCACCGAATAGGACCCGATGACCGTGGTGGGCAGCACCGGCAGGCCGTCCATCAGTCCCGCACCCCGGCGGAGAGCGTGGTGATGTTGTGCGCGAGCCGTTCGAAGGAGACCTCGAACCCCAGTCGCGCGGCGACCAGCTTCAACAGCGGCCCGTTGATCCAGTTGACCACCGACCCGTCGTACTTCCCTGGACCGCAGAAAGCGTTTTCATAGCGCGGCAGCTCGGTGACGAACAGGTCGTGGCAGTGCAGCATGCCGTAGGGGTGCAGCAGTGGAAGCGTGTCGGAGAAGCTCGCCACCGCGCCGTTGCTGACGTGCATTCGCAGGTCTCCTCCGGACTCCAGCAACGGCCGCAGCACCTCACCGGTCAGTTTGGGCGCGATCCGGTAGAGATCCAGGCCGTCCAGCGGAACATAGCGCTCTTCCAGTCGCAGCGCCGACCAGCACTCGCGCCAGAATCCGACCGCGGCGCCTTCGTCGCCGGAGAACTCCGGAACCGCCTCACTGAGCAGTTCGGGCCCCAGGCGCACCAGCTTGGCGACCAGGACGGGAATGGCATCCGCCGCGAGGGAGAACCGCGCGGCGATCCGGCGCGCGTCGGCGTCGGGCAGGTAGGCGCGGACCTCCACCCGGTGCACCCGCCCGCCGATGCGGGCGAGCTCGTCGGTGGGCAGGTTGTCGTAGACATTGGAAATGTAGACCAGAAATGCCTTGTACCGCAGAAAGGCCAGGGTCGCGCTCGGCTCACAGGCATCCAGGACGAGCCCGCTCACGTGCCCGGCGTGCCGGGAAACCGCGGCTCGCGCGAGCGCGAGCACGTGCGGTGAATAGTCACCCATCAGGTAATGCAGCCGCCGGTAGTAGTCGCGCCCGTGCGCGGCGTCCATCCGCCGGAACTCGTCGAGCCAGGCGCGGGCCTGATTTCCGTTGCCCACACCGAGTTCGACCACGTACAACGCCTCAGGCAGGGCACCGCGGTCGTCGAGCGAGTCCCAGATCCCGAACAGCCGCTTGATCAACCGACGCACCGCCTCGAGATCGCGGGCGTCGCTCTTGCCACCGGGAAGCGCTTGCTCGTACTGCCGACCCGTCGCGTGCTCCCACTGCGAAAGCGCTTGCCAGTACAACGCATTGAAGCGCCAGATCAGGCTTTCCGCTCCCGGGACCCAGCCTTCGAGATAGGTCCGGGGCGGCTGAGAAAGCGCTTGCCTGGTCGCCGCGACGAGATCGATTCCGGCGCAGCGCCGGAGGTCGACCGCGATCTCGGTGCCGGTGTCGCCGACCGGGCGCACGTCCACGACGTCGCGGAAGTTGTTGCGGTACTGGATCCAGTCGCACACGACCCGGGTCCGGGCCAGATCGAGGGGTCCCTCGCCGAGCGCGCGCAGGATCGGGGCCAGCGCGCCGGAGACATCCACCGCGCCGGGACCGCTCAGCCGGGCGGTGGGGCGCACGTCAACGAGCATCATCGCCCGCTCTCTCGCGCAGTCCCGCGCGGGCCACGATCTCCGGGACGGCGTGTTCGTTGCCCGGCGCCATCAGGTGCACACCCGCCACACCGGGGACCTCGCGGACCGCCCGGACGGTCTCGGCGGCAAGTCCGACGCCGGCTTCGGCGAACCCGTCTTCCCCCGCCGCGATCAGCCGGCGGGCCGTCGAGTCCGGAATGTGGACGCCGGGCACCTTCGTGCGCAGGTGTTCCAGGGCTCGTGGCGAGCGGACCGGGCCGATCCCGGCGAGGATCCGGCACCGCTCGTGCAGGCCCAGGCGCCGGACGTCGGCCATCCACTCGGCGAACCGCGGCACGTCGAACACGTACTGTGTCTGCACGAACTCGGCGCCCGCCTCGACCTTCGTGCGAAGCCGGGTCGCGCCGGCCGGTGGCGCGACCGGCGTGTCCACCACACCGATCAGGAACCGCGGCGGCGGGTCGATTCGTTTGCCGTTCATCAGGCGTCTCTCGTCCCGCAGACCCCGCGCGATCTCCACCAGCCGCACACTGTCCACATCGAACACGGGCTTCGCGTCGCCGTGGTCGCCGGCCCGCGGATGGTCGCCGGTGAGCAGCAGCACGTTCGGCACCCCCAGCGCCCCGGCCGCCAGCAGATCGGACTGCAGGGCCATCCGGTTGCGGTCCCGCGTGGTCACCTGCATGATCGGCTCGACCCCGGCGCGCAGCACCAGCACGCTGCCGGCGAGGCTGGACATCCGCACGTTCGCGCCCTGGTTGTCGGTGAGATTGACGGCGTCCACCCAGCCGCGCAATGCCGCGGCCTTACCCGCTAAGCCGTCCGGGTCGGCACCGCGGGGCGGGCTGAGTTCGGCGGTCACCGCGAACCGCCCGGTCGTGAACGCTTCGGCAAGGCTCATGCCCGTTCCTCCGCGGGTGCGCCGGGATCAGCGTGTTCGCCGTGGCCCGGCCCCAGGTTCCTCATGCGCTCATCACCAGCTTTCCCGCACGGTCAATGGTCGCCGTCCGCCGGCTCGGGCCAACACGGAAGTCAGCGGGACGCTTTCAGCACGTCCGCCTTGTCGGTGCGCTCCCACGGCAGGTCCAGATCGGTACGCCCGAAGTGGCCGTAGGCGGCGGTCTGGGCATAGATCGGCCGGTGCAGGTCGAGATTCGCCCGGATCGCCGCGGGACGCAGGTCGAAGTGCGCATCGATCAGCTCGGTGATCCGCTCGTGCGGCACGTGCTCGGTGCCGAAGGTCTCGACCAGCAGCGACAGTGGGCGGGCCATGCCGATGCCGTAGGCGACCTGGATCTCCGCCCGGTCGGCCAGCCCCGCGGCGACCA
Organism: Amycolatopsis sp.; assembly: GCA_035685725.1. Classification (GTDB taxonomy): domain Bacteria; phylum Actinomycetota; class Actinomycetes; order Mycobacteriales; family Pseudonocardiaceae; genus Amycolatopsis_E. Next base: position 4,760 of record DASSAD010000043.1, on the reverse strand, counting down.
GGTTCTTGGCCACGTAGCGCGCCGCGTAGGCCGCCGATCGGTCTACTTTGGACGGATCCTTGCCGGAGAAGGCGCCACCGCCGTGCCGCGCGAAGCCGCCGTAGGTGTCCACGATGATCTTGCGCCCGGTCAGTCCCGCGTCCCCGACCGGGCCACCGATCACGAAGTTCCCGGTGGGGTTGACGAAGAAGCGGCCCCGCAGGCTCTCCGCGTCGTACAGCGCTTCGGGCAGCACCGGCAGCACGACCTGCTCCCACAGCGCTTCGGGCAGTTTGTCCTGTGCGCCCGGGGCGTGCTGGGTGGAGATCAGCACCTTGTCCACCGCGACCGGCACGCCGTCGGAATAACGGACGGTCACCTGCGTCTTGCCGTCGGGGCGCAGATACGGCAGCGCACCGGACTTGCGCACCTCGGAAAGCCGCCGCGAAAGCCGGTGCGCCAGCGCGATCGGCATCGGCATCAGTTCCGTCGTCTCGTTGGTGGCGTAGCCGAACATCATGCCCTGGTCACCGGCGCCGGCCTGGTCGAAGGCGTCGCCGTCGGAACTGTTGCTGCGCACCTCGTGACCCACGTCCACGCCCTGCGCGATATCCGGCGACTGCTTGTCCAGCGCGACGAGCACACCACAGGAGTGCCCGTCGAAACCGAATTCGCCGTTGTCGTACCCGATCCGGCAAATCGTTTCGCGGACCAGGTCGGTGTAGTCGATCGTGGCGGTCGTGGTGATCTCACCGGCCAGCACCACCAGACCGGTGGTCACCAGCGTTTCGCAGGCGACGCGACCCGCGGGATCCTGCGCGAGCACCGCGTCCAGCACCGCGTCCGAGATCTGGTCCGCGATCTTGTCCGGATGGCCTTCGGTCACCGATTCCGACGTGAACAACGTCTCACCCATGGCCTCCACTATTCGCCGGCCGTGCGCTCCCGCCTAGCACCCGCGGTCACAGACTTCGTTGTGCTCGGCTACAGATCTTTGCCCCGGCCGCCGGTTCAGGTCTGCCTGACCAGCGGCAGGACGTCGCCGAGCTTGCGCCCGTCCTTCATGACCAGCACCACACCCTGGACCAGCGGGCGGGCCCGGGCGAGCAACTCCTTCGCCAGTTCCAGCCCCGCCTCCCGGCCCCCCTCCCCCGCCGCTTCCAGCACCGTCAGCGTCTCCCGCGGGATCCGGACGTCCGGCACCTCGTGGGCGAGGTACTCGGCCTCGGCGAATCCGGTGAGCGGGGATACCGCCATCAGCACCGGAATGTCCTCATCGGACAGTTCCGCGAGCATCCCGGAAAGCGCTTCCGCCTCGTAAACCGGCCGGGTGATGAGGAACTGCGCGCCGGCGGCGATCTTCGCCCGGGTGCGGGCCAGCTCGGCGTCGCGGTCCTCTGCGCCGGGGTTGAACCGCGCGCCGATGTGGAACGAGGTCTTGGTGGCCAGGGTCAGGCCGTTGCAGTCGCGACCGTCGTTGAGGCCGGCCAGCAGCTCGATCAGGCCGACCGAGTCGACCTCCCAGATCCCGTCCGCGTTCGGGTAATCGCCACGCAACGGCGGGTTCCCGGTCTCGCAGACCACCGTGCGCATCCCGAAGGCGTGCGCGCCGAGCAGGTCGGCCTGCAAGGTCATGATCGTCTTGTCCCAGGTGGTGACGGTCGCGATGGTCTCCGCGCCCACCTCGCGTTCCACGTGCAGTGCCAGGCTCGCCGAGCTGACCTGCGCGCGGGCGCTCTCCCGAGCCGTGACGAACACCAGGTCGATGCCGTGGGAGCGCAGGACGGTGGCCAGCTCGGTGGCCTCCTCGGCGCCACCACCCGCCGGCGGCGCGATCTGGGCGGCGACCGCGAACCGCTGCTCCGTCAGGCGCTGCGCGAGACCGCCGTGTTCCGGCCGGACGACCGCCCGGGTGCGGGGCGCGGGCTCGGGACGACGCTGCTGCTTCGGGCGCAGATCGGCCAGCTTCGCGACGATGTCACGGGTGTGGGTGGGGGTCGTCCCGCAGCAGCCGCCGACGATGGACGCGCCGCAATCGACATAACGGCGCGCATATCCGGCGAAATAGTCACCGTCGACGCTGTATTCGAACCTTCGTCCGATCCGGCGCGGCAGCCCCGCGTTCGGCTGCGCGCTGATCGGCAGTTTGGTGTAACGCCGCAGCTCTTCGACGACCGAGAGCATGCGCTGCGGCCCGACCGTGCAGTTCGCGCCGAGCGCGACAATGGGCAGCTCACCGAGCTTGCTCGCGACATCGTGCGGGGTCTCGCCACCCGGGGTGAGTCCCTCCGCGGTGAACGTCGCCTGCGCCAGCACCGGCAGGTCGGTCAGCTCCGCGGTCACCTCGACGGCCTCGACGAGTTCGTCGAGATAACCGAAGGTTTCCAGCACGAGCAGGTCGACCCCGCCGTCGACGAGCGCCCGCACCTGGTCGCGGACGACCTCCCGGCGTTCGTCGGCGCGCACGCTCTGCCGCTGGCTCGCGCTCACCGCGGGCGAAACCGAACCACCGACGTAAATGGTGCGGTCCACGCCGCGGCGGGCCTGCCGGGCCAGCCGGACACCGGCCAGGGTGATGTCGCGCACGTTCAGGGAAGACCCGTGTTCGGCCAGGCGCAGGCGATTCGCGCCGAAGGTGTTGGTGAGCAGGATGTCCACGCCCGCGGCGACATAGCTTTCGTGGACCGTGCTGACCAGTTCGGGATTCGACAGGTTCAGCTCGGGCAGCGCCCGGTCCAGCGAGTTTCCCGCGGAATGCAGCATGGTGCCCATGGCCCCGTCGCACACCAGAACACGCTCGCTGAGAGCGCTTTCAAAGGTCATCGCCTCTCCCTGTCCTCAACGGGGAAACCGCCGGGGCCCCCTCCCCGACCGCGTCCAGAATCTCCAAGGCGACCTGTGCCATCAGTCGGTCCCGGTAATGAGTGAAGTCCAGTTTGGTGATCTGCTCAACCCTGCGCACCCGGTAAGTGACCGTGTTGGGGTGTACGTGCAAGGCCCGCGACGCCCGCTGCGGACTGTTGTTGGCCCGGAAATAGCAGCCCAGCGTGGTCAGATATTCGGCGACCGCGGCGTGCGGGTGGGTGCTGAGCCCACCGAACACCTCGTGCGCGAACTCCCGCAGCTGCGCGGGATCGGCCACCTGGAGCAACAACCGGTGGATGCCGAGCTCGTCGAAGGCCACGACCGAACCGGTGCGGCCCATCCGGCGGGCGGCCTCGACCGTGCGGCGCGCGTCGTCGTAGGAACGGGCGATACCCTCCGGCGGACCGCAGCGGCCGCCGATGCCGACCGTGACCAGCGCCGGCGGGAACAGCTCACGGACCCGGTCCAGACAGGACGCCGTCAGCGACTCGGCACGGTCGGCACGGTCCGGGAGCACGACCACCACCTCGTGGTCGCGGACCGTGGTGATCGCGTCGGAGGCCCGCGTGCCGAAGAACCGCTCGATCGCGACCGGCACCCGCGCGCCCAGGCCGTCGCGGCCCTGCTCGACCACGAGGGACAGCACCCGGTGCTCGCGGGTCTCGTCATAGCCGAGGTGGCGCGCCCAGCGCAGGAGCTCGTCGGCGTCGCTGCCCTTACCCGACAACAGCCCCTCGATCAGATCCTCGCGCGCCCTGGCCGCCGCCGCGGCGACGACCCGCTCGCGGCCGAGAATGACCCCGCAGATCGTCGCGGCGTGCTCGGTGACCAGCAGCCGCAGGTCTTCCCCGGTCTCCGGGTCGCCATCGTGCAAGGTGAGCAGGTAGGCGGGCACCTCGTCGCCGACCAGGACCGGCGCGACGATCATCGGCGAGGCCTCGCTGACATCAGGGATCCGCGCCGCACGCCGCGACCTCCCGGTCAGCGCGAGCACCTGCACGAGCCGGGGATGCACGACCCGGGCACGCACGGCCTCCTCGGCCCCGCCGCCGGGAGACGCCGCCGCGAGCACGGTCATCTTCTCGTCGACCACCGCGACCGTGGCGTCCATCCGCTCGGCGATCAGCTCGGTGACCGCCTCGATCCCCGAGTCCTGCGCGGCCAACGTGGACAGGTGGCGATACACCGCGACGAGCCCGCGCAACGCGGCGTTCTCGCGGCCGATCTCGTCATCCGCCACGCAGCCATGGTAAAGGCACCCGGTGACGACCGGTCGACGCTTTGTGCCCGGACCCAAGAAACCGGCGACAGGTTTGGGCCCACTGTCGTTGTTCGGGTCCCGGCGCCGCGCGTACCGTCGGCCGGACCCAGGTACGAGCGAGGTTCCCGATGAGCGACCCGGCGCGCTGCCCGCACTGCGAGTGCCCGCTGCCCAACCCCACCCACACCGTCGCCCGCGAAATCGAACGCCTCCGCGAACTCGCCGACTCCCACGCCTCCCGCCGCGTCGAAGAGCTGACCCAGCAGATCCGGCAACTCCAGGAAACCGTCGCCCGCCTCCGCGCCCACTCCACCGCCGGCTACCGCTGACCAGGCCCGCCCGGCACCGCGCGAAGGCCACCCGCTACGGCCGGGTAGGCCCCCGACCAGGCGGTACGGTATGTTGACCCAATCTTGGGGCGTGCCCCGCACGGGGGCCCCTGAGGGCCGGTAGCTCAGCTGGTTAGAGCAGGGGACTCATAATCCCTTGGCCGCGGGTTCGAGCCCCGCCCGGCCCACGCACCAATCATCCCGCTGACCTGCGGAAATGGTCCAATTGGATGATCTTTTCCTCTGCCTCTTCTTGATCATCGTGGGGCAACTTTGGGGCAGCAGCTTCGGCAGGTGCGCTGTCTTTCGCGTCTCCATGATCCGAT
>DASSAD010000042.1:0-16785 GCA_035685725.1 Amycolatopsis sp. | reverse complement strand
CGTCGTGCTCGGCATCGGCAGCGACTTCGACGGCCTGATGACGCAGAACTGGCTCATGCCCAAGCCGCCCAAGCTGATCGCGGTCAACGTGGACGCGAAGGACGCCGCGAAGAACTACCCGCCGGACGTGACCCTGGTCGGCGACGCTCGCGACGTCGTCGGCCAGCTGCTGCACGGCCTGCGGCCCCGCCCGGGACTCGCCGAACTCACCGAGCGACTGCGCCGGATCGACGAGCAGGTCCGGCGCCGGATCCGCACCGAAGAGCCGCAGGCGGCCGATTTCCTCGGCACGCTGGAGGAAAGCCTGCCCGACGGAGCCGTGGTCGTCGCCGACATGTGCATCGCCGGCTACTGGGCCGGTGGCTTCCACCGGGTGGCCGCACCTCGGCGCTTCGCCTACCCCATGGGCTGGGGCACGCTCGGCTTCGGCTTTCCGGCGTCCCTGGGGACCGCGGCGGCCACCAGGGGCCGGGTGGTCTGCGTCAGCGGCGACGGCGGTTTCCTGTACGGCTGCGGCGACCTGGCGACCCTCGCCCAGGAGTCCCTGCCCGTGACCGTGATCATCGTCGACGACGGGGGCTACGGCATGCTCCGCTTCGACCAGGACCGGGAGGGCCTGCCCCAGCGCGGCGTCAACCTGCACACACCCGACTTCGTCGGCCTGGCCCGGTCCTTCGGGGTGCACGCGGACCGGGTCGACGGGTTCGGGCGTGCCTTCCGCCGGCTGCTCACCGAGTTCGTCCGCGCCGACGAACCCAACGTGCTCGTCGTCCGGGCGACCCTCGCCCCACCGCTCAACACCTCACCGCGCTGGTACCGCGCGGGCCGATAGCCGGCCAACCGCAAGGGTGGTAACCAACTCTGCGATCAGGCATCGACCGGCCAGAACGGCGATTTGCTTGCGGTCGAGCCAGTACACCCACTCCGGTTCTTCGTTGCCGGGTGAGCGGGCTTCGTGGGCGTCGTCTACGGCGTCGAGCGCGCGCCTGGTGCCGTCGCGGTTACGGGAGCGTGCGCTTGCCCATGCGACCCGCAGGAGCGTCCGAACTACGGGTGTGGCGCCGTTGGCACCTTTGACGGCGGAACGGGCGGCATCCGCTGTCTGGTAGCTCGAGTCGGACAGCAGTTGTGAAGGTAACCGAAGAATGTGGGATTTTCAGATCCGGCCCGGCGACGACCCGGAAACAGAATCACGGGTGAATGTGGACATTTTCGATCCGCCGGATTCGGTAATCATGCAACCGGGAACCGCGTGCAATCTCGGCTGCGTTCACTGGGCAAGTTCGGTGTCGGAACCGGGGTTGCCGGATCGCGTTGTCCGCTCCGGGAGATCGCGGTCAGCTGTCCGGGGCGGGTCGACGAGTTCGATGCCGATGGCGACGACGCCGAGGGCTTCCCGCTCGGGTGGATAGATCTGCCGGATGTTCGCCAGCTGTTCCTCGCGGGTGGCCAGGGGGTTGACCGAGGCGACGGCCTCGTGGTCGAACATCTCCTCGAAGCTGGCGTAGCGGGCGACGCGGGTGACCCGGGTGAGGACTTGATCGCCCTGGCAGCGGAACCGGATCAGCGAGCCTTCCTTGATTTTCTTGCGGCTGGAGTCGTTGACCCGGATCTCGGTGGACTTGCGGCCGGTGGCGATCAGGTCGAAGTAGCGCTTGTAGATGCCCATCTCATGGGCGCGGACGGGCAGGGCGATGGGTCGTGCAGTCACGAGGCGGCCAAGCTCCTTGACGGTGAACGAGCGGAAGAAGTGTTTGGGATCGGTGAGCAGTTCGCCGATGAGCCAGACGAGTGAGTCGACATAATTGTCGAGCTCGCCGGGCCAGGTGGTCGTGTCGAGCATCCAAGGCTCGACGTCGGCCGGCAGAGCGCCTTTTCCCTGTTCGCGAAGCAACGACTTGGACAGCTTCGCTCCGGTCGGTGCGAGGACTTGCGGGGTGAAGATCCGCATCGGCATCTGCGCTGCTGGGGTGCCCAGCGCGCCCAGCGCACCGTCCGTCAACGAGCTGGCAGCCGAAGGCCCAGTCGCCGCCCTTCATCATCACGTGCAGGACGTCGGGGTCGCGTCCGAGCGCGCGTTCCTTGACCAGGTTGCGATAGAGGGTGGCCAGGTCGAGGTAGAGCTGGTCGTCTTCGGGGTCGACATGGCCCTGGTAGGGGCCGTGGTCCAGGCAGACCGCGGTGAACGTGGCGCCGTCCTCATCGAGCCGGATCAGTTTGGTCCGGTCAGCGCGTTTCTCGGCCCAGCCGCAGTCCGGGCAGGGAATTCGGATGTGGACGGTGCCGTGTGACGGAGCCATCCACCAGCGAATATCCTCCAGCCGTTCCAGGGTGCGCAGGAACTCAGCCCGGAACCCCGGTGTGGCCTGCTGGTCGGTGTAAGTCTCCACCGCGTAGTCGGTGTCGGTGGCCTCCGACAGCGAGTCGAAGAACTCGACATAGTAGGTGTCGATCAGTTCGGCGATCTTGTCCTTGCCCAGGGCGTGGAGGTAGGTCTGCTGGTAGGCGTGGTGTGTTTCGGGGTCGAGCACGACCTCGTGCGGGGCGTTGTCCAGCGCCCCGAAACGCACCACCGTGTCGGTGGAGAACTCGCGGCGGGCGATTTTGGCCAGCAGGAACGCGGCGGTCTGGACCAGGTTGGTGCCCAGGTGTGGAGCTCCATTGATCTGGGTGCCGACAACGAACTCGATCCGCGTTGGCCGGGCCGCCAGCACGCGCGGCCGGAGGAGGTCGATAGTGCGTAGCAGGGCGTTCGCCAGGACACTGTTCGGCGAGATCAACAACGTTGATTTCCCGTTGCGGGACAACGAGATCACGCTCCTCGGCTAGGTTTGGGCAGGCGCAGGTTGGCGCAGATGAAGTCCAGTCGTGCGGCGGCCGAGTCGGGAGCGACGAACAACGGCTCGTAGCCGGCATCGTAGTAGCCTTGCACGATCAGCTCGTGGACTCGGCGGATCTCGCGATCCTTGGCCCAGACGATGTCATCGGGGTCTTCGAAGGTGTCCAGGGGGTCCAGCACGAAGATCGCATCGTAGCGGTAGTGCTGGGTTGCTTCTTCCAGCTGCGCGGTGGGTTTGAGCCCGAAGAAGCCCTCCCAGCCGTAGCCATCGGGGATGCCGCGGTTGTAGAACCTGATCCCGCTGGCGTGTGTGGTGTATTCGGCGATGAACGCCTCCAGTACTTCCAAGGAGTACTCGCGCCGGTCCTCGCGGCGCAGGTGCCGCCCGAGCCGTTCGCGGTGCTTGCGATAGATCTCCCGGCCGGGCTCCTCCTGCATGCAGGGGATGCCGGCGGCGTGGATCCGCTCGATCAGGTCGTCCTTGCCTGATGAGGGGCCGCCGGTGATGACGTAGCGGCGTGGCGGGCCGTCTGCCGCAGCCTCCAGCGCCGCCGCGAGCGGGTTGGTAGTGGTCACTGAGCTGATCCGTTCTCGTCGATAGCGGTGGGAAGCGGGTCCTGGCCGAGCAAGCCGTCGACCCAGGTGTTGCCCAGCCCGGTCTCGTTGTGCAGAGCGTGGACGAACTGCTCACGGCTGGCGCCGCCGACCGCGGCCTCGGTCAGCCGCGACGCCTGCGCCTCGGCCAGTTCCGGCGTCCAGCCGGTCAGGGCGAGCAGGTCGTCGATCGAAGTGTTGGAGTCCGAGGCATAGGCGGTGGTGTAGCCGATCGCCTCGGCGCGGGCGGCGGCCCAGCGCCAGGCTGCGGTCACCGCCGCGTGGATCAGGTCGATCCGGTTCGCGCGCAGACTGACCAGCCGCTCGACGGCGAGCAACTCGGCGCGGGCGGCGTAGAGTGCCGACCACAACCGGGCTAGCTGTTCCTCGTGCTCGGTGACTTCCCAGGCGAACGGGTCGGCCGGGACCGGCTGGCGGACGGTGACCGGGGCCAGCCGCGGGGCGATCATCGGCGTGCGAATGAACCGGTCGGCATCGGCCAACAGCTCCCAGGCTATCTTCTCGATCAGCTTGGGCTCGACCCGCTTGCGGAAGTGGTGGACCTCGTGGCCCGCCTGCTCGGCCGCCAAGTCCCGCCGCGCGGTGAGGTTGAGCCCCGGCTCGGCAGGCGGCAGCCCGAACAGTGCCCTCACCGCCGGGGCGTAGCGGGCATCGGGAAAACGGGCCAGCAGCCCACGCAGGGTGCCGTCCAGCGCTGCGGTGCGACTGGCCGTGTCGGTGGGATCGACCGCCCTGGCCACGACGCCGCGCAGGTCGAGCAGAACCAGGTCCGTGTTGACCGGGGTCACCGGCAGCCCCTGCCGTAGCAGGCGCGTGACCGCCGCGACCACCTCGTGCTCCACTGGGCTTTTTGTGGGCATGTCCCTAGTGAAGCACAATGCCCACAAAAAGCCCAGCGAACGGTCGGGGTGACGCGCTCGAGCCCTTCGACTGTCACCGGAAGGGCAGCTGGGTGACGCGGTGACCTTGGGCGAGTTCCTCCCTTGCCTGTGCGTCCTTCTTGTGAAGGAGCCCTCCAGCGCGGAACCGACGTAGCAGGTCGCGGCCGACGCGGATCTGGTCGCAGGTCAGGCGGATCTCCCTGCGCTGGGATGTCATGATCAGTTGCCAGTCCGTGTCGGAATAGCCCTGGTCCGAGGGCGTCTGCGGTTCCGTTGCGCGTGGCACTCTGGCCCGGATCAGCGCCGCGCGGCACTCAGTGGAGATCTCGGGATCATCGCGTAGCGCGCTGCGGAGGTGATCGATGTAGCCGCCGAGTGACTTCAGACCGGCGTGGCGCTCGCAGAACGCCGTCACATGGTCGGCGGTCAGATCAGCTGGTGTGCGAAACGGTTGGTCAGTCTCGGCGAGACTGGCGGCGAACCTGCGGAGGGCCCGACGTGGGTCTCGACGGTGTCGTTCCGGCGGCCGCCACGTCGCCGCCGGCTGAGCAGCGTGCCGCTAGTCGTCCACCGACAGGCCGCTTTCGGTCGCGATGATCCGCGCGACCGATACGGCCTGCTCGGTGGTGATCTTCGCGCCGCGTAACGTCAACAATCCCCGAACATCGGTCAGCCGCGACGACCGGAGATCACAATCCGTCGCGCGGGAAACCTCGAATTCCGCGGCGTTCAACTCGCAGTCGACGAAAACCACGTTGGACAAGGAAGGAACATCCCGCGAACACGGCCGCGTTCTTCACCTTGTCGATGCGGATCAGGGCGTAATCGAACCGGCACTGCTCGGCGAAGAAGTCCGTCGCCTGCTTCACGGCCAGTTGTAGCCCGATTCCCCGACAGTTCACGAATCCCACGTGGGCGCGCCGCGGCGCGTATCCGGGCGTGTGGGACGGCCGCGCCGCGGCGACGACCCGTGACCAGGGTGCGGAGGTCGGGTGCCGCGCTGCCTAGGACAGGTGCTCCACGAGAAGCGCGGTGAGGATTTCGGGTACCTCCTCGGGTACCCAGTGTGTGACGTCCTCCAGCATCTGGAAGGAGTACGCGCCGCTGACCCAGTTCTCCGTATCGAGTGCCGCCGTGGATCCGAAAGCGACGTCTTCGGTGCTCCACACGTACAGGGTCGGCACGTCGATCTTGCCGATCTCGCCACCGGGCCTGCCTGCCCGGTACCAGTTGAGGGCGGCGGTCAGCGCGCCGGGCTCGGACAACCGGCGGAGGTACTCGTCGACCCGGCTCGGCGGCACCCGCCACTCGAACATGCGCCGGAGCGCTTCGGCGTTGTTGGCGAGCATGCGGCGTTCGGTGGTGCGCTGCCGCCATTCCGTCAGGTACGCCGATCGCAGTTGCTGATCTTCGTCGGTGCGCAGGGCGTGTGCGAGCGCCCCCGGGTGCGGCGTCGAGACGGCGGTCAGGGTACGGACGCGGTCGGGGTGTTCGGCCGCGGTCCACCACGCCACCGCGCCGCCCCAGTCGTGGCCGACGAGATCGAACCGGGTCCACGCCAGCTCGTCCGCGATGGCCAGCACGTCGCCGACCAGCTCGGCCATGCCGTACTCGGCCGGGTTTTCCGGCCGCACGCCGGGGGAATAGCCGCGCTGATCCGGGGCGATGGCGCGGAAACCCCGCGCGCCGAGGACCGCGACCTGGTGTTCCCAGCAGATCGCGGCCTCCGGGAAACCGTGCAGGAGCAGCACCGGCCTGCCGTCCGCGGGGCCCGCCGCGATCGCGTCGAAGGGGCCGGCCGGGGTGGGAATGGTCAGCTGTTCGGTCACGCCCGAAACTCTAATGCACAGCCACGACATTCCCGCGAAACTGTCCGCAGTGGACACCGGTGGGTGCCGTGCCGCCCTGGGTACGGACGCGGAAATGCTTTGGCGTCCCGTCAATTTCCGGGACATCCGCGGTGGGACGTGCGGCCGGTAGCCCGTCGAGTGCGTTTTGTAGCACACTGTACGGCTATGAGGCGCATCTCCGGTTTTCTCGTGGCGGCGGCGGCGATCCTGGCCGCGTGCTCCCCGGCGGGGGACCGATCTCCCGCCGAACCGCCCGCCACGACCCATCCGCGCCCCGCCGCCCCGCCGACGCCGCTTTCGGCGACGGACTGGCCGACCTACCACCGCGACAACGCCCGCAGCGGCGTCGCGGTCGTGCCGCCGCCGGGGCAGCTTTCGCAGGCCTGGTCGGCACGGTTGGACGGCGCGGTCTACGGGCAGCCGCTGGTCATCGGTGACCGGGTCATCGCGGCGACCGAGAACGACACGGTTTATGCGCTGTCCGCCGGCGACGGCCGGGTGCTGTGGTCGCGACGGCTGGGCACTCCGCAGTCCCGTTCCGGCCTCCCGTGCGGGAACATCGATCCGCTCGGCATCACCGGCACACCCGCCTACGACCCGGCGACCGGCCTGGTGTTCGTGCTCGCGGAACTCGACGGCGGTGCGCACCTGCTCGCCGGGATCGACCTCGCCACCGGGGATGTCGCGTTGAGCAGGCCGCTCGAGCCACCCCGGGGCGAGGAGATCGCGCACCAGCAGCGTGCCGCGCTGACGGTGTTCGACGGCTGGGTCTACGTCGCGTACGGCGGGTTGTTCGGCGATTGCGGGAACTATCTCGGATCCGTGGTCGCCGCGCCCACGACGGGATTGGGCGACCTGCGCTCCTTTGTCGTGCCCACCACGCGGGAGGCCGGAATCTGGGCTCCCGGCGGCGCGGCGGTGGCCGACGGAAAGCTCTTCTACGCGGTCGGCAATGGTGAGTCCACTTCGGACTATGACTACAGTGATTCGGTGCTGGCGCTGACACCGGAGCTCACCCTCGCGGACTCGTTCAGCCCGGATGTGTGGCAGGACGACAACGCGAATGATCGTGATCTCGGTTCGATGGGGCCCGCCGTGGCGGGTGGGCACGTGCTGGCAGACGGCAAGCGGGGTGTCGGTTATGTGCTGGACATCGGGCGACTCGGTGGGATCGGCGGCCAGCTCGGCCAGCAGAACGTTTGCCCGGCCTATGGCGGCAGTTCCGTGTCCGGCCTGACGGTCTACCTGCCCTGTCGCGACGGCACGCGTGCGGTCGACGTCGAACCGTCCGGGCAGTTGACCGTGCGGTGGCAGGCGCCGGTGCGCACGGACGGTTCACCGGTGGTCGGTGGCGGTGCGGTCTGGGCCGTCGATGTCGCCGGTGGTGTGTTGTACGCGCTGGATCAGAACACCGGAACGGTGCTGGCGCAACTCCCGGTGGGGCCGCTGCCGCATTTCGCGTCGCCCACGCTGGCGGGGGAGCAGGCGTACCTCGGCACCACCTCGGGTGTGGTGGCCATCCGCGGAATCTAGCGACCTGGCGGCCCGGTCCCGGGATCCGGCGGTGTGGCTGCGATCGCGGCATTGTCCACAGCGGACTCCCGGGATCAGGCGGCCTCCTCGTCGGAGACGAGCAGTTCCCAGTGTCGCAGGGCTGCCGCGCGCCATTCGACATGCTTGCGGTGGAACAGTTCGGCCGCCTGCGCACCGCTCCAGTTCGGCGGCAGCAGGCGCAGCGGAAGCTGGGGGTCGAGGAACGGGAAGCGCCGCCATTCGTGGACCAGCAGGGTCTGCGCGTGCAACACGGTCGCCCCGGTGTCCGGGTTGAGGCCGGTGAACTCGTCGATGAACGACTCGTAGCGCTCCTTCAGCGCGCTCAGATCCCAGGCGCGCGCGACCATCGCGTCCTCGTCGCCGATCGTGCCGTAGCCCGCCACGAACGACATCGCCTCGGTGTCCAGGCCGAGTTCGGCCAGGATGCGCCGCGCCTCGTCCTGCCGCCCCGTCCCGGGACTGATCCACACGCCGGGCGTCGGTGAGCCGAAGCCCGCCCAGGTCAGCCGGGTGCGCAGGCCGTGCCGGAGGTCGCGCTTGGTTTCCGGCACGGATACCAGCACCATCAGCCACCGCCCGTCCCACTCGGTTTCCGGCCGCCCGAAGCCGTAAATCCGTTGGGCGCCTTCGGTGAGCAGCCGGCGGCCGGGCGGCGTCAGGGACCAGCGCACGCGGCGGCCGAGCCGCTCGGACACCAGCCAGCCTTCGCCGGCCGTGCGGGACAGGGCCTGGCGCGCCGACTTCTCTTCGACGCCGAAAGTGGCGAGCACGTCGACCAGGGTCGAGGTCCAGACCGGTCGGCCCCGCGGCAGGACGAACTCGCCGAGCAGCGTCATCAACAACGACCGGGCGCTGGTGTGGCTCACTTCGCGCCGCCTGCTCAGCGTCGGTCGACCCCCCGCCGAACCCCCGGCTGAACCCCCGCCTGAACCTACAGCCGAGCCCACCGCCGGTCCCGTTACCTCCCCCATCACCGTTCCCTCCCGTTCGTCGGTCTGCTGAGGTGCTCGCCCGGCCGCCGTGCCGTCGGCGTTGCCGCATCGTCTTCATGCCGGGTCTTCATGCCCGATCTTTCCGTGCCGCTGTCTCCGTGCCGGGCGAGCGTCGCGTCGCGGGTGACGGGCGGACCCGCCCAGACCAGCGACAATACCGGCGCGGCCGCCGATACCCGACACCACCGTGCCCTCGTGGTTACCCAGTACTACCGGGATTTCACCGTTTGTCACCAGTACCCGAGAAGGTGGCCTTGGTGGCCTCCGGCGCGAACTTCCCGCCGCGAGCTCGTCGCGGTTAGCCTCACGTAGTGAGCGAGCCGCAGATGCCGCCGGGAAGCGGACCGCCGCGCCGACTGTCCTACGAGCTCCTCGGCTGCGCGTGGCAGGGGCACGTGCTGGTGGGCCGGGACGTGGCCGTGATCCGCCCCGTCGACGCCCTGGTCGTCCGCGAGCACGACGGCCTGCGCTGGCACCGCTGCTTGCGGTGTGACACCTGGCTGCCCGCCCCGCCACCGGAGCACCCCGGCCGGGAGTTCGTTCCCGGGCCGTCCGAGATCGAGGTGCCGTTGCGGGGCAGGCCGTTGCGCGACCGCTACGTACTCCGGCTGATCGCGCTCGATCGGTTCGTGCACTTCGTGGTGCTTGCGGCACTGGCGATCGGGATCGCCGTCTTCGTCCGGGAGCGGCAGGCGCTCAGCGGCGAATTCTTCCGCATCACGGACGCGATCCAGGGTGGTGTCGGTGGCCGGACCGGCGGCTCCGGCGCGGGCATCCTCGGCGAGTTGATGAGTGCGTTCAGTGCCCGGCCGTCCACGCTGTGGCTCATCGGCGCCGTGGTCGCCGCGTACGCGGTGCTGGAGGGTGTCGAGGCGGTCGGGCTGTGGCTGGCGAAGCGGTGGGCCGAATACCTGACTTTCGTGGCCACGACGGTGTTGCTGGTTCCCGAGCTGTACGAACTGGCCCACCGGGTGAGCGCGCTGAAGATCGTGACCCTGGTGATCAACCTCGCCGTGGTCGCGTATCTGCTCTACGCCAAACGGCTGTTCGGCCTGCGTGGCGGCGGTCGGGCCGAGGACGCCGCACGCGAGCGCGACACCGGATGGCCCGCGCTGCGGCGCTTCCTGCCCGGCGGCGGGTAGCGGGTTGTGCCGGCCTGCTGCGGGGATCTCATCGGCGGGCTCAGCAGGTGGTGATCAGCCGGCGCCGAGCAGGGGCAGGCAGGGGGCGAGCCCGTCGATGGTAACCGGCACGGAGCGGTGCCGTTCCCACTCCGCGCGGGTCAGGCGCAGCCGATGCTCGACCGCGCACGCGCCGCGCACGACCAGTCGTCGGACGCCGTCGAGCCGGTAACCGAGCTTGCGGGAGACGGCGAGAGACGCTTCGTTGCCCTCCAGCACGCCCGACACCGCTTCCTCCGCGTTCAGCCCGGCGAAGGCGAGGTGCAGCACGGCGGCCCGCATCTCGGTGCCGATCCCGCGGCCCTGATGACGTCGCCCGAGCCAGGAGCCGGTGCCCACCTCCCGGGTGACGGCCAGGTCCGTCGCGCCGATGCTCTGCAGACCCACGACGACGCCGTCGTGGAAGACCGTGAGGTTGAGCCACCAATCACGCGGGGTCAGGCTGCTCAGCCGCGACCAGTGGTGCTGGAGCACGCCCCGCGCGAGGTCCGCGGGCGGCTGGTCGGTCCACGCGATCGCGAACGGCATCACCGACGGGTCGTGGATTCCTTCGACGGCCAGGTCGGCCAGCGCGGACAGCTCTTCCTCAGTGGGCAGGCGCAATTCGAGCCGCGGCGTGGTGAGCCGCAGTCCGGCCAGCGGAAAGTGGTCGACCAGCATTTCCCCATCGTCGCAGACTCCCACGAAAACGGGCTGAGCCGGCTCGTCGGCCGGATCAGCGGGTGCCCACCGTCTCCCTGCCGTAGTGGACGAAGGCTTCCGCCCTGCGGGTCAACCGGGTGTGCCTCGGCCAGCCCAGCAGGACCGGCACCTCGTGGGTGGGCAGCTCCGCGATTTCCTTGTGCACCACGCGCAGACCCTCGTACGTGCGGTCGTTGGGCGGGCGCTGCATGATGATCGCGTAGCCGAGGCCGCGCCCCACCAGCGCCCGTGCGGTCTCGCCGTTGCGCGCGCGGTAGCGCACCACCGGGGAGATCCCGGCCTCGTGACACAGCGCGAGCGAGTGGTCGGGACTCGGGGGTTCCTGTAGCAGCACCATCGGTTCGTCGGCGAGATCGTGCAGCGCGACCACCGGGCGGTCGGCGAGCGGGTGATCCGCGGAAAGCATGATGTGCGGGCGCATCCTGGTCAGCTCGACCCCGTCGATCTCGGGGGAGATCGACACGTCGTAGAGCATGACCAGGTCCAGCTTCCCGGCCAGAAGCCGGTGTTGCAGCCCGGTCTGGTCACCCTCTTCGAAGTCGATCGTCACGCGTGGGTGCCGTTCTCCGAAGCCCTGCAACAACTTCGGCAGCAGGACCGGGGCCAGGCCCATGAAGCAGCCGACCGACAGCAGGCCGGACAGCTCGCCTTCGGCGTTGCCCACCGCGGATTCCAGCTCCCTGGCCTGCCGCAGCATCGTGCGGGCGTGCTTGAGGAGCTGTGTTCCCGAGACGGTCAGCGTGACGCCGTGCGCCTTGCGGCGTACGCAAAGCTGGACCTTGAGCGCACGTTCCAGCTCGGTCAGCGCCAGTGACACGGCGGAAGGCGACACGCGCAGGCGTTGCGAAGCCGCGCTCACGGTGCCTGTTTCGGCGACGACCACGAAGTAAAGCAGCTGTCGGAGCGTGAAGCCCGGGGCCTTGTGCAGTTCTTCCACGGTACCTCCGCAGAACTGTGTGCTTTACCTGTGGATATGGCCGATGTCACTGTAAAGGACGTGAGTTCACCGGAGAACCGCAAACCGCGGGCGCTGGCCGGGGTCAGGGTCCTGGACCTGACACATCAGGTCGCCGGACCCTCGGCCACCCTGGCGCTGGCGTTCCTCGGCGCGGACGTGGTCAAGGTGGTCCCGCCGGGTGACCGGTCGAGTTTCGAGGCCACCCCGTTCTATCTCAACAACGCCAGCAAGCGGTCGATCGAGATCGACCTGAAGTCGGCGGACGGCCATGAGCTGGCGTTGCGGCTGGCCGAGGTCGCCGATGTCTTCGTGGAGAACTTCAGTCCCGGTGTCGTCGACCGGCTCGGACTGTCCTATGCGGACCTCAGTAGGCGCAACCCCCGGCTGATCTATGTACAGGTCAAGGGATTCGCGAGCGATTCGCCCTACGCGAACTTCCCCAGTTTCGACCCGTTGGTGCAGGCGGTTTCCGGTGCGTCGAGTATGACCGGCGAGCCGGACGGGCTTCCCATGAAACCGGGTCCCGACGTCGGCGACACCGGCACCGGGATGGTCACCGCGATCGGCATCCTCGGCGCGCTCTACCAGCGGATGGCGACCGGCGAGGGGCAGCACCTCGAAGTCGCGATGGCCGATCAGGTGGCGACGTTCCTGCGGATCCACTACAGCTGGCCGATCGAGCGGGATCTGGACACCCCACGTTTCGGCAACGGGCCACCGTTCCTGCACACCACCGCGCCGTCCGACCTCTACCCGTGCAAACCGTTCGGCCCCAACGACTACGTGCAGATCCACTGCGGCAACGACCGCCAGTGGCTCCGCTTCGCGGACGTGATCGGCCGGCCGGACCTCAAGCACGACAGCAGGTTCGCCACGATGACCGGTCGGGGCGACCACAAGGCCGAGATCGACGCGATAGTCACCGAATGGACCTCGGCGCGCGACAAGTTCGAGGCGATGGAAACCCTGGGCAAGGCGGGGGTCCCCGCGGGGGCGGTGCGCACGACCGGTGAGGTGCTGCGCGATCCCGACCTGCGGGCGCGGGGAATCTTCGTACCGGTGGTCCACCCGGTGCACGGCGAGGTGCCCATCCCGGCCTGGCCGGTACGGATGTCCGGCACCCGGATCACCGTCACCGCGCCGCCGGAGCCCGGCCGGCACACGGCCGAGGTCCTTTCCGAATGGCTCGGCGAGGAGGCCGGGTGATGCGCCGCGAAGCCGCGATCGTCGGCATCGGTCAAAGCGAGTTCAGCAAGAGGTCGCCGCACTCGGCGTGGGAACTGGCTGTCCAGGCGGTGCTGGCCGCGTTGCTCGACGCCGGACTGGATGCGTCCGAAGTGGACGGTATGTGCCGGTTCGCGCCGCCCTTCGAGACGGTCGGCGAGCCGATGATGGTGCGCGGTCTCGGCATCGGTGAACTGGCGTTCTTCGCCGAATCGCCGCTCGGCGGCGAGGCGCTCGGTGCGGTCGTGGCGCACGCCGTCGCCGCGATCGCGACGGGCCAGGCGAAGGTCGTGGTGGTCTACCGTGCGCTCAAGCAGAGCGCGGGCGCCCGGTTCGGCCGGGCCGACCAGGGACCCGGCGGGACCGCCGCCACCGGCGAGCACGTACTGGTTCCGGAAGACGACAACCGGTCTTTCGCCTGGCCGTACGGTTTGCTCTCGCCGGGGCAGCTGTTCGCGTTGTGGGCGACCCGCTATCTCCACGTGCACGGCCTGCGCGAGGCGGACCTGACCAGGTCGCTGGGCACCGTCGCGATCCAGCAACGCCGCTATGCCAACGAAAACCCGGCGGCGTTGATGCGGGACCGGGTGCTCGACTGGGAAACCTACACCGGTGCGAGAATGATCAGCTGGCCGTTGCGGCTGTTCGACCTGTGTCTGGAGAACGACGGCGCCTGTGCGTTCGTGCTCACCTCGGCCGAACGGGCCAGGAGTCTGCGCGATGATCCGGTGTATGTGCTGTCGGCGACCCAGACGCTCGCGCCGTACCGGGAACCGATGGGGCTCTACACCGACGATCTGCTGGAGTCCTTTCCGCCGGCCGCCGCGGACCGGTTGTATCACGGCGCGGGCGTGAGCCCGAAGGACATTTCGGTCGCGGAACTGTACGACGCGACCTCGTTCATGACCATGAAGGGACTCGAAAGCTATCGGTTCGTCCCGGCGGGAACCGGCTGGAAACATCTGCTCGACACCGGGATCGGCCTGGACTCCCCCCTGCCGGTCAACACCCATGGCGGGCATCTGTCCGAGGGTTACCTGCACGGCATGAACGGGGTCACCGAAGCGGTCCGGCAACTGCGGGGGACCGCGCGTAACCAGGTGCGCGACGCCGAAGTCGCACTCGTGGGGGCACCGTCGGGCAGCGCCATGATCCTGGGCAGGTGAACGCATGGCCATCCTTCCCGTTCCCGGCGAGCTGACCGGGCCGTACTGGGAACACGCCCGGCGGCACGAGCTGGTCGTCCAGCACTGCGCGGGCTGCGGCGCCGCCTGGCATCCGCCGCTGCCGCGCTGCCCGCACTGCCACTCGGCGGATCTGGGCTGGCAGCCGGTTTCCGGTCGCGGAACCGTCTACAGCTACACGATCGTCCAGCACGCGACCCATCGCGCGCTCGCCGCGGAGATCCCTTATGTGGTCGCGATCGTCGAGCTGGCCGAAGGGCATCGGATGGTCGCCAACATTCGCGGCTGCGCTCCCGAGGATGTCCACATAGGACAGTCCGTGCGGGTGACCTTC
Source organism: Amycolatopsis sp. (assembly GCA_035685725.1). Classification (GTDB taxonomy): domain Bacteria; phylum Actinomycetota; class Actinomycetes; order Mycobacteriales; family Pseudonocardiaceae; genus Amycolatopsis_E. The sequence goes on along the minus strand of DASSAD010000042.1, from coordinate 2,471 downwards.
GAGGACGTCACGGACGAAATCACCATTCCGCAGTTCACGGTCGAGCGGTAGCGCAGGAAGCGAGTGACGCGGTGAAGGGACAGGACATGCTCGACGGGAAGATCGCACTCATCACCGGTGCCGCGCGGGGCCAGGGTCGCTCGCACGCCGTGCGGCTGGCGCAGGAGGGCGCCGACATCATCGCGGTGGACGCGCTGGTCACCCCACCCTGGATGACCTACCGGCAGGCCGATCCCGACGACTTCGCCGAAACCGTGCGGCTGGTCGAGAAGGAAGGCCGGAGGATCGTGGCAAAACGGGCCGACGTGCGGGACTTCGACGCGCTCGACGCCGCGGTGGCCCAGGGCGTGGCTCAGCTCGGCGGGCTCGACATCGTGTGCGCGAACGCCGGGATCTTCCCGCCCGGCTGCCTGACCTGGGAGATCGACCCGGCACAGTGGCGCGACGTCATCGACGTGAACCTCACCGGCGTCTTCCACACCGTGAAGGCCGCCGTGCCGCACCTCCTCGAGCGCGGGCCGGGTGGCTCGATCGTGCTCACCAGCTCCGGTGCCGCGCTGATCTCCGGATCGCATTTCGCCGACTATTCCGCCGCGAAAGCCGCGTTGCTGAGCCTGACCCGCACGCTGGCCTACGAGCTGGCGCCGCATTCCATCCGGTGCAACGTGATCTGCCCGACCTCGGTGGACACCGCCATGATCCACAACGACAACCTGTACCGCATGCTGCGCCCCGACCTCGCGGAGCCGGGCCGGGAGGACATCAAGGCGGCCTTCCAGGCGAAGAACCTGCTGCCGATCCCGTGGGTCGAGCCGGTCGACATCAGCAACGCGATCGTCTGGCTCGCTTCGGACCAGGCGCGCTACATCACCGGGGTGACGCTGCCCGTCGACGCCGGCAACACGTTGAAGTGCTGAGGAGACGTCATGCGGACAGAAGCGGCCGTGCTGTGGGAAGCCAAGAGCGAGTGGCGGATCGAGACGATCGAGCTGGATCCGCCGAAAACCGGTGAAGTGCTCGTGCGGATGGTCGCGGCCGGTCTGTGCCACTCCGAAGACCACCACGTCAGCGGCGACGTCCCGTTCACCGCGCCGATGATCGGCGGCCACGAAGGCGCGGGCGTGGTCGAGGAGGTCGGGCCCGGCGTCACCTCGGTCGCGGTCGGCGACCATGTGGTCTTCTCGTCGTTGCCCAGCTGCGGGCGCTGCCCGTCGTGCTCGGTGGGCCGGCACAACCTGTGCGACCTGATCATGCACATCGGTGCCGGGCGGCAGCTGTCCGATCACACGGCGCGTCACCACATCGGCGACCAGGACCTGGCGATCAACTGCTTCCTCGGCGCCTATTCGCGGCACACCGTGGTCAACGAGCTGTCGCTGATCAAGGTCGAGAAGCAGCTGCCGCTGGACCGGCTGTGCGTTCTCAGCTGCGGAGTGTCCACCGGGTGGGGCAGCGTGGTGCACGCGGGGGAGGTGCGCGTCGGCGACAATGTCGCCGTCGTCGGCGCCGGCGGGCTCGGCTCGGCCGCCGTGCAGGCCGCCCGGATCGCCGGCGCGCGCCGGATCTTCGCGATCGACCCGGTCACGTGGAAGCGGGAGAAGGCGGTCGGTTTCGGTGCCACCGACACGGCGGCGGACGTGCACGAGGCGTTCGGGCTGATCCGCGACGCGACCTGGGGCCGGATGTGCGACCAGGTGGTGCTCACCATGGGGGTCGGCCGGAGCGCGCTGCTCGCCGACGTCATGCGGCTCACCGCGAAGCGCGGACGGGTGGTGGTGACCAACATCTATCCCGCGGACGAGCTGGACGTGCGGCTGAGCCTGAACGACCTGATCCAGATGGAGAAGCGGATCGTGGGCGCGATCTTCGGCTCGGTCAACGCGCGCAAGGACATCCCGGCCCTGATAAGGTCCTATGTGGACGGTGCACTCGACCTGGACGGGATGATCACCCGTGAGTACCCGCTGTCCGGGGTCAACCAGGGCTACCAGGACATGCACGCGGGCAAGAACATCCGCGGCATCCTCCGCCTCTCCTGACCCACCCACCGCCGTGTCCCCCCTTCCAGTCGCCGTGTCCCCCCGTCCGGTCGCCGTGTCCCCCGCTGCGGTCGCCGTGTCCTCCGGTCCGGTTGCCGTGTCCTCCCGTCCGGTTGCCGTGTCCCCTGTTGCGGTCGCTGTGTTCCCCGGTCCGGTCGCCGTGTCCCCTGTTGCGGTCGCCGTGCCTCCCGCTGCGGTTGCCGTGTGCTCCTGTCCGGTCCCTGCGTGAGGCAGGCGAAACGGCTGGTTCGGACCGCGAGTTGCCGGTAGGCGACCGTGCGGTGATTGCCGCGTGTTGCCGTCGGTCGCGGCGCCGGTGCGGTTCGGTTCCGGTGACTGTCGCGTTTCCGGGCACGAGTCTTCGGCTTCACCGGCGGGAGCAGCGAACTCGGCGACGGGACGGGGGGACACGGCGACGGGACGGGGGGACAC
>DASSAD010000041.1:0-7448 GCA_035685725.1 Amycolatopsis sp. | reverse complement strand
AGACAACGCCGAAATCGTCGGTGTGCGGGATGTCGTCGGCCAGGATGGTCTGAACCGCGTTTTCGACGTGCTGCGCGCTCCGCACACCGAAGAGCCCACGAACTGGTCTCGACGGTACAAGGCCAACCTGGAGAAGCTCGCCTCGGGCGATGTGAACAAGGTGGCCGAAGTGGTGCGCGACCTCTGGCGGCGAGAGAAGGATCGTGGCCTTTCCGCAGGTGAGAAGCGGATGCTGGCCAAAGCCCGGCAGATCCTGGTCAGCGAGCTCGCACTGGCCGAAGGCACCGACGAGGGCAAGGCGGAGAGTCTGCTCGACGAGGTGCTGGAAACCGCGACGGTCTGACTTCACCACGGTGCACGGCGATGGCGTGTGGTGGCACGCGAAGTGACCGCTGAACGCGCTGTGTTTCCCGGGCTGCGCAAAGTGTCGCCCGACGGCCCGAAGGTGGTCGCTCTCCTCATCGCCGAAGCCGGTGTCGCGGAACTCGAGGTCCGCGGTGAGCCGCTGCTCGCGCACGCTGTTCGTGGACTGTTCGCGTCCGGCTGCGTCGATCGCATGATCGTCGTCGCGCCGTCGGAAGCCGATTCCATCACACGGGCGGTGCCCGGCGTCGAACGCCGAGTGCCGCCCGTTTCGGCGACCCGGGCCGATTCCGTCCGACTCGCCTTCGAAGCGGCCGGGCCCTGCGATGTCGTCCTCGTGCACGACGCGGCCCGGGCTTTCGTGCCGCCGGCGACCATCCGCGCTGTCGCGGAAGCGGTCTGTCAGGGAGCGGAAGCGGCCGTTCCCGTCCTCCCCGTCACGGACACGGTGAAACTCGTCGACGCCGCCGGCGTGATCGTCGCCACGGAAGACCGTTCGCGGTTGCGCACCCTGCAGGCTCCCTTCGGCTGTACTGGGCACGTTCTCCGCGACGCGTGCGCACGCGGTATCGATCCTCTGTCGAACCCGCCTGGCAAGGTATGCGCGGTGGACGGCCACCCGAACGCGATCCGGCTGACTACGCCGTTCGAGGTAGCCGTGGCGGAGGCACTGTTGCTGGACGAGGAGGACTCGCGGTGAGGATCGGCACGGGCACCGACGTGCACCCGGTGGCGGAGGGCCGCGAGTGCTGGATCGCCGGGCTCCACTGGGAAGGGGTCCCCGGCTGCGCGGGACACTCCGACGGCGATGTGGCGGCGCACGCGCTGTGCGACGCGATGCTGTCCGCGGCCGGTCTCGGCGACCTCGGCGTGGTGTTCGGCACCAGCGACCCGCGCTGGGCCGGCGCCCATGGACCGGAGTTCATCGCGGAGGTACGGGTCAGGATCGAAGCGGCCGGCTGGCGGCTCGGAAACGCCTCCGTCCAGGTCATCGGGAACGCGCCGCGCATCGGCAAACGTCGCGAGGAAGCCCAGGAAGTGCTCGGCAAGGCCGCCGGCGGGCCGGTCAGCGTCAGCGGTACCACCACCGATGGACTCGGGCTGACCGGGCGCGGTGAGGGGATCGCGGCCGTGGCCACCGCCCTGCTGCTGGCGATCGAACCGTAGCGCCGCCCCTGAGCCACCCCGGGCAGACTCCGCCATTCCGGCGGTTTTCCGCTGTTCATCCGATGGCTACATCACATCTGGGGCATCGGTGGGAGCCTCCCGGTTAGCCTGATTCTGTGACGATTCAGGCCGTGATGTTCGATTTCTCGGGCACCGTATTCAGGTTGGAACAGGACGCCAGCTGGCTCGCCGAATTCACCGATGAGGACGGCGCGACCCTCGACATCGAGGCGCAAGCCGAGATCATGCGCCGGATGACCGCCCCGTCCGGGCAGGTCGTGCAGCTTTCCCAGGAGTACCAGCACGCCTGGGAGCACCGCGACCTCGACCCGGTGCTGCACGAGAAGATCTACCTCGAGGTGCTCCGGAAGTCCGGGCTCCGACCGGAACAGGCCGCCGCGTTGTACACCCGGCTGATCGATCCGGCCGAATGGACGCCCTATCCCGACGCCGAAGCGGCTTTCAAGGGCTTGGCGGGCAAGGGAATCAAGATCGGCGTGCTGAGCAACATCGCTTTCGACATCCGACCCGCGTTCACCGGGCACGGACTGGACGAGCACGTCGACGAATTCGTGCTCTCCTTCGAAGAGGGCGCGGTGAAACCCGATCCGGCGATCTTCCAGGTGCTCCTGGACCGCCTGGGGGTCCCGGCGGAGAACGCGCTGATGGTCGGGGACAGCGCGGAGGCCGACGGCGGGGCCACGGCCCTGGGCTGCCGCTTCGCGCTGGTCGAGCCGCTGCCCACGGTCGAGCGCCCGGACGGCCTGGTCACCGCCCTGCGCGAGCACGGACTGCGGTAGCGGCACGCCGGGCGTGCGCACCGGCCCGCGCCGGGTGCCGCCCGACCGGTCCGCGCGGCAGCCTCTACCATTTCAGGGTGGCCCTACACCTGTTTGACACCGCGACCAGGAGCGTGCGGGAGTTCCATCCCGCTCGTAGTGGAACGGCGTCCGTGTATGTCTGTGGGGCCACCGTGCAGGGCGTGCCGCACATCGGGCACGTCCGCGGCGCACTCAACTACGACGTGCTCCGGCGCTGGCTCGTCCACAATGGACTCGACGTGCTGTTCGTGCGCAATGTCACCGACATCGACGACAAGATCCTCGCCAAGGCCGGGGACAACGGTTCACCGTGGTGGGAGTGGGCGTTCAAGCACGAGCGGGCGTTCGAGGACGCCTACACCGCGCTCGGCTGCCTCCCCCCGTCGATCGCTCCGCGCGCGACCGGGCATGTGCCGCAGATGGTCGGGCTGATGCAACGGCTCATCGACCGCGGCCATGCCTACGCGGCCGGCGGCGACGTGTACTTCGCGGTCAGCACCTTTCCCGGGTACGGGGAGCTGTCCCGGCAGCGGCTCGACGAAGTGCAGCAGGGCGAATCCCTCGCCGAGGGCAAGCGGGATCCGCGCGACTTCACCCTGTGGAAGGCCGCGAAGCCCGATGAGCCGTCCTGGCCGACTCCGTGGGGTCCCGGGCGGCCGGGCTGGCACCTGGAATGCTCGGCGATGGCGACCGCCTACCTCGGCGCGGAGTTCGACATCCACGGCGGCGGCGTGGATCTGGTCTTCCCGCACCACGAGAACGAGCGCGCCCAGTCGCGGGCCGCGGGCGACCCGTTCGCCCGCTTCTGGCTGCACAACGCGTGGGTGACCCTCTCCGGCGAGAAGATGTCGAAATCGCTGGGCAACGTGGTGGCGATTCCGGAGATGTTGCGGCACCACCGGGCGGTGGAACTGCGGTATTACCTGATCCAGCCGCACTACCGCTCGACGATCGAATACTCCGAAGGCGCGCTTTCCGAAGCGGCCCAGGCATACCGGCGGATCGAGCAGTTCCTGCGGCGGGCGACCGGGCGCGCGGGGGAGATCACGCCGGGCCGGCTCGCCCCGGAGTTCACCGAGGCGATGGACAACGACCTGGCGACCCCGGCCGCGATCGCCGCCGTGCACAACGTGCTGCGCGAGGGCAACGCGGCGCTCGAAGCCGGAAACGACGACGAAGCGCGTGCGGCGGCCGGTTCGGTGCGCGCGATGATGGGAGTCCTCGGGCTCGACCCGCTGTCGCCGGAATGGGCCGAGACCGCGAACACCGAAACCCCGGCCCGGCAGGCACTGGCGGATCTGGTGGCCGGGCTGCTCGCGGAACGTCAGGAGGCGCGCGCCGCCCGCGACTTCGCCCGCGCCGACGCGGTCCGCGACCGGCTGCTGCAGGCGGGAATCACCGTCGAAGACACCCCCGATGGTCCACTATGGACCGTTAAGGACGCGTAACCTCAGATGGCTGGCAACTCCAAACGCCGGGGCGCGGTGCGCAACCCCGGTTCGAAGAAGGGCGCTGTCGTCGGCTCGGGCGGACAGCGGCGCAAGGGCCTGGAAGGCAAGGGCCCGACGCCGCGCGCCGAGGCGCGACCGGGTCACCCGGCCCAGCGCCGCGCCATGGCCGCCGCGAAGGCGACCCAGGCCCGCGACAAGAAGGCCGACGGCCCGGAAGTGATCGCCGGGCGCAACCCGGTGGTCGAGGCACTGCGCGCCGGTGTACCCGGCACGACGCTGTACGTCGCGATCAACATCGACGCCGACGACCGGGTCAACGAGGCCGTGCGCCTGGCCGCCGACAAGGGCATCTCGATCCTGGAGATCCCGCGCGACGAGCTGGACCGCAAGACCAACCGCGCCGTGCACCAGGGACTCGGGCTGCAGGTTCCGCCGTTCCAGTACGCGCACCCCGACGACCTGCTGGCGACGGCCCGCGACTCGGGCGAGCCTCCGCTGCTGGTCGCGCTGGACGGCGTGACCGACCCGCGCAACCTGGGCGCCGTGGTGCGCTCGGCGGCGGCATTCGGCGCCCACGGGGTGCTCCTGCCCGGCCGGCGCAGCGCCGGGGTCACCGCCGTGGCCTGGCGGACCAGCGCGGGAACGGCGGCCAAGCTGCCGATCGCGGTGGCCACGAACCTGACTCGCCAGCTCAAGGCGTGGGCGAGCGAAGGGCTCATGATCGCCGGGCTGGACGCCGACGGGTCGGTGGACATCGACGGTCTCAACCTCGCGACGGACCCCCTGGTGGTCGTGGTCGGCTCCGAAGGCCGGGGCCTGTCCAGGCTGGTGCGCGAAACCTGCGACGTCACGGTGTCGATCCCGATGGCCGCGGGCGTCGAGTCGCTCAACGCCTCCGTCGCCGCGGCGGTTCTGCTCGCCGAGGTCGCCCGCCGCCGGCGCGCGACGGGCCGGGTCTGAACGGCTGCTCGGGCTCGGGATCAGGCGTTGAAGGTACGGAGATCGTCGGGCCGGTGAATGGTCAGGCGTCGCCGGCCGGTACTGATGATGCCTGCCTCGCGTAGCGCGCGCAGCGTGCGGGCGGCCGCCTCGCGGGAAACCGCGACCATCCCGGCGATGTCCTGCTGGCTGATCCGCAGCGAGACCACCACTCCGTCCGAAGTGGACACTCCGTAGCGGTCGGCGAGCTCGGCCAGCAGATCGACGATCCGGCCTGCCGTGGTGCGGTCGGCGAACTGCCGGCGCCGCGCGTCGGCGGCGCGCAGGCGTCCCGTGATCACCCGCGACACGACCACCGAGATGTCGGAGTGCGCGCGGATGATCCGGGCGAAGCGTTCACCGGAGAGCCACAGCGCGGTCACCACGTCGACCGCGACGACCGCGCCCGAACGCGGCCCGCCGTCCATCGCCGCGATCTCGCCGACGATGTCTCCGGGCCCGCACACGTTGAGCACGGCCTCGTGCCCGCCCGGCCCGGCCGAGGTGACCTTGGCCAAGCCGGTGATCAGCACCAGGACCGAACGTGCCCGGTCGCCTTCGCTCATCAGCACCGTGCCGGCGCGGAACCTGCGAACCTGGGCGGCGTTGCGGATGGTCTCCCGCTGCGCCTCATCGAGCATTCCCCAGAAATCCGTGGACGCCATCCCGCCTCCCTCCCGCCGTCACCTACCACTCTCTGTTCCCGATGGTATGGACAAATGGTCAACGCGGGTAGCGGATCTTGGCGTGGCCGGACGGCATCGTCCGCGCTGAAGCGGTGAGCGCCGCCGGCGGAAGCCGGCACAATCACTCGAAAATCGTCCCGTCTGTGTCAAATGACGCAGAACGGGTGCCGGGTTTTCGCCAGGCTCGAAGAGTCGGCAAACGGGCGTGGTGGAGGGGACCAGCCGGAGCCCATCGCCGGAATGCCGACCTCGCTGTGGTGATCGCCCTGATGACCACAGCCGGCCGAAGGGGGTGATGGGACCGGCCCGGGTGTCGCCGGTTCCATCGCCGCGAGGGGGGCGGATGGCCGCCCGTCGCCGTCGGACCTTCCGGCGAAGGGCGGCCTTCCGTCGTCGGTGTTCCCGTGATCTCGGTGCGCGGGCCCACCGCGCCCCGGCGCGGCCTGCCGTTTGAGTTCGCCCACGAGTATCGGCATTGTGTTCAGGCCAATGCGGTCTTCGGGTTAAGGTCAGCAGGCTTGTCCGTAACGCAGGGGGCCTGAGCACCGATGTCTTTTGTCTCGCCGCTGTTCCTGTGGTACTTCCTGCCGGCGCTGCTGTTCGCCGTGCTGGTGCTGCCGCGTGGCTGGCGCAACGGCGTGGTGGCCGTCGGCAGCCTTTTCTTCTATGCCAGCGGCGCGGGCGCGTTCACGATCCTGCTGCTGGCCTGCATGGTGGTCAACTTCACCGCCGGACTGGTGCTGGAACCGGGTCCGCCGGGGGCGCGGCCCAAGCCCCGCCGGCCGGTGCTGGTCGGCGTGATCTGCTTCGACATCGCGATCCTGGTGATCTGGAAGTACGCCGGCTTCGCCACCCAGCAGCTCGACTACCTCGCGCGGCTGTTCGGCGGGGATTTCCCGGTCACCCATCTGGCGCTGCCGATCGGGATCTCCTTCTTCACCTTCCACCACATTTCGTACGTGGTCGACATCTACCACGGTGAACGGAAACCGCTGCGCAACCCCGTGTCGTTCGTCACCTACATCGCGATGTTCCCGCAGCTGGTGGCCGGCCCGATCGTGCGCTACCGGGAGATCGCCGACCAGCTCCCGCAGACACGCTCGCACCGGCTCGACGACATCGCGGCAGGCTTCCCCCGCTTCGCGCTCGGCCTGTGCAAGAAAACGATCATCGCCGACTCGCTGAGCCCGATGGTCGACGCCTGCTTCGCCACCGCACCCGCGAACATGACCTTCAGCGTCGCCTGGCTCGGTGCCGTCGGCTACACGATGCAGCTCTTCTTCGACTTTTCCGGTTACTCCGACATGGCCATCGGGCTGGGGCGCATGCTCGGGTTCCGGCTCCCGGAGAACTTCGCCCGGCCGTACTCGTCGGTCACGGTCACCGAGTTCTGGCGCCGCTGGCACATGTCGCTGTCCCGATGGTTCCGCGACTACGTCTACATCCCGCTCGGCGGCAACCGGAACGGCTCAGCCAAGACCTACCGCAACCTCTGCGTCGTGTTCGTGCTGACCGGTTTCTGGCACGGCGCGAACTGGACGTTCCTGGTGTGGGGCTGTTACCACGGCGCGCTGCTGATCATCGAGCGCGCGTTCAACCTCGACCTGGAACCCGCGAACCGACTCGCCCGGATCGCACGGCGAGCGCTGACGCTCGTGCTGGTCGTGTTCGGCTGGGTATTCTTCAAATCCGCCGACCTCGGGCAAGCGCTGACCATGGTGGGCCACATGTTCCTGCCGGACTTCTCGGGTCTCACCGACGTCGTGAAGGCGGCCCTCACCCACCAGCGCATGCTGATCCTCCTCGCCGCCCTCGCGGTGGTCTTCCTCCCCGCGCACCCGGTGACCGGCCCACTGCTGGAATCCTCCCGCAGCCGGCCGGCGACCAGCCTCCGCATCGGCGTGATGACCGCCGGCCTCGCCTACGCCGCCATCCTCATCGCCAACGGCACCTTCAGCCCGTTCCTCTATTACCAGTTCTGA
>DASSAD010000040.1:0-14556 GCA_035685725.1 Amycolatopsis sp. | reverse complement strand
GGCCTCGTCCACCTCGGCGGAGGTCGCGGCCAGCTGCGGGCGGACCGCGTGCCGGCCCGACTTCACCGCCACGATCGGCTTCGTCCGGCCGAGCCGGCGCGCCAGCCGCGCGAACTTCCGCGGGTTACCGAAGGATTCCAGATACAGCAGCACGAGATCGGTGTTCGGATCCGTCTCCCAGAACTGCAGCAGGTCGTTACCGGAGACGTCCGCCCGGTTCCCGGCCGAGACGAACGTGGACAACCCCAACCCGCGCGCCTCGGCGTCGGCCAGGATCGCGGTGCCCAGTGCGCCGGACTGGCAGAAGAACCCGGCGCGGCCCCGCGCCGGCAACCGGGGCGCGAGGGTGGCGTTGAGCCGCACGGCGGGATCGGTGTTGAGCACCCCCAGCGCGTTGGGGCCGACGACGCGCATGCCATGCGCCCGTGCCTGGGCAACCAGGCGGCGTTCCGCATGCAGGCCCTGGGGACCGGCTTCGGCGAACCCGGCGGACACGATCAGCAGCGTCTTCACGCCCTTGGCCAGCGCGCCGTCGAGCACCGACTCCACCTGATCGGCCGGCACCGCCACGATGGCCAGCTCGACCGGATCGGGAATGTCCACCACCGAGCGATACGCGCGCACGCCGCGGATCGCGCGATGCTCGGGGTTGACCGGGTAGACCGGTCCGGCGAAGTCCGCGGCGAGCAGGTTCGACAGCACGACGTAGCCGATCTTGGTGGGATCGGCGGAGGCGCCGATCACCGCGACCGAGCGCGGATGCAGCAGGTTGTGCACGCTACGCGCCTCCGCCGCCTGCTCGCGCGCACGCGCGACCTCCAGGGACTCCTCGGTCGGGTCGATGTCGAACTCGACGTGCAGCACGCCCTCCTCGATGGCGCGGCTCACCTGGTATCCGGCGTCGCGGAAGACCCGCACCATCGCGGCGTTCTCCGCCAGGACCTCGGCCACGAACCGCCGCAGCCCGCACTCGGAGGCGGCGGCCGCCAGGTGCTCCAGCAGGATCGAGCCGAGGCCACGGCCCTGATGCTCGTCTCCGATGACGAACGCGACCTCGGCGGACGTGCCGGGATCGAGGCGCTCGTACCGGCCGACACCGACGATGGCGTCCCCGAGCAGAGCCGCGAACGCGACCCGGCCGTAGTGGTCGACGACGGAGAACCGTTCCAGATCGCGTGGCGGGATTCGCGGGTAGGCACCGAAATAGCGGAGGTAGCGGGTGCGCTCGGACAGTTTGGCGTGAAATGCGACCAACCCGTCCGCGTCGCTCGGCACGATCGGTCGCAAGTGGACGGTTCCGCCGTCGGAGAGCACCACGTCGGCCTCCCAGCCGCGCGGATAGTCGTACGGGTCACGCGGGCCGGGAGCGGTGCCCTCGCTCGCGGGAGCCACCGGCATGGAACCGACTTCCGGTGCACCGCGACCGGCCACCGCACCGCGGTCGGACGACGCACGCTCCGGATGATCGCGGTCGGAAAAGTCACGATCGGGAGCGCCGCGGTGGGCGTCATCACCGTCGGACAAGTCACGGTCGGACGGGTGGCGACCGGACAAGTCACGATCGGGAAGGCCGCCGGGAAAGTCACCGCCGGCAGGGTCACGATCGGGAAGGTCACGACCGGCAGGGTCACGGTCGGCAGGGTCACGGTCGGCAGAGTCGCGGTCGGCACAGTCGCGGTCGGAAAGGTCGCCCGGAAGGTCGCGGTCGGGAAGGTCGTCGGGCGTTCTGTTCGAGCCGCCGCCAGCACTCATCAGTCGATCAGTCCCTCGGATCGTCCGGATCCAGTCCGTGCGCCGGGAAGACCGCCCGCCGGGTGTCCCGGATCGCTCCATCCACCGGGTCGGCCTCGTCCTGGCCCCACGGGCTGTAGGTGGTGTCCGCGCCGTCCGTCATTTCGATCGGCAGTTCGGCCCTCGGCGCGGCGCGACGCACGGTGTCCACCCAGGCGGGCGGCAACGGTGTGGACGGTTTCACGTCGCGGTCCAGAACGGTCGCGAGCAGATGCGTCCAGGACCGCGGGACGACCCGGATCAGCTGATATCCGCCACCGCCGATGGCGAGCCAGCGGCCGCCCGCGTGCTCCTCGGCCAGCTCCCGCAGGCGGGCATAGATCGCACGGTGACCGTCCACGGACAGCGAGAGATCAGCGAGCGGGTCCTCGTCGTGTGAGTCGACTCCGCATTGTGTGACCAGGATCTGTGGACGGAACGCGGCGAGCAGGGAGGGCACCACCGCGGAGAACGCCCGGAACCAGCCCGCGTCCCGCGTCCCTGGCGGGAGCGGGATGTTGACGGCCATCCCCTCGGCTTCCCCCGCCCCGGCCTCGCTCGAAAAGCCCGTACCCGGCCACAGCGTGAACGGGTGCTGGTGCAGTGAAATCGTCAACACCCTGGGATCGGCGTAGAAGGCCTCTTGCACACCGTCGCCGTGGTGAACGTCCGTGTCGACGTAGGCGATGCGTTCGAAGCCATGATCGAGAAGCCACGAGATGGCCACCGCACAGTCGTTGTAGACACAGAATCCCGATGCCTTGTCCCGCATCGCATGATGGAGGCCACCCGCGATGTTCACCGCCCGGCGTGCCCGGCCTTCCGCGATCTCGCGCACCGCGAGCAGGGTCGAGCCGACCACGAGGGCGGAGGAGTTGTGCATGTCGCCGAACACGGGATTGTCCGGCGTGCCCAACCCGTGGCCGACATCCCAGCTCGCCAGGGGCGCCTGCTTGACCGCTTCGAGGTATTCCTCGGCGTGCACACGGCGTAGTTCGGCCTCGCTCGCCGGCTCGGGTACCAGCAGCGGAACCCCGTCGAGGACACCGAGTTCGGTGGCGAGCCGAATGGTCAGCTCCAGGCGCACCGGGTTGAACGGATGGTCACCGCCGAGGTCGTAACCAAGGAGTGCGGGATCCCAGACGACGGCCGGCTGCATGGGAACCGATGGTAGTCCGTTCAGGACGGTGAGACGCGAAACACGACCGCGCAGCGCCACCGCCGCAAGCGCCACGGTAGGCCGTCCGTGGGGCCTCCTGTGGGCCGTCCGTGCGCACTGACCAGCGCGTGCTTTGCCCGGTCACCCGGGCTGACCGTCGCCGTCAGCGACTACCATGGATTCCTGCGGACGAAGGGGATATCGTGAACGATCTCATCGACACCACAGAGATGTACTTGAAGACCATCTTCGAGCTCGAAGAAGAGGGTGTCGTACCGCTGCGTGCCCGGATCGCGGAGCGCCTGCAGCAGAGTGGGCCGACGGTCAGCCAGACGGTTGCCCGGATGGAGCGCGACGGCCTGGTCAAAGTCGCCGACGACCGCCACCTCCAGCTGACCGAGCACGGCCGGGAGCTGGCGACCGCGGTGATGCGCAAGCACCGACTGGCCGAACGGCTCCTGCTGGACGTGATCGGGCTGGAGTGGGAACAGGTGCACACCGAGGCGTGCCACTGGGAGCACGTGATGAGCGAGGCCGTGGAGCGCAAGCTCGTCAAGTTGCTCAACCATCCGACGACCTCGCCCTACGGCAACCCGATCCCCGGGCTCGACAAGCTCGGCGGGGATGATCGGCCGGCCCCGCCCGCGGAGGCTGGGCTGATCCGCCTGGACGAGTTCGCCCGTGCCGGTGGCGGCAAGGTCGAAATCCGGAGGATCGCCGAGCACGTGCAGCTCGACGAGAAGCTGATGGTCGACCTGAAGTCGGCCGGGGTAGTGCCGGGCGGCACCGTCAAGGTCGGCAAGGCCGCCGGCGGCAGCACCGTCGAGGTGGCGGGTGACCGCTCCAGCGTGCAGGTGCCGATGTCGGTGCTGCACGCCGTGTTGGCGCAGAGCAGGTAGGCACACGGCACCGGGCACGGACCGGGCGGACACCGACCGCGGAGGCAACGAGCGATCCGTTACGGCAGGTATGCCAGGTAGACACGGTCGGGGCGTCGCGGCACGAGGACGGTCGAGGCGCGGGAGGGGAAGCGGTGGTGGCCGTCCGGGATATCCTGCCCGTCTGGGTCGCGCCGAGCAGGTGACCGCGATCAAGGGACCACTCGTCGTGGGGGCTGGGCTCCCGGCAGGGAATGGTGAGGGTTGAACGAGAACCGGAGCTCCGACGGCTCGCCCGCGTCCACGCAGCACGGGGTGGTCAAGCCCGTGAATCCCGCCGAGGCGGCCGATGACGCGTTCCGGTCCGTGCACGGCCGGGCACCGGCGGGGGTGTGGTCGGCTCCCGGCCGCGTGAACCTCATCGGCGAGCACACCGACTACAACGACGGCTTCGTCCTTCCCTTCGCCTTGCCGCACCGCCTCGCGGCGGCCGCCGCGTCCCGCGACGACGGCGTGCTGACCGTGTCCACGCTGGGCTCGGACGGCCGGATCCAGGAGGCCGAGCCGGTCCGCATCGCCGAGCTGCGTCCGGGCGCGGTCGAAGGCTGGGCCGCCTATCCGGCGGGCGTCGCCTGGGTCCTGCGCGACCACGGTGTCGATCGCGGCGCGGACCTCGTGCTGGCCGGTGACGTCCCCACCGGCGCCGGCCTGTCGTCCTCCCACGCGCTCGAATGCGCCGTCGCGCTGGCCTTGCTGGGCCTGGCCGGGCGTGACGTGGACGAGCACGCCGAGCGGGCCCCGGACCGGACCGAGATCGCCCGCTGGGTGCAGCGCGCGGAGAACGACTTCGTCGGCGCTCCCACCGGGCTGCTGGACCAGACGGCCTCGTTGCGTTGTACCGAATCCCATGTGCTGTTCCTCGACGTCCGGTCGGGCGAGGCCGAGCAGGTCCCGTTCGACACGGCCGCCGTCGGCCTGCGGATCCTGGTCATCGACACGCGCACCAAGCATTCCCACAGCGAGTCCGGGTACGGCGAGCGCCGGCGCGGCACCGAGCGCGCGGCCGACCTGCTGGGCCTGAAGGCACTTCGCGACGTGACGCTCGATGGCCTCGACCCGGCACTGGCCAGGCTGCCGGCCGAACTGCGTCCGCTGGTGCGTCACGTCGTGACGGAAAACCAACGGGTGCTCGATACGGTCGAGTTGCTGCGCGCGGACCGGCTGGCCGAGATCGGCCCGCTGCTGGACGGTTCGCACACGAGCATGCGCGACGACTACCGGATCTCCACGCCCGAGCTTGACCTGGCGGTGGCGGTCGCCCGCGAAGCCGGCGCGCTGGGCGCCCGGATGACCGGCGGCGGCTTCGGTGGATCGGCCATCGCCCTCGTGCCGGAGACCGCCGTGGATGCCGTCGGGCAGGCCGTCGCCGCCGCGTACGACCGGGCCGGCTGGCGGCCACCGCGGACCTTCGTCGCGGTCCCCTCGTCCGGTGCCGGGCGCGAGCGGTGAGGCTGTTCGGTGACTCCTCCCGCCGCGGTCCAGAATGGTGGTCCACAATCGCGTAACAACTCCCTCCGTAACCAGAAAGGCCCTCGACGTCACCATGGCTACCGGCTCCCGTAAGCCCCTGAAACTGATCGTCACCGGCGGCGCCGGCTACGTCGGCAGTGTCTGCACCGCCCGGCTGCTCGAAGCCGGTCACGAGGTCGTCGTCGTGGACGACCTGTCGACCGGCCACGCCGACGCGGTCCCTGAGGGCGCCCGGTTCGTGGAGGGGGACGCCGCCGACGCGACCGCGCGGGTTCTCGACGAGAGCCGTTTCGACGGTGTCCTGCACTTCGCCGCCAAGTCGCTGGTCGGGGAGTCCATGCAGGACCCCGGAAAGTACTGGCGTGGCAACGTGTTCACCGCCATCCGGCTGCTCGACGTGATGCGTGAGCACGGCACGCCTCGCCTGGTGTTCTCCTCCACCGCCGCCACCTACGGCGAGCCCGAGCAGTCCCCGATCCCGGAGACCGCGCCGACCCGGCCCACCAACACCTACGGCGCCACGAAACTGGCGATCGACCACGCCATCACCAGCTACGCCCGGGCACACGGGCTGGCCGCGGTGAGCCTGCGGTACTTCAACGTCGCCGGCGCCTACGGACGCTTCGGGGAACGGCACACCACCGAAACCCACCTCATTCCCATCGTGTTGCAGGTGGCCACCGGGGATCGCGCCCGGGTGCAGATCTACGGCGACGATTACCCGACCGAGGACGGCACGGCCATCCGCGACTACATCCATGTGACCGACCTCGCGGACGCCCACCTGCTCGCCCTCGACCACGCGCAGGCCGGCGAACACCGCATCTACAACCTCGGCAACGGCACGGGGTTCTCGGTCCGCCAGGTGATCGAGACCTGCCGTCAGGTCACCGGACATGCCATCCCCGACGTGGTGGCACCACGCCGCGCCGGCGACCCGGCCGTCCTGGTCGCTTCGAGCGACCGGGCGCGGGAGGAACTCGGCTGGAAACCCGAGCGTGCCGACCTCCACGGCATCGTCGCCGACGCGTGGGGGTTCACCCAGGACCGCCAGGAGAGCTGAGCGGGCTCCGGAGACGAGCCAGACCGGTCCGAAGTCTCCGAAGTCGCCGGGTGTCCGGAGTCGTGTCAGCCGGTCCTACCAAGGTCGGCTCGGCCGGTCGGGCTCGAGGTCGGCTCAGTCGGTCCCACCGAGGTCGGCGGGCAGTGGCGGGCAACCGTCACGGCCCGTCCCCCGGTGCGGCCGGCGGTGCCGGAACCACCGGGCCGAGCAGCTTCGCCAGGTCCTCGGGGTGCCCGAGTTCGCGGAGGCGGTCGGGCGCCATGGTGCTGTCGAGGCACCGCAAAAGCAAGCCGGCCAACGTGTGCTTCGGCATGGCTTCCAACGCGTTGTGGAAGGCGGCCCTGGCGAAGGCGCCATCCCCGCGCAGGTAAGCCGAATATCCCAGTAACGTGGCCGGTTCGGCCCGATGTGGCGCGGGTGTCTTCCGGACGAGTTCCCGCCACAGCGCTTCGATGCGCATACTCCGCTCGCTGGCGGGCGGTAGCGCGGTGGCCAGGCACGCGTCGCGCACCGACCGGTGCGACAGCGCAAGCGCGAGACGCACGACCTGCCCATCGGTCAGCGCCACCGGACCCTGGACGGCCTGGTCCAGCAGCTCCCGGACCGCGTGCAGCGCCTTGCGAATCGACGCGTCGACCACCTTGTCAGACGCTTCAGCGAACGAACTGCCACCGGCCCGTTCGCCCGGTGTGTCACCCGACGCGCCCCCCGAGGCCGGATCGTCGCTCGAATCGGGGGTGCCGCCCAGATCCCGGAGAAGGCTGGCCCGCCCGGCCACCGCGGCCGGATCGTCGGGATCGAGCTGCCGCTCCATTTCGGCGCGACTGTCGAAGGTCACGAATCCCATCAACGCGAGCGTCGCGGCGACCGTGGTGGACGCATCATCCGGGATGACACCGGCGCATCCCCTTTCGTGGTAACACGTCCAGGGCGTGCCCGCGCGAATCTCGGGCGTGAACAGAACCCGGTCCACCACCTTGCCGATCCTGTCGAACGCCAAGACGAGTTCGATGACGAGCCGGGTGTGCGGGAGCTGCCCGGGCGGGGGCGAATCGTCCGGATGCCGCCCGACGATCAGAAACGTGAAGGCACGACCCGGCTGCCCTCTGACCGCGTTGGCGAATGACACGGCCAGGTCGCGCGCATGGGCGTCCTTCGGGAGATCGGCCCGGATGAGCGGGCCCATGTGTCCACCGGTGGTGCCGTCGAGGCCGATCACGACGAGCGAACCGGTGGGCCGGAATCCGAGCAGGTGCGGAACCGCGGCGATCAGTTGCGCCGGGTTGTGGATGCGGGCGGTGATTCCGCCGAAGGGCGGGACACTGGTGGTGGTCATGACTCAAGCTTGCGGGAGATCGCGGCCCCATGGCGGACGAATCCGAAATCTGTGGACAACTCAGGAAAAAAGGAATCCCTGTGGACAAATCGGTGCCTTCGATCGATGGCTCCCATTTCTTGTCGGACCCGCTCACTAGGATCGCGCGGTTTTCTCCACCCGTGGGTTGAAGCGCCGCTCCACCCGGGAGCGACCCCCGCGCCGACGCGCGCACCCGGGCGGGCGGCGAGGCTGGTATCCCCGGCAAGCACACGAGGAGTAACACCATGTCCCCTTCGGAAATCCTGCTCTACCTCGCGATCGCCGCGCTGGTCGTCTGGCGGGTGATCATCCGGCAACTGCGGGGAAGCACGCTGACCGCGCGAGGACTGGTGGTGGTTCCCGGAATCCTCGTCATCGCGGGCATCGTGACCTGCGCGCCCGTCGTGTCCCAGTCGTCCGGCGGCGAGATCGGGCTCCTGGTCGCCGAAGTGGTCCTCCTGAGCGCTCTCGGGGTCGCCCGTGCGGCGAGCACGCGACTTTCGGCACCGAACGGTTACGCCGTCCAGAAGGGCACCACGCTGACCCTCGTCCTGTGGCTGGTCACGATCGCCCTCCGGGTGGGTGTCGCCGTCCTCGGCTCTCAGCTGGGCATGACCGGACCGCTGATCTCGAAGTCGATCCTGCTGTCCATGGGGGCGACCATCGGGGTGCAGAACGCGGTCGTCTACCTCCGCGCCCGCCGCCGCGGGCTCACCGTCGCGACCGATCGGACCGCGCTGTCCGTGCGATCCTGAACCGCATGACCAACGAGCCCTGGCGTGGCCGGCTCTCCCGCACGCTCGACTCGCTGCGGTGGATCTTCGTGGTGGCCCCGCTCGTCACCGTGCTGCCCCACCTCACCACGGGGACCTGGGGGCTGGTCGCGCTGGTGCTGATCGCGTCGATCCCGATGCTGTGGTTGCCCCGCAGGCCGGCGTGGCTACTGCCGACCGCGCTCATCACGCTGGCCACCGCGGCCGGTGTGCTGTTGGTCCTGCTGCCCCGTGGCCTGAACTCGGTGATCATCTACACGTCGTCCTTCTATGCGGCACGGTTCTTGTCGCGCGGGCAGACCGCCGTGGTCATATCGATCACCCTGCTCACCTACGCGGCGCTGTTCCTGCGCTCCGACGTCGGGGTGGTCGGCACGCTGCTCAACCTCGCGCTCCTGGCCGCGGTCGTGCTGCTCGGCATACATCGCCGCGACCGCCAGGACCGCATCGAACAGACCGAGCTGGCACTTGCCAGAGCACAGACCGTGGCCGAGGAGCACGCTGTCGCGGCGGCGCTCGCCGAACGCGCGCGTATCGCCAGGGAACTGCACGACGTCCTCGCACACTCGCTGTCCGGTCTCGCGCTCACCCTGCAGGGCACCCGGTTGATGCTCCTACGCGACGGTGCCAGCGAGGAAGCGATGGCGCAGGTGGAACGCGCACAACGGCTGGCGAGCGACGGGCTGGGCGAAGCCCGCCGGGCCGTCGCCGCCCTGCGCGAGGATTCGATCCCGTTCGACCGCGCCGTCGCCGACCTGCTCACCGGGTACCGGCTGGACACCCGGGCGCCCGCGCATCTCGCGATCCACGGGGAACCACGGGAGATCGACACGACGACCGGCTCCGCGGTCCTGCGCACGGTTCAGGAAGCCTTGGCCAACAGCAGAAAACACGCCCCGGGCTCCCCGGTGGACGTCACGATCACCTATTCCGCCACACTGCTCGACGTGACGGTCCTCGACCACCAGGGGCGCCCGGTGCGCGACGGCCCGGCGGGCTACGGTTTGCGAGGGATGCGCGAACGGGCCGAACTGCTCGGCGGCCGGCTGTCGACGGGCCCGGGAGAGGACGGATGGCGGGTACAGCTGACAGTTCCGGTGTGACCCTCCGGGTCGTGCTGGCCGATGACCAGGCCGTCGTCCGCGAAGGCCTGGTGACCCTGCTCGGCCTGCTGCCGGGCATCGAGGTGGTCGGCGCGGGGGCCGACGGTGTCGAGGCGGTCGATCTGGTCGCCGAGCACCGGCCGGACGTGCTGCTGGTGGATCTGCGCATGCCCCGCCGCGACGGTGTCGAGGCGACCCGCCGGGTCCGCGCCGAGTTCCCCGGGACCGAGGTCGTGGTCCTGACCACCTACGCGGACGACGAGTCGTTGCTGACCGCGCTCCAGGCGGGCGCACGCGGGTTCCTCACCAAGGATGCGGACGCCGAGACGATCGCACGGGCCCTCCGCTCCGCCGCCCGCGGTTTGTCCACTGTGGACGGCGAATTGCAGCGCCGCCTGGTCGAGGCCGCCAGCCGGTCGCGAACCACCGCGCGGCCCCGCGAGATCGAAGGGCTCACCGCGCGCGAGGTCGAAGTACTGCGACTCATCGCGGCGGGCCTGTCCAACACGGAGATCGCACGCACGCTGGTGGTGAGCGAAGCGACCGTCAAGACGCACGTGAACCACCTACTCGCCAAGGCGGGGCTGCGGGACCGCGCTCAGGCCGTCGCCTTCGCCTACCGGACGGGCCTGGTCCAGCACTGAGCCACACCGCGCGCGGAACTCCCGGGGCTGGCTACACTGCTGGCCACCATGGACAAACTCCAGCGCCGGGTCGTGACCGCCGCGGAAACCGCACTGGCCAGACAACACTATGTCGCGCCGATCGAGGTGCTCACCGCGCTGGGCTGGCTGTCGGCCGCACGGGTCGAAGACTGGCGACGGGGCCGTTTCAGCCCGCTGACCCAGATCCTGCCGGTCGCCGAAGGGAAGGTCGAAGCCGCCTTCGCGCACCTCGTCGACTGGGCCGCGAGCCAAGGACTCACCCCCACGGAAACCGCGTACCTCGCGGGCACCCGCGACCGGCGACCGCTGGTCTTCGCCCGTGAAGACGACGAAGCGATCGAACGCCGTTTCCGAACGCACTGGATTTCGCCCCTGCTGAGCCAGAAGCGACGCGAACAGCTGCAAGCCCGGCAGGGCAAGGCTCCCGATCTCGCGGTCATCTCGCCCCTGAACGACTGGACGTGCGCGGGATGCGGGACGTCCGCGCAGAGCGGTGAGTTCCTGTTCATGGAGGACGAGGAGCCACTGTGCCTGTCCTGCGCCGACTTCGACCATCTGGTCTTCCTGCCCTCGGGAAACGCCGCGCTGTCCCGCCGTGCGAAGCAGGAAAGCACGCTGGCGGTACTGGTCCTGAGGTTCAACAAACGACGCAAACGCTATGAGCGTCAAGGAATCCTGGTCGAGGAAGCGGCGCTCGAACGCGCGGAAGAGCAGTGCCTCGCGGACGAGGATGTGCGTGCCCGCAGGCGCGAGCGGGACGCCGAACGGCGTCGCGAGCAGGACGTCGTGTTCCAGGCCGCGATGGCCGACGAGATCCGGCGCCTGTTCCCCGGCTGCCCCGAGGACCGCGCGCTGGCCGTCGCCACCCACGCCGGAACGCGGGGCAGCGGCAGGGTCGGACGATCCGCCGCCGGGCGGGCACTGGCCGAGGACGCGGTGCGGCTCGCGGTCATCGCCTCGATCCGGCACCAGGACACGCGCTACGACGACCTGCTGATGTCCGGCGTTCCCCGTGCGGTGGCACGGGAGGAGATCCGCGACGACATCGACCGGGTCCTGGCCCGCTGGGAGCGCTGAACCCAGCCGCTCACGCGCCGTCAACCACGGGAGATGTAGGCCTCGAGGTGCTCGTGGGTGGCCTCCAGCTCCTCCATGCGAGTCTTGACCACGTCCCCGATGCTGACGATGCCCGCCAGCCGACCGTTGTCGAGCACCGGCACGTGCCGCACCCGGTGCTGTGTCATCAGCACGCTGAGTTCGTCCACGTTGTCGCGGGGAGTGCAGGTCGCGACCACGGTCGTCATGATCTCCGAGACCGGCCGGTCGAGCAGGGCCGCGCCGCGCTCGTGCAGTTTCCGCACCACATCCCGCTCCGACACGATGCCGACCGGCCCGTCCGGACCGACCACGACCATCGCGCCGATGTTGTGCCGGGCGAGCCCGGCGAGCAGCTCTGTCACCGTGGTTTCCGGCGAGGCGGTCACCACCGTCGAACCCTTGTTCCGCAGCACGTCCGCGATTCGCATCGATCCTCCCGGGCTCGTGATACAGGTCACACCAGGCTAAGGTGAATCGGGATCGGATGGAAGCCACAAACCGAGCGAAACAGATCGTCACGGGTCGTGAGCGACGCGACGAGACGAGATCCGCCGACGAAAACGCTTACGCCGCAGGTCAGCGCGCGCGGGAACACGGGCGAGCGCCGTGCGTCCATCGCATCACGAAGCCGGGACGCGCGCGGACGAACTGGCACACTATCGAGCATGACAGACGAAGACCCGTACCTGTGGCTCGAGGACGTGACCGGTGAGGCGGCGCTGGACTGGGTCCGTGCGCGCAACGCCGAGACCGTCGCGGAGCTCACCGGTGGGCACCGGTTCGAGCGGCTACGCGAGGAACTCCGCGAAGCGCTCGACGCCGACGACCGCATCCCCTACATCCGCAGGCGGGGCGAGTTCTTCTACAACTTCTGGCAGGACGGCGCGCATCCCCGAGGGCTGTGGCGGCGCATCACGCTGGAGGGCTACCGCGCCGAGCGAGGAGAATGGGAGATCCTGCTCGACCTCGACGCGCTCGCCGAAGCCGAGGGCGAGAACTGGGTGTGGCAGGGCGCGACGGTGCTGCGCCCGGAGTACCGCTGGGGGCTGGTCGAACTGTCCCGAGGCGGCGCGGACGCGAGCGTCGTGCGCGAGTTCGATCTCGAACGGCGTGCCTTCGTCGAGGACGGTTTCCGGCTCCCCGAAGCGAAAAGCCGCGTCGGGTGGATCGACCGGGACCGGATCTACGTGGGCACCGACTTCGGAGAAGGCTCGCTGACGAGTTCGGGCTACCCACGCCTGATCAAGGAATGGTGCCGTGGCACTCCGCTGACCGAAGCCACGACGGTCTACGAAGCCAAGCCCGACGACGTGTCCGCGTTCGGCTACCACGACGCGACACCCGGCTACGAACGGGATTTCGTCGGCCGTTCGATGGACTTCTACCGGTCGGAGAAGTTCCTGCGCACCCGCGGCAGGCTGATCCGGATCGACGTGCCCGAATACGCGCGTGCCTCCGTCTACCGGGACTGGCTGCTGATCCGCACCCGCTCCCCCTGGACGGTGGCCGGCACCGAGTACCCGGCGGGCACGCTGCTCGCCGCGAACTTCGACGCCTACCTCGAAGGTGACCGCCGGCTCACGGTGCTGTTCGAGCCGGACGCGAGCACCTCCCTGGATTCCTATGCGTGGACCCGGGATCACCTGCTGCTGACCACGCTGTTCCACGTGCGCACCGAACTGCATGTGCTCACGCCCGGGGAGCATGGCTGGAGCCGCGAACCGCTCTCCGGTGTGCCGGCGCTGAGCACCGGACAAATCCTCGATACCGACCCGGACAACAGCAACGAGTACCTGGTCGACACCAGCGGCTTCACCGAACCGGCCACGCTCACCTACGGCCACGTCGGCGGCGAAGTGGAGGCGCTCAAGCAGGCGCCCGCCCGGTTCGACAGCGAAGGCATGACCGTCGACCAGTACTTCGCGACTTCCCTCGACGGCACGAAGGTCCCGTACTTCGTGGTCCGGCCCCGGGACCCGCAGGGACCGACCCTGCTCACCGGGTACGGCGGGTTCGAGGTCTCGCGGCTACCCGGCTACAGCGGCGTCATCGGCCGTGGCTGGCTTTCCCGCGGCGGCACCTACGCGGTGGCGAACATTCGCGGTGGCGGCGAGTACGGTCCGGGCTGGCACACCCAGGCGATCAAGGAGAACCGCCACCTGGTGTACGAGGACTTCGCCGCGGTCGCGGCGGACCTCGTCGAGCGCGGGATCACCACTCCGGACCGGCTCGGCATCCAGGGCGGCAGCAACGGCGGGTTGCTGATGGGCGTCATGCTGACGCGGTACCCGGAACTGTTCGGCGCCATCGTCAGCCAGGTCCCGTTGCTGGACATGCGCCGCTACCACCTCCTGCTGGCCGGGGCCTCCTGGATGGCCGAGTACGGCGACCCGGACGACCCCGAGCAATGGGCCTACCTCGCGGAGTACTCGCCCTACCAGAACGTCCACAGTAGACGGACCTATCCGCCCGCGCTGTTGCTCACCTCGACCAGGGACGACCGGGTCCATCCCGGCCACGCGCGCAAGATGGTGGCCAGGATGCGGGAGCAGGGCCACGATGTGCGCTACCACGAAAACATCGAAGGCGGACACGGCGGGGCGGCCGACAACGAGCAGCTCGCCTACAAGTGGGCGCTGGTCTTCGAGTTCTTCTGGACCCGGCTCACCGGTGGTAAGGCCGGCTAGAGCTGGTGCCCCTGTCCGCCGGGTTCGGCCCCGCGCAGGAACTCCGCGAAGGTGATCCTGCCGACCGACCCCTCCAGCGCCAGGTTCCCGCCCGCCCGGTAGGCCCGGCCGGCCTCGCCGGGCAGCCGGACCGGCAGGAGCCGGCGTCGGCGGCCCACCGCGCGCAGATAGATCCGGGCCAGATCGCGCGCCTCTCGCGTCTCCGGGCCGCCCAGGTCCGGGACCCTCCCGCGCGCGTCAGCCACCGCCAGTTCCCCCAACCGGCCGGCGACCTCCCGTACGTCGATCGGCTGAAAGCGGACACCGCCGGGCACGAACATCACCGGTAACCGCTTCTGCGCGGACCACATCGCGGCGATCAGATCGTGGAACTGGGTCGTCCGCAGGATCGTCCAGGGCAGCCCGGACTCCTCGATCGCACGCTCGGTTTCCAGTTTGGCGCGATAGTAGAAGAACGGCACCCGATCGACGCC
>DASSAD010000039.1:0-2658 GCA_035685725.1 Amycolatopsis sp. | reverse complement strand
CGTCATCTCGGTCGCGATCGTGATGTTCCCGCTGATGATCGCGACCAACATCCTGACCGAGTCGGCGCTGTCGTTCCTGTCCATCGGCGTGCAGCCGCCGCAGGCGAGCTGGGGCACGATCATCTCCGACGGGCAGCAGCTTCTTTACACCCGGCCCTGGGTGTCGATCGCGCCAGGCATCATGATCGCGCTGACCGTGCTCTCGCTCAACGTGCTCGGCGACGGCGTGCGGGACGCGCTTGACCCACGGGCGAAGCACACGGTGGTCCGCCCCCGCCGGGCGCGGCGGCTGCCCGCGCTGCCGCGCCGCTCCACCGGAAAGGTGGTGTAACGGCAGTGACCGAGTTCGTCGTCCGGCGGCTGCTGTGGACCGTGCTCGTCCTGTTCGTGATCACGGTGCTCGTCTTCCTCATCTTTTTCGCGATTCCCGGTATCGACCCGGCGCGCGCGCTGGCCGGCCGCAACCCGACACCGCAGATCCTCGATCAGATCCGGGCCCAGTTCGGGCTGAACAAGCCTCTGCCCGTGCAGTACCTGCTGATGATGAAGAACCTTTTCATCACCAGGTCGCTGGTCTCCTACTCCGACCAGGGCCAGCTCGTGGTGCCGGAGATCGGGGCGGCCGCCCCCGCGACCCTTTCGCTGGTGCTGGGCGCGGCGGTGATCTGGGTCGTCGTCGCGATCGCGATGGGCGTGGCGGCCGCGATGTCCCGCGGCACGTTCCTCGACCCCCTGCTCATGGTGCTCGCGCTGATCGGGATCTCGATGCCGGTCTACTGGCTGTCTGAGGTAGCCAACCTCGTCTCCCAGTCGGCACTGCACAACACGTTCCTCTTCTCCTGGGTACCGCCGCTCGGGTACACGCCGCTGACCCAGAATCCGGTCCGGTGGTTCGAGGGGCTGATCATCCCCTGGATGACGCTGGCCGTGCTTTATATAGGGCTGTATGCGCGGGTGCTGCGGGCGGCACTGCTTGAAACAGCGTCGGAGGATTACGTGCGGACGGCCCGAGCTAAGGGCCTCACCGAGACGCGCGTCCTCGTCCGGCACACCCTCCGCACGTCGCTGATCACCTTCGTGTCGCTGTTCGGCCTTGACTTCGGCGTTCTCGTCGGCGGCGGGGCGCTGCTGACCGAGGTGGTGTTCGGCATCCACGGGGTCGGCTACCTGACCTACCAGTCGCTGGCCAACCTGGACCTGCCGACGATCATGGCCACCGTGGTCTACGGCGCGTTCTTCATCGTTCTCGCGAACGTCCTCGTGGACATCCTGTACGCGCGGCTGGACCCGAGGGTGAGGCTGTCATGACCGCAACCAGCACCGACCCGCCAGTGCCAGCTCCGCCTGTGCCCCTGCTCGAGGTCACCGACCTACGGGTCACCTTCGACACCGAAGACGGCGTGGTCCGCGCGGTGGACGGGGTGTCCTTCGAACTCGGCGAGGGCGAGACGCTCGGCATCGTGGGCGAGTCGGGCTCCGGTAAGTCCGTCACGATGATGTCGGTGATGCGGCTGATCGTCGACCCGAACGCGCACTTCGCCGGGTCCGTCGTCTACCGCGGCCAGGACCTGATGGCGCTGGACAAGAAGGAGATGCGCGCCGTGCGCGGGTCGGAGGTCGCGATGATCTTCCAGGACCCGATGACGTCGCTGAACCCGGTCTACAAGGTGGGCTGGCAGATCGCCGAGCAGATCCGGGCGCACCGCAAGGTCTCCAAGGCCGAGGCGCACAAGCAGGCGGTCGAACTCCTCGGCGCGGTCGGCATCCCCAACCCGGAACGGCGGGCGGACGACTACCCGCATCACTTCTCCGGCGGCATGCGCCAGCGGGTCATGATCGCGCTCGCGCTGTCCTGCGACCCCCGGGTGCTGATCGCGGACGAGCCGACGACCGCGCTCGACGTCACCATCCAGGCGCAGATCCTCGCGCTGATCAAGAAGCTGCGGACGGACCTCGGCTCGTCGGTCGTGCTCATCACCCATGACATGGGCGTGGTCGCCGAGATGGCCGACCGGGTCGCGGTGATGTACGCGGGCAGGATCGTGGAGCACGGCACCGTCCGGGAGATCTTCCACCGGCCGCAGCATCCGTACACCTGGGGGTTGCTCGGCTCGATCGCCCGTCTCGACCGGCCCAAGCCCGATCGGCTCAACGCGATCCCTGGCTCGCCGCCCTCACTGACCAGGCTGCCTACTGGCTGTGCGTTCGCGGAACGGTGCGCCTACCGGTTCGACAAGTGCGCCGAAGTCCCGCCGCTGCACAACCGGGTCGGCAACGGGCACTTGGACGCGTGCCACCTGCCGGCCGAGGAGAAAGAGCAGCACCGCTCAGAACTGCTGCTGTTCTCCGCGGGGCTGCCGGAGACCTTGACCGCGGGAGAGGAAGCATCATGACGGACGCAGGCGCCGGCGTGCTGCTGCGCGCGGACAAGGTGCGCAAGTACTTCCCCGTTCCTGGCGGTCTGGTGCCCGGGCGCGCTGTGCACGTGCGCGCCGTGGACGACGTCAGCCTCGACGTGCGCGTAGGGGAGACGCTCGGCCTGGTGGGAGAGTCCGGCTGCGGGAAGTCGACGCTCGGCCGGTGCCTCCTGCGCCTGCACGAGCTGACCAGCGGCACGGTCACCTTCGCCGGACAGGACATCTCCGGGTTCTCCCGCAG